>JAJEPU010000044.1 GCA_020686985.1 Brotaphodocola catenula
TTGCAATAATTGTGGTATCATTATTATGAAACTTCAACATGATGATGCCTCCTTTCGATTTTGTATGTCCTACAAATCAGATAGCACATTTTGTTGAAGTTTCTTTATATTATTTTTTATTTCTTATCTAGCACAACAGGTTATAATTAGGATACATCTATAAGGAGTCACCTCCGTTGCATTAAACTTTGGTCGGTAAAATGTTTTGGGAGGCTTCTTATAGATGTATTTTATTACAACAAAAAGAATGTTGGAAGTATGTTTTTCAACACACCCCAACATTCAGTATAGAACCGAAATAGATAAGATTGCTATATATCAAAATAGAAATATATAAACATTTGTTCGTGCAACAAAGTATTGACATTGACGTACAACAAAAGTATGATTAGTTGTAAAAGCGGAGGAATGAATGTGATGAAAAAGTCAATTTCAATAAGTATAAGAGTAAGCGAAGAAGAATTAGAGAAATTTAAGGAAGCGGCAAGATTAGAAGAATATGCATCATATAGTGAGTTTGTGAGAAGAACAGCATTAATAGAAGCAAACAGAATCATTAAAGAAAACAATGAAGGAGAAAATACCCATGAACATAATTAGCTTGTTTAGTGGATGTGGTGGATTGGATTTAGGATTTGAAAGGGCAGGATTTCATATTCCTGTGGCAAATGAGTTTGATAAGACGATTTGGGCTACATTCAAGGCTAATCATCCTAATACCCATCTGATTGAGGGAGACATAAGACAGGTAACGAAAGACGATATTGAGCAGTTTATAGAAGGCAAAGTTGATGGAATTATTGGTGGACCGCCCTGTCAGTCATGGTCGGAAGCTGGCTCGTTAAAGGGAATTAAAGATGCTAGAGGACAGTTATTCTTTGATTATATAAGAATTCTTGAAGAATTTCAGCCAAAGTTTTTTCTTGCAGAGAATGTAAGCGGAATGTTAGCTAATAGACATTCGGAGGCTGTACAGAATATCCTCAATCTTTTTGATGGTGCAGGATATAATGTATCGTTTACCCTTGTAAATGCAAAAGATTATGGAGTAGCAGAAGAGAGAAAGAGAGTATTTTATATAGGGTTTAGAAAAGATTTGGATATTAATTTTGGATTTCCTAAAGGATCTACAAAAGATGACGATAATAAAATTACTCTTCGAGATATTATATGGGATTTGAAGGATACCGCAGTACCAGCTGGAGAGAAAAATCATCGTAATCCTGATGCGATCAACAATAATGAATATTATACAGGTGCTTATTCTCCGATATTTATGAGTCGTAACAGAGTAAAGGCATGGGATGAACAGGCATTTACAGTTCAGGCTTCAGGAAGACAATGTCAGTTGCACCCACAAGCACCTAAAATGGTTAAGGTAGCGCAAAATGAGTGCAAATTTGTGGAAGGAAAAGAGCATCTTTATCGTCGAATGACAATAAGAGAGATTGCCAGAGTACAGGGATTTCCTGATGATTTTAAATTTATATATGAGGATACAAATAATGCTTATAAAATGATTGGAAATGCGGTTCCAGTTAATCTTGCATATGAAATAGCAGTTGCAATAAAGAAATACTTAGAAGGTAATGGGGCTGAGGTGGTAGTGGATAACGAGATTATAGATGCAAAGGAGGTTATGAGAAAAAAGTGAGTACAAGAAGCAATGATCAGGGAAGAGCGTATGAGTATGCTTGGATGAAAACACTTTATAAAGTGTTGCGCGAGAGACGAAAGACTAGAATTGTTGATAATTCTAGTTTACATGCGAATGCAAAAGCATGGACACTTATCGATAAAAAAACACAACAGACATTTATAATTTCAGCAGAGTTTGCAATTGATGCAGTGCTTGAAATGGAACCCAGAATGTCAGAAAATGACGATGATGAATTAGTATTGGAGTTTCAGAAGGATGGTGCGGGCATAAAGGGAGATGTCAGAGACATTGTTGTTCGCAGAGATAATATTAAATGGGAGATAGGACTGAGTATCAAACATAATCATGATGCTGTAAAACACAGTAGATTGAGCTATAAATTGAACTTTGGAAAAGAATGGTTTGATATGCCGTGTAGTGATGCATATTGGAATGCCGTCACTCCAATATTTGATATGCTAAAAAATGAAAAAGATAAAGGAACAAAATGGTCTGAAATTACTGAGAAAGATGAAAAAGTGTATGTACCATTATTACAAGCATTCATAGATGAAGTTAATAGAGCATGTGAGAAAGACAAGGATATGCCACGGAAAATGATTGAATATCTTATTGGAAAAAAAGATTACTATAAGATTGTTAGCCGTGATAGTAAACGTCTTACATTGATTCATACATTCAATATGCATGAGACGTTAAATAAACCAAGTAAAGACAAGGATTCAGATATTATAGTTCCAGTGGTAAAATTACCGACAAGACTTGTGGCACTTGAGTTTAAGCCGAATAGTAGCAATACCGTAGAGATGTTTTTGGATAATGGATGGCAGTTAAGTTTTAGAATTCATAATACAAGCACAAAGGTTGAACCGAGTTTGAAGTTTGATGTACAGTTTATTAGTATGCCTATGTCTGTATTAAGTATTGAATGTAAATGGAATTAGGATAACAAAGATATAGATTACAAGATAAAAGTTAAAGAATACAAGCAGTAATGAGTAATGTCCTGGCAAATTTTTATTTCAGAGAGATAAAGATTTTTCGGAACTTTCTTATGGGGGATAGTTCCAGATGAACGGTGATTTTTTATCCCTATATTCTATATTGCCATTAAACGTCCCCCATATGCATACATATATAAATATTTGGAGATAAATCAATTAAAAATAAAAAATACCCCTATACATATATCTTAAATATCACTTAAATCTCATCAAAATATCCTTGTAAATCCACCACCAAAAATGTAAAAAATATATCTTTAAAATCATGTAATAAAAGCGTAATGTAAAGTAAACTTGACATCAAAACCTCGAACTGCTATAATTTAATTAACCTAAATATGTATTATATATAACATATAAGATTTAAGAGTAGAGAAGGAGGGATTTTATGTTGAACACTGGTTTTGTTACATTACTTAGTTTTGTGGTAGTATTTGGGATCGTATTTTTGATCGTCAGAAAGAATGCCAATGAGTTCCATTATGATGAAATGCAACTGAAGATTCGTGGTGATGCATACAAGTTTGGATTTTATACGATTATTGCGCTGTTGGCGGTGACGGGATTGTTATATGGGACAGAGGGATTAAATCTGTCAAGGTATATGACGACGGATATGCTACTGTTTGTGATCTTATATGCAGGAGTTATCGTGTTTGCTGTGTATTCCATTTTGAAGGATTCCTTCTTTCGGGTACTGGAGAATGGGAATCGTTATCTTCTGCTGTGTGCATGTATTATTATGAGTAATACTGCATCTTTGGTACAACGCATCCAGACCGGAAGATTTTTGGAAAATGGTGTACTTGACTTCTCAAATGGAGGGGCAAATGTTTTGTGCCTGATTGGTTTCTTGATAATTTTTGGAGCGATTATGATTCGGAAAGTTAGCGGAAATGGGGAAGAGGATGAAAAATCTTAGGATGAAGGCTGCAAGAGCCGGGAAGGATTTGTCTCAGGAGGAACTTGCAAAACGATGTAATGTTTCTCGCCAGACGATCAGTGCGATTGAAAAAGGAGACTATAATCCGAGTGTTTATTTATGCATTGCAATCTGCAAGGCGTTAGATAAGACGCTGGATGAGTTATTCTGGCCAGAAGAATGATATTTGCAATGATAACTCCCCTCAAAAACTCTTGACCATAGACTGAATCTATGGTCAAGTCTCAAAATGAAGTATTATTCAAAGTGAAAAAATACTGTTAAACTATCCTCAGATAAAAAAACAGAAGAAGAAAACCGATGACTGAATAAACAAATCATTGGAAAAGCAATTACTAAAAAACCAATGATTAACAAATCAATGAAAAAAAGCGCATTAACAAATTGATTGTTAGAAAAAATAGTTCTTGGATTTTTTATTGACAAAGACGGAGGATAGGACAATGGCAGATTTGAGAACCCCATTTCGTTATGATTTTGTAGGTAGCTTTTTAAGACCGGAAGTATTAAAGCAGGCAAGAAAGAACTTTGACGAAGGTAAGATCACCAAGGAAGAGCTGACAGCTGTGGAAGATGATTGCATCCGTGATCTGGTAGCAAAGATCAAGAAACTCGGGTATCATGTGATCACGGACGGCGAATTCCGCAGATCTACCTGGCATCTTGATTTCATGTGGGGATTTGAGGGCATTGAGCACAAAAAGACCGTACAGGGAAATACGACTTTCGATGCAGAGGCAGCGATGATTGATGATACCTATATGGTAGGCAAGATTTCTGTAAAGGATCATCCGTTTGTAGAACATTTCAAATTTGTGAAGGCATTGGAGGATGAAAATACCGTAGCAAAACAGACGATTCCTTCTCCGGGTCAGTTCTATGCATACTTTACTGGTGCAGAGCTTCTCGGAACCACACTTGATATTTATAGAACAGAGGAAGCATTTGCAAAGGATGTGATCAAGGCATATGTGGAATTTGTAAATGAAATCTACGAGGCGGGTTGTCGCAACCTTCAGTTTGACGACTGCGTATGGGGCGGTATGGTAAATCCAAAGCTGGCAGTTGCATTGACGGGCAGAAAGGGTCAGAAATTAGAGGATTATAAGGCACTGCTTCTTCAGTTAAATAACGAAGTCGTAGCACAGGCTCCATCAGATCTGGTGATCAACACTCATGTGTGTCGTGGTAACTATCATTCCACGTTTTTCAGTTCCGGTGCTTATGACGGTGTAGCAGATCTGCTTTTTGGCGAGGAAAATGTAAACGCCTATTATCTGGAATACGATGACGAGAGATCAGGTGGCTTTGCTCCGTTGGCAAAGGTTTCCGGCGACAAGAAAGTGGTTCTTGGTCTTGTGACCACGAAGTCTCCTGTTCTGGAAGACAAGGAGGCTGTGATTGCAAGAATCCGTGAAGCGGAGAAATATGTTCCGCTGGATCGTTTATACTTGAGCCCGCAGTGTGGTTTTGCTTCCTGTGAGATCGGTAACAAGCTGACTGAAGAAGAGCAGTCGGCGAAATTAAAATTAGTAAAAGAGATTGCAGAGGAAGTTTGGAAATAAGAGTTTGGGTGTCGTCCAAAATTTTTTGCAATCTGTAAAATGCAATGTAATGAAAACAAGGACCTGCCACAAATTGACAAGTCCTTGTTTTCGTATGATTGAAATTTTGTTCTATGTTATTTAGGTCAACATTTGCGAGCTTTCAGATGCAGTAATTCATATGAAAATAAATATGAATGCTAAGTACAGGAATTTCGGCTTGAGATCATTAAATGCGAAAAAGTGGTAAGAGGACATATGGACACTCGATACTCTTTGCTTGTGAAAATATACGGTATACTATATAATAAAAACAAAGAGAAAAGAGATTAAGAAAGAAATGCGATAGATATTTTTGAGTAAAAATCCATGAGTTTATTAGGAGCTTTATCAGGAAACTAGAAGACAGGGGACAGAAGTAGGTTAGGAGATTAGAAGATACGAGACAGGAGATAAAGACAGGCATGAACGAAAAATGCGATCAACACAACTATGATCAGTTGGATAAAGAATTGAATCATCTGGTGCAGGTGATTGCCAGACTCCGGGCGAAGGATGGATGCCCCTGGGATCGGGAACAGACACATGCTTCTCTCAAGTCAGACTGCGTGGAAGAGGCAGCGGAAGTCATTGGTGGAATCAACATTCTGGAATCAACTGGAAATGCGGAGAATTTGAAGGAAGAACTGGGGGATCTGCTGTTGCAGGTGGTTATGCATGCACAGATTGCAGAGGAAGAAGGCTTATTTGCACTGGAAGATGTGATTCACGGAATTACAGAAAAAATGATCCGCAGACACCCTCATGTGTTTGGAACGACAGATGTTTCTGGTTCCGAACAGGTACAGGCGAGTTGGGCAGAGATCAAGAAACAGGAAAAAGAGGGAAAAGAGTGGATGGAAAGTTATCTGCCGGGAGCCTTTGATGAGGCGGAAGAACTGATTGAGGTCGCAAAAAAGCGAAAAGGATTTGATAAAATTAGCAAGTAGTAAACCAGAATCCATTAGCTAAGAGAGAAGATGTAAAATGAGACTCTTTTGGGACATCTAAGCGGGAATACTTGGTCATTCAATAACTGTCACAGTGATACGTTCCGTGAGTGTCGACTTGAATGATATAAGTAAGTGCTTGGGATAGCATGATAATAAATTTCAGAAAGGAATTTCTTAAATGGAATACTTAGGACAAATTGATGAGGCATCGTACCTTTCTGTTTTGAATGCACCTGTATATCGCAAGATTATGCGTTGCTTTTACCGGGAATATGAGAAGATGAATTTTCAGTTGTATAAAGAAGACATTTTTGATCTCCTGAAGAAGGATAACGAATTTGAAAATTATACGATGGAACAGTTAGTTTTGGATTTAAATGCTCTCGTTAAGTGGAAAAATCTTACACCGATTCAGGATCCAGGCAGAGTTTATACGATTGCAGATTATAAAAACAAGCAATATCAATATACAATGTCCGAATATGCAGTAGAAATTGAACGTTTGACGGTCAGGCTTGAAAATATTTTTGTAGAATCTGGAAATCTTTCCACAAATTTCTTTTTACGTTTAGAAAAAAGTCTGAATGAAGCTCCGGAAATGAAGACGGCTACTTTGAAAGAAGTAAATGAATGGTGGCGTCTTTTGCAGGAAGACTTCAAAAGATTAAATCAGAATTATCAGGATTATCTCAGAGATTTTTATTCAGGAAAAACAGAACAATTGATGAAATCCGTAGAGTTTGTTGTTCATAAAGATAAATTTATCAAGTATCTAACGGAGTTTGTGCAGGAAATACAGCGCCATTCCCACAGAATAGAACGGATTTTGAAGACGAATCTGTCTGATATAGAAGAGCAGATTCTGGAAAAAGTAATACAGAGCGAACTGGATATTCCTCATGCACTTCTTGAGATTCATGGAAATGCGGAAGCACGCATACGGGAAAATGTATATGGAAAATGGACCTCTCTCAAACATTGGTTTATTGGTTCGGACCAGCATGAGTGTGAGTGCAAAAAAGTTTTGAAAGTTACAAACGATGTCATCCGGAGTATCATTCAGAATGCAGCGCTGATTGTACAGATTCAGAACTGGGGAATCAGCAGAAAGGATGATTATAAAAAATTCTTACAGCTTTTTCTTAACTGTGAAGATATGAATGAAGCGGGAAAACTTTCAGCACATGTCTTTGGAATCCAGAAAATTCAACATTTTAAGACGATTCAGCCGAGAGAATCGGATTCCATTAACAGCAGTATCTATGAGGAAGAACCGTGTGAATTTTTGTTGAAACCTCATACTCGTAATTACCGTGAAAAGAAAGAAAAAAGCGGATTTAGAGATAAGACGATGGAAAAGCGATTGCAGAGGGAAATGTATCTGTCACAGGCAAGAAGACAAAAAGAAATTGTGATGCGATATATTAAGAACAATAAAATTATTTTCTCTGAGATTGATGAACCGGTGACGGAGGAGATCCGAATTGTCTTTTTACAGTGGATTGCTCAGGCCAATATGAATTCACAGAAAGTGGGAAGAACGGAGTATGGACAGGAATATCGGCTGATACGAAAAAAAGAAAACTGTGTGTTAAAGTGTCAGGACGGAAATTTGATTATGCCATGTTATATATTGGAGTTTAAACAGTCATGAATGAGATAAGAACATTGTTTGAAAGATTTTGGATCTGTAAGGATACAGAGAAAGAACTGTATTATAAAGTGAAAAGAGAGATGCCAGAATTTCAGCGGTTTGTCAGAGAACAGCTTGGATGGAAATTGATTTATACGGATAATCTTCTGAAGCTGGAAAAAAGACCTGCACATGCGGAAGCCTTTATGGGAATCACAGAGTTTACGGAAATCAGGGATTACTGTATTTTGTGCGTAGTTCTGATGTATCTGGAGGACAAGGAAGAACAGGAACAGTTTTTGCTCTCAGAATTGATCACTTATGTGGAGACTCAGTTGAAAGTCTTTATGGAAGTTGACTGGACTTCTTTTGCGCAGAGAAAATCTCTTGTCCGTGTGTTACAGTATATGGAGAAATTACAGATGCTGCGCGTGTATGAGGGAAAGAGCGAGGCATTTGGTGCAGAAGTCGGGCAGGAAGTGTTGTATGAGAATACAGGGTATTCCAAATATTTTGCGACAAGTTTCCCGACGGATATTTCCGAATATCAGTCATGGGAGGATTTTGAAAAGGCAGATTTTGAAGAAGTTCAGGAAGATCGTGGGTCTGCGCGTATTAATCGTGTTTACAGACAGCTTTCGGTATGTCCGGTTATGTACTGGGAGAAAAATGATGATGCAGATGCGTTGTATTTGAAAAATCAGCGTCAGTGGATCTCAAAATACCTGAAAGAAAATCTGGGTGGAAACTTGGAGATTTATAAAAACATGGCATGCCTGACATTGGAGAATGATGATTGTTATGGAACTGTACATCCGAGGGATGCAATGTTGCCGGAGGCAGTTCTTCTCGTTTGTCAGAAGATCCAGGATGAGCTGGCTATAGGAAAGCTGGAAAAGACAGAAAATGAACGAATTTTTATGAGCCGAAAAAAATTTGCAGATCTGGTACATGAATGTCGCGATAAATGGCTGGCTGGATGGAGCAAAGAATTTCGTGAAATGGATGAGAAAAAATTACTGGAAACCATAGTGAAATATATGGAAGACTGGCTTATGATTCGGTGTGAGAACGAACAGATTGTGATATATCCGGCAACAGGGAGGCTGTCAGGTGTTTATCCAGATGATTTCAAGGGGGATGTGAAAAAATGAGTGACCGTTGGAAAATGAATCGAATTGGATTTGTCAATTTCTGGTTGTATGATGAAGAAGATTTTGAGTTTGTGGATGGAAAGCTTCTGCTGAGAGGTCAAAATGGTTCCGGAAAATCTATTACTACGCAGAGTTTTATCCCATTTGTATTGGATGGAGATCGTACACCCAGCAGACTGGATCCATTTGGCTCCAGCGATCGAAGAATGGAATATTACTTTTTAGGTGAGGAAGAAAAAGACGAATCGACGGGATATTTATTTCTCGAATTCAAAAAGGAAGGCACAGAGGAATGTCGAACTATTGGAATCGGTCAACGGGCGAAACGTGGAAAACCGATGGATTTCTGGGGCTTTGTAATTCTGGATGGAAAGAGAATCGGATATGATCTGTGGTTGTACAAAACAGTTGGAACAAGCAAAATTCCTCTGGACAAACGTGAAATGAAGACTCTTCTTGGAGAGGAGAACTTTTTCACAGACAGCCAGAGTGAATATAAAAAGCATGTGAATCAGTATATTTTTGGTTTCCGCAAAGAAGAGCAATATGAGCAGTTTATCAGACTGCTTGTAAAAGTGCGGGCACCGAAACTTTCTAAAGAATTTAAACCTACAAAAGTATATGAAATTTTGAATGATTCGCTTCAGACTCTGACGGATGAAGATTTGAGGGCTATGGTAGATGCCATGGAGAAAATGGATGAGATACAGGACAGTCTGGAAATGCTGAACCGTGCATTTGCGGACATCAAAATCATCCGAAATGAATATACGCGCTATAATCAGTATATGCTGGCAAAAAAAGCTCAGGCATATTTACAGAAAAAGCAGGAAGTAGAAGAAGCGCAGAAGGAATTGGATCAACAGGAACGGGAACTGCATCAGACAGAAGATTCCTGTCAGAAGAAAACGCAATATCTGAAAGAACTGGAAGAACGGAAAATTTTGGCAGAAACAGAACGAAACGGGCTTTTAGATATGGATCTGGAAGGAATTGACCGTAAACTGGAAGATGCAAAAAAACAGAGAAACACAGCATTTGAAGATGAGACGCGTTGGAATGGAAAAATTCAGGATTATAATACAAAAATATGGCAGGGAGAACAACAGCTGAAACGAATTCAGGATCAGTTGGAGGAGAGAAGAGAGCATCTTGCAGAATTCAAAGAGGAGTTAGAAGAAGAACAGAGAATTTTACAGTGGGAACAGCACGGACAATGGACGCAGGTATTGGAACAGGAAAATCAGGAGCATGCAGAGGAACTTGCAAAAGGACTTGAGATACGAAAAAAACTCATGGAAGAATGCCAGCGGGTGATAAGGCAGTATGAAGATATAGCCGGACGATATGACAGAGTGCTGGAAGAACTGGAGTCTCTGAAAAAAGAAAAAGAAAATAAGAGTCAGGGACTGTTGGATGCACAGAATCAGGTCTTGGAGTGCATCGATCAGTGGATTACAGATGTTTTTGAACTGGAAAAACAATCTGTTCAGTGGCATCCGAGTTCTGCCCTCTTGCAGGAAGCAGAAGAAAAAATGAAAGAATACCAGTCGGTAGAAGACGCAGGGAAAATTCAGGAACTTTTTCGGAAATCGTATGAGGAACAGAGGCAACAGTTACTTGACCGGAAAAACAACAGAGAGAATGAACGGAACATTCAGTCGGGAATCCTGAAAAAAGCGAAAGAAGAACTTTCAGAGGCTTTCAGGCAGGAGGAATTGGAACCGGAACGTTCTGAAGAGACAAAGGCATCGAGAATTGCTCTGGAAAAATGGGGCATTACGGCAGTGCCTTTTTACAAGACCGTAGAATTTTCGGAAAATCTGGATTCTCATTCCTGCGCAAGATTAGAAGCTCAATTACAACATTCGGGAATTCTGGATGCGTTGGTCGTATCAGAGTGTGATTTAGAGCGAATTCGGACACAGTGTCCGGAGTTTCTTGACACGGTGCTTTATGCGGAAAAAAGTGGAATGTCCAGATTTGATTCCTTAGTCGTCAGTGAAGAATTGGAACCACAGTTGCAACAGTCCGTCAGACGGATTCTCAGCAATATTTATGAAGAGGAAAAATCAGAAACTGGAAATTATCTTGGGACAGATGGATGGTTTCAGCAGGGGATGTTGCTTGGTCGGGCGGATAAGGCGGGTGATGCAGAATTTGTGGGATTTTTGGCGAGAAAACGGCGGAAGGAACAAAAAATCCGTAAGTTGGAAGAGATGATCCGAATTCAGACAGAAAAATTAACTGAGCTGGAACAAGAGATAGAAGAATGGAAGAGAAAATTGGAAATTCTTCAAAGGGAATATCAGAACTTGCCTGGATTTACAAAGATTAATATGGCACTGGATCAGGAAAAAGACGGTCGGTTATTGCTGGCCCGGATAACGGATGAATATAATCAGAAGGAAGTACTGGAAAAGAAGATTGCTGAAGAAAAGAACAGTCAGTACCAGATCGTGTTGCATACGTGTAAGTCGTTTCCGTATGGAAGAACGGGAGAGGCATACAAAGAGGCAATGGATGCACTGGAAGCATACAGAAGCCTCTGTCAGGAAATTTGTCAGTGCTTACTGAAACTTGAAAATGAGAAGAGAGCGGGTATTTCTCAGGAAGAAGCAATCGAAGAGAATCAGGCTCGTATGGATGATGCTTTTTTTGAACGAGATAAATACAGCACAAAAGTTAAGCAATTTGATGTCCAGATTCACCAGTATGAAGAATATTTAAACCGTCCGGATATTGTAGAAAAAGCAAACAGACTGAAAAAACTTCGAGAAGAAATTACGTTTATTACGGAAGAATGTGGTACTGTAAGAGAAGAACTGGCGGTTCTGAGAGCAAACAGAGAAAGACTGGTGAAGAATGAACCGATACAGAAGGAAAATCTGAGACAAAAAATTTCTCTTGAAACGATGCTGAAAAGTTATTTCGAGGAAGAACTTTCTCTGAATTTGCTTATGGAACGTGAAAATCGTTCTTTGGCAGACTGTGCGAAAACAGCGGTTCAAATGATGCGTGAGAACGACAGAAACCGGGAAGCAGCAGATCTGTTCCAGTCCTTATATCAGGTATATCAGCGCCATAATGGAAGTCTGACGAATTATGGAACTTCGATTGAAAACTGTTTTGAATCGGGTTCTGTTATGGAAACTCAAAACAGTAGTATTTTGCGAAATCGTGTGCGGATTGTATCTACCTGGAAAGGGAAGAAAGTTTATCTGGAAGAGTTTTATAAAATATTAAAGATCGCCATTGATGAGACAGAATTGCTGATTCAGAGAAAGGACAGGGAACTGTTTGAAGATATTCTTTCTCAGACAATCAGTCAACAACTTACGGATAAAATTGCGGAGAGCAGAAAATGGGTTGCAGATATGTCAAAGTTGATGAGGGAAATGGATACCTCTATGGGACTCAGCTTCTCACTGGACTGGAAACCTTGTAGGGCAGAAAATGGAGAAGAGCTGGATACCAATGAGCTGGAAGAAATTTTACTTCGTGATCGGGAACTTTTGACGATTGAGGATATTGAGAAGGTAGCAACTCATTTCCGCAGTAAGATCCGAGCAGAAAAGATGAAGCTGGAAGAAAGCGATGGTATGATCAACTACATGGAACTGGTGAGAGATGCGCTGGATTATCGAAAATGGTTTGAGTTTCATATGTATTTCAGGCGCGGTGAAGAACAGAAGAAACCTCTCACCAATGCGGCATTTAACCGTTTCAGCGGTGGAGAAAAAGCGATGGCGATGTATGTCCCGTTGTTTGCAGCCGTAAATGCGCAGTATAAAAAAGCAGAAAAGCAAGATCATCCACGCATGATTGCTTTGGATGAAGCATTTGCCGGAGTAGATGACAAAAATATCAGCAGTATGTTTAAGCTGGTTCATAAACTGGACTTCGACTATATTATTAACTCACAGGCGTTGTGGGGGTGCTTTGAAACCGTAAAAGGTCTCAGGATTGCAGAGCTTCTCAGACCGCAAAATTCCAAAACGATTTCGGTGATTCGCTATACATGGAACGGAAAAGAGAGGATTCTTGATGAACAATAGCCAGGAATGTGTGGAGTATTTTCGATGTCGCGATGCGTATCATCGGTGTTTCCAGGAATTGTGGAAGAAATGGCGTTCTTACGGAAGAGTAGCCGGAAGAATCACGTTAAAAGATACTTCGGAAGAAGAACGGAAGGCAATCAGCAGTATCATTGGAAGGAGATTTCTTGAGGATACCATTCGTTTTTCCTTTGCTGAATTTGAGGCAGGGTTACAAAAAACGCGATACGCACCTGTTGAGATGAAAGAAGTTCTGGAAGCATATTTTGGAAAACCATTGCAGACAAATCAGATGGAAGCAGAACAAAATCAGAAGCAAAAAGAGATGTTTCTGAATAAAATCCGGAAATGTTTTTCTGAAAAAGCTGGAAAAGATTCCATCGCTGTGAAATGGCTGGAAGCAGTAAGGAGCTCTAAGAAATATGGGTATCAAATAATTATAAGAGAATATGGCAGAGATCCTCAATCAGCAGAAGTGTTGATAAGCCAGGTGGGAAATGCTCTTTTGAAACTGGAGAAAATGAAAGCAGAAGCGACGGAGAGTCCTCTGGCAGTTTTCTCTGCTGATGTATCGGATAATCCTCATTACTTTGATCGTGGAAGTGTGGGAGGAATCCTTTTGACACATGGGATCAGTTATTGCAAAGGTGTAAACTTTCCTTCAAATGCCCATAATTGGAGAGAACTTTTGCAAAGTGCAGGAATCATTCCGGATAATATATCTTCTATGGTACACGCATATGGATTGCAACTGGAAACAAAAGAAGGATGGCATCCTGCATATGTAGCTTTTTGCAGAAGAAAAGAACCATATGTGATTACAATGGAAAACATGTGTGGAGTGATCGGTGTGCGAGCTTCAGGGAAAAAGGTGTATATTGTAGAGAATGAGATGGTTTTTACGTATCTGATTCACCATTTACGGAATCGGGACCCTATATTGTTGTGCACAGCAGGGCAACCACGTTCTATTGTACAGATCCTGATTCCGATGATCTTGAAAAGTGATATGCAAATTTATTACAGTGGAGACATTGATCCAGATGGAATCCAGATTGCAGAGCGACTTTGGAAAAAATTTGGAGATGGAATTCATATATGGAGAATGTCTCCAGGAGATTATGAAAAAAGTTGTTCAGGAGAAAGAATTAGTGATCTTGGAATTAGCAAGCTAGAATATATCTGTCATCCACAACTGAAAGAGACAGCTGAAGTTGTGAAAGAGAGACGATTGTCAGGATATCAGGAGAATATTTTGCAGGAATTGCTGGAGGATATCAGTAAGCAGGATACTTGAATGGTTTATGAAAAAAGATCCTGCAATTGGAATTAAACCATTGCAAGATCTTTTTTCCATCTCTTTTTCTTAAAAATTCATCCCCACATTCACGAGCGTTTCTTTCTTCTGTACCATCAGTCCAACGATCAGTCCGATCAGCGCCGGGACGATCCAGCCGAGATTCAGATCAAAGAATGGCAGAAATCTCTCTGCAAATTCCACAGCAAGGTCGAGGTGAAGCGCCATTTGGAGCTGTTTTGGAAGTGACCCCAAAAAATCAAACAACGAAGCTGACCAGGTGAATACAGTGACCCAGAGATAAACATTTTGATTATGTTCAAAATATTTTCCAAACAGTGCAAGCAGGATCAGCGTGATTGCCGGTGGGTAAATCAGCATCAGCACGGGCACGGAGTAGCGGATGATCGTCGAGAGCCCCATATTTGAGATAAAAAATGAAAACGCGGTAAACAGAATCGCCCAGGCAGTGTAGGACAGACGGTTCGGAAACATTTTTTCAAAAGTCTCAGCGCAACTTGTCACGAGTCCGATTGAGGTCTTTAAGCAGGCAAATGTGATTGTGATGGCGAGGATCAGCATGCCCGCTTTGCCAAGATAATGGCTTGAGATCTGGGAAAGCGCGATTCCTCCATTCTCAGAAACGGCAAACAGTCCGAGTGACTGTGCGCCGATCAGGATTGTCAGCATGTAGATCAATGCCATCAAAAGTCCGGCGAGGATGCCGGAGTGCAGGACCTCTCTTGCGACGGCGTCATCTTCGTTCACACCCATCTGGCGAATCACATTGATGACGACGATACCGAAGGCGAGACCGGCGATCGCATCCATTGTTCCGTATCCTTCAGACAATGCGTGAAACAGAGCACCGCTTTCATAAGAGGCATCCGGAATCGCGGAAGCGATCGAAATACTCGGATGAAGCAGGGCAGAGAAAATCAGGATTGCGAGGAAAAATAAAAACAGCGGGTTGATGATTTTTCCGATCCAGAGTGTGATATTTCCTGGTTTTAAGGAGAAAAACAGCACCAGTGCGAAGAAGATGGCGGAAAACAGAAACAGAGCGAAACGCTCCGAAATCTGAGTTCCAAGCATCGGAGCAATTCCGGTCGTGAAGGATGTCGTCGCACATCTTGGAATCGCAAAGCACGGACCGATTGTCAAGTAGAGCAGACAGGTAAAAACGTAGCTGTACCGTCTGCCGACTTTTGACGCGAGCGATTGAAGTCCGTCGGAGTGTGTGTTGCCGATCGATGCAACGCCGAGAATCGGAATTCCCACCGCAGTGATGATAAAGCCGATCATAGAGGGGAAAAGATTGCGTCCGGAAAGCTGTCCGAGATGAACCGGGAAAATCAAATTTCCGGCACCGAAAAACATGCCAAACAGAGTGACAGCCACCAAAGTGCGTTGACTGAAGGAAAGATGGGAGAGTTGTCTTTGTTCTATCATAAAAATCACCTCATTATATTCGTTGTACGATTCGTTACATATTAAATCTTTATATAATACTCATTGTAAGCTCCAACTTGCAGTTTGGGAAATCCATCTTTATAATAGAAGTATGACAAAGTGTAATATCCATTGTCATAGCGATAAATGCACAGAAGAACACGCAATAACCCAAACAGAGCAGAAGGAGGCGACAAAACAAATAGATGGATGCAAAAAAACTGGAGATTTTGATGACGGCGGTGGATTTAGGGAGCTTTTCCAAGGCCTCGGAAGTTGTGGGATACACGCAGTCGGGACTGACTCATCTTGTGAACAGCTTGGAGCGGGAGATCGGATTTCTGCTGATTGTCAGGAGTCATAACGGGATTTCTCTGACAGAGCAGGGGCGGGAGCTTGTGCCGGCGATCCGACAGTTTTTGCAGGCGAATGCGAATCTGGAAAATCGGATTCAGGCAATCGCGAAACAGCAGATGGAGACGATCCGCATTGCGGCCTATGCGAGTATGGCGATGTGCTGGATGCCGGAAATTCTTTATCGGTTTCGACGAATCTGCCCGAATGTCGATGTGGATCTGCGCATGGTGGATCACGCGCTCGAGCCGTTTGAACTGCTTGAGGAAGGAAAGACCGATGTGATTTTTGCAAGTCGGCAGGACGTGGGAAAATGCGAATGGACACCGCTCTATCAGGAACTTCTCTATGCGATCCTGCCGAAAAATTATCCGCTTGAGGGGCGGAGAGAATTTCCGCTGAAAGAATTTGAGGGAAAAGATTTTCTGATGCCCTACGGCCGATTTGATATCGATGTGCACAGGACATTTGGGGAAGCCGGGGTCAAGGCAAAAGAGCAGACCGTCTATGTCGATGATGAGACGGTGATCCGTATGGTGGGAAAAGGACTTGGAATCTCGATGATGTCAGAGCTGATGATCCGTGGAAATACGGATGATGTCTGCTGTGTCCCGGTCACGCCGAGAAGCCTTCGCGAACTGGGAATGGGGACGGAGAAAGGCGTAGCACTCTCAGAAAATATGCAGAAGCTGAAAGATTGCGTCTTGGAATATATTCGGGAGGCAGAGCAAAGAAAGGGAGTTGGGACAAACTGTTTTACAAAGTTGTAGAAATCCGGTGGGGAGAAAAAATCAAACAGTGAAATGAGAAGCAGACGGGGGCGGATCGCAAAAAAGGGGCTATGCTGATGGGACGCTGAAAAAAACTTGACTTTTCTGACTGAAATGAGTAGAATGAACCATAGACTATGAATTGTTTCGAACGATGTGAGGATTGAAGCGTAAAGAATGGTAGGAAAATCAGGATACCAGGATACTCATATTAGTTTCGGACAGTCATATCTGCAATCATAATTTATTTTAAGAAAATATTTAAGAAAAGCGAAGATCGTGTTTTTAAGATACTGTTTCCGGTCAGAGAGAAGAGGTCGTCGGCTGTGAGCCCCTTTCCGTTCAGACAGATATCCGAATTTCCCACGGGAGCTTCATTGCTGAATACCGAGAGAAAGAGTGGTTGGGTAGGCATTGACGTTTGGTGTACGTTACGCACCGGAAAGTGTCTGTGACAGAGTAGGGTTTGTCTGTTTGCAGGAAGCTGGGTGGTACCGCGGTAGAATTATTGTCTAATCGTCCCTTTGCACATTTGTGCAGAGGGATTTTTTTGTTTCCACAAAGTTAAATTTCCACAAAGTCAAAGCCGGATGTGCGGATTGCAGAACATGTTTCACAGTAATAGAAAAGGAGAGAAATCATGCAGGATTTAAAAGAGCTGAATGAAGTGATCGCTTCGATCAAAGAAAAAATCCGTGAGGGCGCAGATGATCTGACGACTTCGAGAAGTGTCTATGAGTTCAAGAAGACCTTTTTGGACAACAAGCAGGGTAAGATCGGTCTTCTGATGAAGGAGATGCGCAACGTTCCGAACGAGCAGAAGGCAGAGTTCGGTAAGACGATCAACAGCGCAAAGGAGTGGGCAAACGAATTCTTTGACGAGCTGGATCAGAAGCTGAAGGAAAAGGAACAGGAGATGAGATATAAGTCTGAGAAGATTGATATCTCGATGCCTCCGGTAAAGATCCGCTACGGCAACCTGCATCCGGTAACGACGGTTCGCAATCAGCTGACCGACATCTTCGCATCGATGGGATTTGAGGTGTATGAGGGAACGGAGATCGAGACCGATTACTACAACTTCACTGCACTGAACACCCCGCAGGATCACCCGGCGCGTGACATGCAGGATACGTTCTATCTGTCTCCGGAGTTCCTGCTTCGTACCCAGACTTCCGCAGGTCAGGTTCATGTCATGGAAGCAAAGAAACCGCCGATCAAGGTCGTTTCCCCGGGTAAAGTATTCCGTTCCGATGACGATGCAACCCATTCTCCGATGTTCAGCCAGATGGAGGGTCTTGTCGTTGATGAGGGCATCACGCTCTGCGATTTGAAGGGCATGCTTGATATGTTCGTTCAGAGAATTTTCGGTGAGTCCACCAAGACCAGACTTCGCCCGTCCTACTTCCCGTTCACGGAGCCGTCTGTTGAGGTTGATGTGAGCTGTTTCCAGTGCGGAGGCAAGGGATGCAGACTGTGCAAGGGAACCGGCTGGATTGAGGTTCTCGGCGCAGGCGTTGTAAACAAGAAAGTGCTCGAGAACTGCGGAATTGATTCCGAGAAGTACAGCGGATTTGCGTTCGGTCTGGGTCTGGAGCGTATCGCAATGCTGAAATATGGCATTAACAATATCAAAATGCTGTTTGAGTCTGATCTGCGTGTGCTGGATCAGATCGATGACTGATCAGGACAGGAGGATTAGAAATGCTTGTACCGTTAAGCTGGTTAAATGACTATGTAGATATCAATGTTTCCGCAGATGAGCTGGAGAAAAAATTGTTCGACTGTGGATTTGAGGTAGAAGAAAAATGGCAGGTGGGAAAGGACATCAGCGGAATCGTTGTCGGCTATGTGGAGTCCTGTGAGCCAATTCCGGAGACTCATCTCCATGTATGTCAGGTAAATGTAGGCGGACCGGAGCTTCTTCAGATCTGCTGTGGAGCTGACAATGTAAAGGCAGGCGGAAAGTATCCGGTTGCAATGATCGGCGCGAAAGTTTATGCAACTGCAAAGGATCATGTCACGATCGAGGGCGTTGTGACGATCAAGAAGGGCAAACTCAGAGGATATGAGTCTTACGGTATGCTCTGCTCCGGCGTGGAGATTGGCTTAAATGAGGATCTGTATCCGGGCGCCGGTTACTGCGGACTTCTCGTTCTGCCGGAGGATGCCGAGATTGGTGCAGATGTAAAAGAGATCACCGGACTGAACGACTGGATCTTCGACGTTTCGATCACTGCAAACCGTCCGGACTGCCAGAGCATCTTCGGTCTGGCAAGAGAGGTTTCTGCGGCTCTCGGTCAGCCACTCAAGATGCCGGCACTCGATTACACCGAGACTGAGGTGGAGAAGGAAGGCTTCGAGGTTACCGTTGAGGCACAGGATCTGTGCCCGCGTTACCTTGCACACTATGTATACGATGTAAAGCTGGGTCAGTCTCCGGCATGGATGAGAAGAAGACTTGCTCTTGTCGGCAACAATTCGATCTCAAACATCGTTGATATTACAAACTACATCATGAGAGAGCTTGGTCAGCCTCTTCACGCATTTGACTGCGATTACCTTGAGGACAATGCAATCTGCGTGAGACGTGCAACCGAGGGTGAGAAGATCGTGACTCTCGATGAGAAGGAGTTCACATTAGATCCGAACAACCTTGTAATCTGTGACGGCAAGAAGCCGGTTGCTCTTGCAGGAATCATGGGTGGTCTGAATTCCGAGATCCGTGACACGACGACTGAGGTTATGTTCGAATCTGCAAAATTTGCCCGCGACAACATCCGCAGAAGCTCCCGTGCACTTGGTCAGTCTTCTGATGCAAGCCAGAGATACTCCAAAGGTGTCGATGAGTACGCAACTGAGATGGCAATGAAGCGCGCCCTGCATCTCGTGGAAGAGCTTGGAGCAGGAAAGGTTTCCAAGACTCACAGGAATGTGAACACCGGAAATTCCTTAGAGCCGGTTACCTTCAAGACCAGCATCAAGAAGGTAAATGGCGTTCTCGGAATCACGGTTCCGGACGAGGATATTCTTCGCATTCTGACCGGTCTGAACTTCCAGCCGGAGATCAATGGCGATGAGCTGACGATGCATTTCCCGGCATACCGTGAGGATATGGAGGATTACCCGGATGTCGCTGAGGAAGTTATCCGTATGTATGGCTATGAGCACATCGATTCTACCTTCCTTCCGACTGCAAAGGTGACGATCGGCGGAAGCAACCTGCGCCAGAAGACGATTCTGAAGGTGAAGAGAGCGCTGTGCAGTGTTGGCGCTTTTGAGGGAATCCATTATTCCTTCTTCTCCCCGGCAGACCTTGATGAGATGGGATTTGCAGAGGATGCACCGGAGCGTCACGCAATCCGCATCATGAATCCGATCAACGAGGATCTCTCCCTGATGAGAACGACGCTTGCACCGCAGATGATTCATGCAATGGGACGCAACCAGAAGAGAGGAATTTTCGAGGGTCGTATTTTCGAGATCGGAAATGCATTTATCCCGAAGGCACTTCCGCTGACGGAGTACCCGGAGGAGCGTGAGACGCTGTGCATCGGTGCATTTGGTAAGGACGAGTCCTTCTTCACCTTAAAGGGAATGGCAGAGACCGTTGCAGATGTTCTGCACATCTCTTTCACCTATGAGAGAACCGAGAAACCGTTCCTGCACCCGTATCAGACGGCGAGCATTCTCTGCGAGGGCGAAAAGATCGGTTACTTTGGAAAGGTAAAATATGAGATCATGAAGGAAGAGGCAATGCGTGAGGATGCCTACGTTCTGGAGATCAACATGAAGGCGCTCGAGAAGTGGTATGGCAAGGCACCGGTATTTGAACCGCTTCCGAAGTTTGCTGAGGAGAAGCGCGACCTGGCTCTTGTCATGGATAAGGACATCACCTGTGGACAGGTTGAGGAGTGCATCTACCAGGCAAGCCCGTTTGTAAAGGATGTCACCCTCTTTGACGTATACGAGGGCAAGCAGATCCTTTCCAACAAGAAGTCTATGGCATTTACCGTTCTGTTCACTCCGAAGGATGAGGCATTCGGCGCTGATACCGTGGACGGATATGTAAAGAAGATCTTAAAGCAGTTGAATAAGACTTACGGAATTGAGCTGAGAAGCTGATCGATCGTTGAGTCGATGATCGGGAAACTTGTAAACCATAAATCGAATTACAAGTTGACATAGATGGCAGTTCGTGATAAAGTTTATTATTATTGTAAAAAAGAAATCATAAGAAGACTATGAAGAAATAGAGAAAAGCGAGGAATTTGTTCATGACTGCCGAGAAAAATTCTGTAAATAACGAGGAGATCTATGCAAAGGTTTTTGCTCAGGAGGAGCCGAATCTGACGAGAGATGAGGCGATTGCACTGATTAATTTGCCGGATGAGAGACTTGGCGATTTGATGCGCGTCGCAGGAAATCTGCGGACGAAGTACAAGGGAAATCGCGTGAGCATCCATATTTTGACAAATGCGAGAAGCGGAAACTGTTCTCAGAACTGTGCGTACTGTGCACAGTCGAGCCGTTCTCAGGCGGATATTGACAAGTACAAGTGGGTTGCAGATGAGAAGCTCTACCGCGACAATACGTTTGTTCAGGAGAATCATCTCTCCCGCCACTGTATTGGACTGAGTGGAATGGGATTTAGCGATGCTGAGATCGAGGAACTTGCAGAGAAAATCCGCGTGATGAAGGCGGAGGGAACTCATCTTTGCTGTTCAATCGGGTTCCTGACCGAAAAGCAGGCCCTGATGCTCAAAGATGCCGGTCTTGACCGAATCAACCACAACTTAAACAGCAGTCGCTCCTACTATCACAATATCTGTACGACACACACTTACGAACAGCGCGTGCAGAATATTCGCATGCTTCAGAGACTTGGATTTGAGATTTGCAGTGGTGGAATCATTGGAATGGGAGAGAGCAAGGAGGATGTTGTCGACATGCTTCTCGACCTTCGCGAGATTCGCCCGCAGGCACTTCCGATCAATTTCCTGATCCCGATTCCGGGCACCCCGCTTGAGGGGATCGATACCTCGATTCTGACACCGGAATACGGTCTGAAAGTGCTCTGCCTTGCGCGCCTTCTCGTTCCGCAGACCGATATCCGCTGTGCGGCAGGACGTGAGATCTATTTCAAGGGAAGAGAGAAGGAGCTTTTGAGCGTTGTCGATTCGATCTTTGCATCGGGATACTTAACTGCCGGTGGTCAGGGAATTTCCGATACTGTGAAGGCAGTCACGGATGCCGGATTTACCTGTGAGATTGAGTCCTCCGGTGTGTAGAAGATTTTGAGGATTTACCGGCATTCTGAGAGGAATTTACCCGTTTTTGAACCGACTTAACATGACGATGTTTTTGCGCTGTGCTGGCTTGTGTGCATGGATAGAGGAGCTTCGCAATCTGAGAAACCTCTTCTGCACTCAACGCATAGCGCTTTTTTGATGCGATCGGAGCGACGATTTTTGGCAGAGTGCGGTAAGTTGCCGTGACACTCTCCGTCGTCCGTCTGGGAACGGATTTCAAATCACAGTGATCAGAAAAGACGATGACCGAGTGGATGGGTACCTCTTTTTTTGTTGTCTTTTTGCTTGTTTGCGCAAAAATTTCACGGGCTTCTCTGGACAGAAGCTCTTTTAAACAGGAAATATGGGAGTGGTTTTGCAAAATTGGGTTAAAAAAAGTGTTCTGCGTCATCGAATGTCCCTTTGCCGGCAATGTCTGCGTCCAGTATTCGTCGGCTTCCTTTCCTGCGATTATGCCTCCGTAATTTTTACTCTCAAACACATAGATTCCGCTGTGATGAATCATCAGTGCGTCAATCTCGGTCGTCTCCCCGGAACGCCATGGGAGATAGCAGTTAAAGAGAAAATGAGCGCCGTCTCTCTCGTAGGAGGCGAGATTCTGATAAATCTGATATTCGCCGTAAGCACCCTTGTCCTTCTGGATTTTCCGATAGGAATTGTGCGTGATTTTGTGGTAGGTGGTCTTGTAAAACTGTCCGGCAGGGCTGTTTGTAAAGCGATGCCATAAGAGTGCAAGAACACCCGCAAGGACAAGGATCAAAATGAAAATAGACAGGTTGTTGTTGAGTAATTGCATGATTGGTTGTATCCTCCGGTTTTCTGTTATCTGAGTGTTATTATACGCAGAGATTTTCTCTTCGACAAGATTGATTTTATTCGTTTTCGGCTTTTTGTATAGTTGGAAAAAGGTCGGTTTTAAGGGGCGTATCGCCGGAAAGGCGGGAGCATGCGAGACGGGAGACAGAATTTTTTATGGAATCCGCATATAGACAAAGTGGAATTCTCCTCGTATAATAGGACTTGCAGTGTCATATATAAATACTATATATTGATACATGAACGTGAAAAATAACTATATATAGTTGGGAGACGAGCGGGGATGAAAGTACAGAAACGGGATGGAAGAATCGCGGTTTATGATGCCAACAAGATCCGGGCGGCAATTCGCAGAGCAAATGAGACGGTAGAGGAATCTGAGCAGGCAGATGCAGGGCTTGTGGAGCAGACGATTCGCTGTGTGGAAGAGCAGGCAGAGGATGTGATTCCGGTTGATACAATTCGGGATCTGGTCGAGAGACAGATGATGGGGCACAACAAATATATGCTGGCGAAGAAATATATGCTTTACCGTTATCAGCGTGCACTGCTTCAGAAGACCAACACAACGGATGAATCGATTTTGAAATTGATTCGCAATGAGAATAAGGAGCTGGCGGAGGAGAACTCCAACAAGAACACCGTGCTCGCGTCAACGCAGAGAGACTATATTGCGGGAGAGGTGTCGAGAGATGTGACGAAACGATTGCTTCTTTCGGAGAAGATCACTCTCGCGCATGAGAACGGGGTTCTGCATTTCCATGATGCCGATTATTTTATTCAGCCAATTTTTAACTGCTGTCTGATCGATATTGCGGACATGCTCGACAATGGAACGGTGATGAACGGAAAGATGATTGAGACGCCGAAGAGCTTTCAGGTCGCATGCATCGTCATGACGCAGATTATTGCAGCAGTCGGAAGCAACCAGTACGGCGGGCAGTCTGTGGCAGTCAAGCATCTTGGAAAGTATCTGCGCCGGAGCCGCGAGAAATTTGAGCGGGAATTGGTCGAGGAGTTTCACGATGAGATGAGTGCCGAGGAGCGCGAGCGGATCGTGGGAATCCGTCTGCGGGACGAGCTTCGCTCCGGTGTTCAGACAATTCAGTATCAGATCAATACGTTGATGACGACGAACGGTCAGGCGCCTTTTGTGACCCTGTTTTTGCAGATTGATCCGGATGATGAGTATGTGGAAGAGAATGTGATGATTATTCGTGAGATTCTCAGACAGCGCATTCAGGGCACAAAGAATGACGCAGGAGTCTATGTGACCCCAGCGTTTCCGAAACTGATCTATGTGCTTGACGAGTGCAACTGCTTAAAGGGTGGTCCGTATGACGATGTGACTCGCATGGCAGTGGAGTGCTCGGCAAAGAGAATGTACCCGGATTATATTTCCGCAAAGAAAATGCGCGAGAATTATGAGGGAAATGTTTTCAGCTGTATGGGATGCCGGTCTTTCCTGTCTCCGTGGAAAGATGAAAACGGAAATTACAAGTGGGAAGGTCGATTCAATCAGGGAGTTGTCAGCATCAATCTTCCGCAGATCGGAATTCTTGCGCGAGGCGATGAGGAAAAATTCTGGAAACTTCTCGATGAAAGACTCGAGCTCTGCCGTGAGGCGCTGATGTGCCGTCACAATGCGCTTCTTGGAACTCTCTCCGATGTGAGCCCGATTCACTGGCAGTATGGGGCGATTGCGCGCCTGAAAAAGGGAGAAAAGATTGATCGCTTCTTAAAGGATGGTTATTCGACCCTCTCACTTGGCTATATTGGCATTTATGAGATGACGTATCTGATGAAGGGTGTCAGCCACACAGATCCGGTCGGACGGGAATTTGCGTGGAAGGTCATGAAGTACATGCATGACAAGACTAAGGCGTGGAAACTCGAGACGGGTCTGGGATTTGGACTCTACGGAACACCGGCAGAATCTCTCTGTTACCGCTTTGCGCGGATTGACCAGCAGAAATATGGTGTGATTGAAAATGTGACTGACAAGGGATATTACACGAATTCCTACCATGTCGATGTGCGTGAGAAGATCAATGCATTTGATAAGTTCCGCTTTGAGAGCGAGTTTCAGAACCTCTCGACAGGTGGTGCGATCTCTTATGTTGAAGTTCCGAACATGATGAACAACCTCAAGGCGATGGAGACGCTTGTGACCTACATCTATGACAATATCCAGTATGCGGAGTTTAACACAAAGTCAGATTACTGTCAGGTCTGTGGATACGAGGGCGAGATCAAACTCAATGACAATCTGGAGTGGGAGTGCCCTCAGTGTGGAAATAAGGATCACAGCAAGATGAATGTGACCCGACGCACCTGTGGATATCTCGGAGAGAATTTCTGGAACACCGGAAAGACGAAGGAGATCAAGAGCAGAGTTTTGCACCTGTAACTTTTATTTGTGAAAAGAATGACAGGTGAATGTTCTGCCATTTGAAGATAGGGAATTTCTGTACTAACCGAAAGGATTATCGTTTTATGAATTACGCAACAATCAAGTCAGTGGACATTGCAAATGGACCAGGTGTGAGAGTGTCTCTGTTTGTGAGCGGATGCCCGCACCACTGCAAGGCATGTTTCAATGAGGAGGCATGGGACTATCAGTACGGCGAGCCATTTACAGAGGAGACGCAGGAACATCTGCTGAGTCTTCTGGCACCGGATTATATTGAGGGAATGACTCTGCTTGGTGGAGAGCCGATGTACCCGAAGAATCAAGAAGCTCTGCTCCCGTTTGTGAAAAAAATTCGCGACACCTATCCGAACAAGACGATCTGGTGCTTCACCGGATATGATTTTGAAAAGGAAATTCTTGCAAAGATGGTGCCGGAATCAGAGACGACGAGAGAACTTCTCCCACTCTTTGATGTGATGGTAGATGGACGCTTTGTGGAAGAAAAACGAAATCTGAGCCTAAAATTCCGTGGTTCTGAAAACCAGAGGATTCTTAATGTAAAAGAGTCGCTGAGAGAGGGCAAAGCAGTTTGGGTCGAGGAATTTCGCTAAGAAATAGCAATAGCCTGGTTAAAAGATAATTGTTCAATCGAAAACCAGAACATGATTTCGGAAAACTGGAAAGTACGAACAGAAACTTAAATAATCAGAAAAATAGAGAATTATGTGAGGCGCTTTTTATATATTCTAAGTTACACCATGCGAATCATCAGCTGGTAACTTCTTGCAGTGTGCGCCGCGAGTCTCTGAACCTGATATTTGTGAATGAATTCATCGTCCTCGTCCATTCGGATCGCACATCCATTCCACGGTTCGATACAGAGAAACGGAGCATGTTTGCCGTTTGGAGTCCAGAATCCGATTCCGCTAAAATCCGGGTAGGCAACCTCGACACCGTGACTACTGTTGCGATTGATGAGACGCACCACATGGGAAGCCGTTTTCTCAAAGTAGACGGCATCCTGATCGAAGAGGTCATAGCAGAGCGGTATTATGGACTCGTTTTCGAGAGTGATCGTTCCGTGTCTTGCAGGATCAAATTCCAGTTTTTCCAGATCGTAGAGCACGGAGAAGATGGATTCCTTCTTCTCAAATTCCAACTGATAATCTTCAAAGACAGCGCCATCCTCCATCGGGCAGAGAAAGCCCGGGTGTGCACCGATGCAGTAGCAGATCTCATGGTTCATTGGATTTTCTACCTGATAAGTCATCGAGAGGGTTCCATTTTCAAGACGATAGGTCAGAGTCAACACAAACTCATACGGGTAGTGAACCCTCGTTTCCTTATTTGCGCGGAGTGTAAAGCGCACCTCACAGTCAGAGACCTGTTCTGCCCTGAATTCAGAGGTACGGCAGAATCCATGCTTGGCAAGCTCGTACCATTCGCCGTCAAATTTTGTGCGGTTGTTTCGGCTGTTTCCAATTGCAGGAAAGAGCAGGGGAGAGCAGAATCCCCAGACTGCCGGATCTCTCTGCCAGATGTGTTCTCTGCCGGAGGTGTCTTTCAAGGAGATTAACTGCGCGCCGAGGGAGTCGATCGATGCAGATACAAACATTGCGTCATTATGAGTGTTATCATGAATCTTATCGTGAATTGTGAAAATCATAAGCCGAAATCCTCACTTTCTCTTTTGTGTTCTTGAAGTTATTTTTATTTATCCTGAATTATTCACAGCAAAGCCGTGAGTGTGGCTGAAAGCCACATAGTTACTGTATTTTAATTGCATATTGCTTTT
>JAJEPU010000045.1 GCA_020686985.1 Brotaphodocola catenula
GCAACCATCTTCCCCTGCGCCGAGTGCGCATCCTCGCGGAGCGTTTTTGTATGATAGGACGCAATTTCCTATCATATAAAAGAGCGTCTTACCGGACTGGCTTTTGCCAAAATCCGTGTAAAACGCTCTTTCTGTCTTATCGTTTCAGACAAAAACAAGTTAAACCGTTTTCCTGTCTTTTACTGTCCATCGACCTCACTGCGTCTCAAAAGATCATACGGACTTAACTCGGTTTCGAGATCCACCCAGATGATCTGACGGGCATGCGGTGCGCTCTCCTGAGGCGTTCCATCCTCAGCCGTGATTGCGCGAACCGTCACCTCGACATTCGTGCCGTCCGGCTTCATGACCTCAATCTTCTCACCGACAGAGAACTTGTTCTTCTGCTCAATCCGGCAGTAACCATCCTCGCGGACAGCCTCAACCGTTCCAAGATAGGTGTAATTCTTCAGATAGGTACTGCTCTCATAAATCTGACTCTCCGGACCCGGCTTTCCAAAATAGAATCCCGTCGTGAAATCGCGGTTCGTGCACTTTCCGATCTCCTCACGATACCAGCCAAGATTCTTTCTGTAAAGCTCCGGATCTTTCTTATAATCGTCAATCGCACGGCGATATGCTCGCGCCACGGTTGCCACATAAAGGGCAGTCTTCATGCGTCCCTCAATCTTGAAGCTGTCGATTCCAGCCTCAAGCATCTCCGGAATATGCTCAATCATGCACAGATCCTTCGAGTTAAAGATAAAGGTTCCACGTTCGTTCTCAAACACCGGCATGTACTCGCCCGGTCTTGACTCCTCCATCAGCGCATAATTCCAACGACACGGATGGGTGCAGGCTCCCTGATTTGCATCGCGTCCCGTGAGGAAATTGCTCAGCAGGCAACGGCCGGAATAGGAAATACACATTGCTCCGTGAATAAAGCTCTCGATCTCCATATTATCCGGGATTCTCTCTCGAATCTGGCGGATCTCCTCAAGAGAAAGCTCACGTGCGGAAACGACACGCTTTGCGCCGAGACGATGCCAGAACAGATACGTTCCATAGTTCGTGTTGTTCGCCTGTGTACTGATATGAATCTCCATCTCCGGAAGCACGCGTTTTGCGATCTCAAAGACACCCGGATCAGAGATGATCAGTGCATCCGGACCAATCTCTTTCAACTCCTCAAAATACACCTCCACACCCTCAAGATCCTGATTGTGTGCGAGAATATTTGCCGTCACATAGACTTTCGCTCCATGCTCATGTGCAAACTCAATTCCTGCCTTCATGTCCTCAGCAGAAAAGTTCTTTGCCTTTGCACGCAGTCCAAATGCCTCACCACCGATATATACGGCATCCGCGCCGTAAATCACAGCCGTCTTCAGCACGTCCAGACTACCTGCCGGAATCAGCAACTCTGTCTCTCTCATGATTTTCTCCTCATTTCTACTCGATTTCCTATTCCTATTTGTAAAAATTTTTCTTTCATATACTGAACGGTATGGTTTACACCGTCCACATCCATATTTCTAACCACACGGAAGATCATTTTCCACGCGACTCAAAATTCAAGTGGCTTCCCTATTTTTTTACACTCAGCGCGACTCCATCTCCGATCGGAATCACACTTGTCAGCAACTCCTCATGATGGGTCAGGGTGTAGAGATACTCCCTCATTCGCGCGTGAATCGTTCGATTTCGTCTCTCCACTGCAAACCGAGACTCAATGATATCACCATCCTGAAGCACGTTATCGGAAAACAGCACTCCACCGGGCACAAGAAGTCTCAGAATCGACGGAAGCCAGTGAATGTACTGACCTTTCGCCGCATCCATGAACACAAAATCAAACGGTCCGTCAATCTCCTCAAGAATCTTCTGTGCATCTCCCTCAAGCAACGTAATATCCTCCTGCGCCTGTGCAAGTGCAAAATGATCCTTCGCCTTCTGAATCCGCACCTCATCCCTCTCAATCGTCGTGATATGTGCCCCCTCTGGCATCACCTGACGCATCAAGAGCGCCGAATATCCCACAGCCGTGCCAACTTCCAGAATTCTCGTCGGACGCACCGCCATGATCTGTGCCTGAAGGAACGATGCCGTCTCGCGCCGAATGATCGGCACAAACTCCGCCCTTGCTGTTTTTGCAATCCGATCACAGAGTTCCCCGTGACCGCGATCCAATGAATGAATATATGCAGTAACCCGTTCCTGATCCATCTCTCTACTACTCCATTGCTTTGTTTACTTCGGATAAAACTTTCCGTTATTTTAGAACGCTCCAGCAAATCCAAAAGATTTGCTGAAGCGTCCAATGTTGTCTTCCCAATTTATGATTTGCCCAAACATTACCCAAACTCATATGTTCAGACTTATATGACTAACTCGCACTGCCGTCCTTCGTCTCTTCCGTCTTTTTCTCGTTGAGAACCTGGAGAATCTCCTTTGACGTCATCGAGGTGTTCAGCGTGTACGTTCCGGGCTGAATCTTATAGTCATAAAACTTCAGCTGAATCTCCACAGCCAGCTCATTCGAGATCAATCCCACATCGTGAAGCAGTTGAACAGACTCCTTTGCACTCTGTCCTTCCGGAATCGTGATCGTCTTATCCGTTCCCGGAGCCGACTCCACTGCCGTCGCATAGAAAATCGAGTGACCAAATGCATAGCCCCGCGTCATTCCCTCCGCGAGCAGAAGGATAATCAGCGCATAGAGGATCAGCTTTCCGGAAATTCCGATGATTGCTCTCGTTATTTTATTGATGTCTCGCGTAACCTGGCTCATGCGCTCTTATCCTTTCCTGAGTAACAATTTTCCTGACTCAAATCCTCTATTTACTCAACTTCCATGATGATCGGAAGAATCATCGGGCTGCGTTTCATGCGCTTCCACAGGAAATCACTCAGACTGTCGCGAATGATGTTCTTGATCTTGCCCCAGTCGGTCACATGGCGGTCGAGACAATCTGCAACCGCATTGTCAACGATATTCTTTGCGTCATCCATCAGATCCTCAGATTCTCTCACATAGACAAATCCGCGAGAGACGATATCCGGACCTGCGAGAAGCTGATTGCTGTATTTCTCAAGTGTCAATACAACGATGATGATACCGTTCTGAGCGAGGTTCTGACGATCTCTGAGGACGATATTTCCGACATCACCGACACCGAGACCATCGACGAGAATTCCTCCTGCCTGAACCTGGTCAACGACCTTACAGTAATCCTCACAGAGCTCCACAACGTTTCCGGAAGACATAATCAGCGTGCGCTCCTTCGGCACTCCCATCGCCATCGCAATACTGCGGTTTGCGACAAGATGACGATACTCACCATGAACCGGAAGTGCATAGCGCGGATGAAGCAGAGAGTAGATCAGTTTGATCTCTTCCTGACATGCATGGCCGGATACATGGGTATCCTCGGTGATGACTTCAACACCCTTCATGGCAAGCTCGTTGATAACCTTGGAGACTGCCTTCTCATTTCCCGGAATCGGATGAGAGCTCATGATTACAACATCATTCGGCTTGATCGTGACTTTTCGGTGCATGCCCGATGCCATACGGGACAGAGCTGCCATCGCCTCTCCCTGACTTCCGGTCGTGATCAAAACGGTCTGCTCGTCCGGATAATTCTTGAGCTGGTCGATGTCAATCAGCGTGTTCTCCGGAATATTGATGTAGCCGAGTTCGCTTGCCGTTCCGATGACATTGACCATGCTTCGTCCCTCGACAACAACCTTTCTTCCGTACTTACATGCCGAGTAAACGATCTGCTGAACACGGTCAACGTTCGATGCGAAGGTTGCAACGATGATACGGTTATTCTTATGCTCTGCAAATACTGCGTCAAATGTCTTTCCGACGGTTCTCTCCGATGCGGTGAATCCCGGACGAATCGCATTTGTACTATCAGAAAGTAGGGCAAGAACTCCCTTCTTTCCGAGCTCCGCAAAACGCGGAAGGTCAAACGCATCTCCGAATACCGGAGTGTAGTCTACCTTAAAGTCTCCGGTATGAACGATTACACCTGCCGGAGTGAAGATTGCGAGAGCTGCCGCATCTGCGATGCTGTGGTTCGTTTTGATGAACTCCACGCGGAAAGCACCGAGCGTGATCGACTGACCATGCTTCACAACCTTGCGCTTCGTGTTCTTCATCAGATTGTGCTCTTTGAGCTTATTCTCGATCAGCGCGATCGTCAGCTTCGTTCCGTATACCGGCACATTGATCTTCTGAAGAATATAAGGAAGGGCTCCGATATGATCCTCATGTCCGTGAGTAATCACAAATCCCTTTACTTTGTCAATGTTTCTCTCAAGATAGGTGACATCCGGAATGACGAGGTCGATACCGAGCATGTCATCGGTCGGGAACGCAAGACCACAATCGACAACGACGATCGTATCCTCATACTCAAATGCTGTGATGTTCATACCGATCTGCTCAAGACCACCGAGCGGGATGATGCGAACCTTTGCCTGTCCCTCGCCGGTTCCCGGAACAAAGCCAACTTCCTCCGAAGATGTCACTACCGGAAATTTTGCCTGCTGACGCTCTGCGCGCTTCGGTCCCTTCGTCTTAGGCGCATTATTCTGCTTCTCCGATCTCTCCTGCTTTGCATCCTGTTTGCCTGCCGTCTTTCCAGCATCCTGCTTCACTCCATCGTGTTGCGGCTGCTGTTTTGCCTTTCCGTTCTTCTTCGGGCGATTCTGATTTTGATTCTGGTTCTGGTTTTCTCCCTGAGCTTTGTTGCTTTGCTTGTGCTCATCCGAATTCTTCTCATCCCGCTTCTTTGCATCCTGACGCTGAGGACGGTTTCCGTCTCTGCGCGCTCCGCCACGACCCTTCTTCTGTGCCGAACGTTTTGTCTGTGCCTGTGTGTCTGCCTCTGCATGATCTGCATCCGCGCTCACATTCTCCTGCGCTTCCGCCGACCCTGTCACCTGCTGTCCCACCGACTTTTCTGCCGGTGCCGGTTTTTCTGCTTTTTCGGTTCCGTTTTCCGTTCCCTTTTCTGCTGCTTTTTCTACCGGTTTCTCTGCTGGTTTTTCCACCTGCTTCTCGGCAGACTGCTCTGGCTGTTTTTCTACCGGTATCGTTTTCTCTGCTGATTGTCTCTCTGCCTGCACAGCCGGACTTTCTTCACGCTCTGTCACCGGATTCGCATAAACTTCCGCATTCTGATTTTCTGTATACTGTTTTTCTGTCATGCAATCATTTCCTCCACATTCTAATGAATTGCCATCCCCAAAGTCTTCTCACACTTCTCAAAAAACTCTGTCCAATGGCTTCTGACCATTCTTCCGGTTATTTTATTTTCCGGCTATTCACACTGCCTTGTCCCAAAAAGGACTTTCTTGTCATTTACGATTTCTCTCTTATTTTTCAGGGTTCTGTTTTTTCAGACACTCCCTGCAAAATCCATATAAATTCAACTCGTGATCCGTCACCTGAAATCCAATTCGCTTCCTAACTGCCTGTTCCAGCCCATCGAGCAGATCATCTTCAATGGAAATGACAGCCCCGCACCCCAGACAAACTGCATGGTGATGACGATGATGCCCATCCGTACCCTCTTTGCCAAACTCATAGCGGGCAAATCCGTCATCCAGACTGATCTTTTCTATCACATGGAGCCCCACCAGAACCTGAAGCGTCCGGTAAATCGTTGCCAGACCAATCTCCGGATATTTACGGCGCGCAAGCTCATAAATCTCCTCCGCCGTTAAATGCTCATCCGAATGATCCACAATCGTCTCAAGCACAAGCAGACGCTGTGCCGTTACCTTCAGTCCCTTATCCCGGAGGATCTCTTGAAACTGCTTCTGTTCCATCCGCTCTCTTCTCCTATTTTGTGAGCGAAACCGGCCGCTATATCTCCGCAGATTTCCCTCACATACCGCACACGTTGTCACGCTTTCTGCTCGCATGCAGTTTTTCACATGTTGATTCTTCTATACCCTAATTACCCTGATTCCGCTTCGCCTCGATTTCATCACGGTTTCATTTATTCATTATTTTATTGCTATTTTATTCCTTTTTTGCTCTTTTCCTTAGCCTGCTTGACTTATTTGCGAATCTCGACTTCCATGTCCTCCATCAGCTCCGTGAAAATGCGGTAAAGATAATCCAGCTCATCATCATTCTCCACAAATTCATAGACAGCATCGCTGTCCTCTGCCTTCGAGACATCTTTCAAAATATAGCACTCTCCATCTTCCTCGTCATCCTCGGAATCCGTCACCATCAGATAGTTCATGCCATTGATCCGGGTCTCCTCAAGGACATAAAAGTCCACAAATTCCCCGTCTTCCGTCTGCAATGTAATCTTTTCTTCCTGTGTCACCTTTTTACTCCCTCATGGCTCTCTCACAAATCTCGATAACAAAACCGCCTCATTCTTCCAGCCTCATTCTTTCATCACCGGTTTCATTATCAGATTGCTTCATCGCCTAATTGCTTCATTGTCTCTTAACTGACTCCGCTCAATCACTCAATTTCCCAATTCTTTAAGTTCTTAATTTTTTAATCCCTTAAGTTCTCAATAAGCGAAATGAGTGAATCGAGTTAAATTGTTTCTTTTTTCTGTTCACTCTCAAGAGAACCGAGGTACGACTGTAAGATCAGGGTTGCCGCAATTTTATCTATAACCTTCTTCCGATCTTCCCGCCGAACTCCACTCTCCATCAAGATTTCATTCGCCTGTATAGTTGTCAGACGCTCATCCCACAGAATAACCGGCAAACCGGTTCTGCGGACCAGCATATCACGAAATTCTTCCGTTTTTCTCGCACGTTCTCCGACTGAGTCATCCATATTCAGCGGATATCCCAAAACGATGGTCTCCACCTCATACTCTGCGATGAGAGCCTCAATCCGCGCCAAAGTACGGCGCAGTTTTCCCTCGTCTTTGCGTGTGATCGTCTCCACTCCCTGCGCGGTAATCCCGAGCGGATCGCAGACTGCCACTCCGACGGTCTTTGAGCCATAATCCAATCCTAAAATTCTCATATTCAGTTCTCCAGATTTTATGCATCGAGTTCTTCATCCGTCTCGTTTTCTCTCTTCGCTGCCATTCGCCCCTTCTCATAGCTTGCGCAAACAGCAACTTGATTTTACCGGTCTTCCCTCTCATGCAAAGTTCTCTACCATGCAAATTTTCTCGCAAATGCAAATCTCTCGCAAATGCGAATGTATCGAAAAGACTGTCAGCCTTTCTCAGACGGATCGGACTGACAGTCTTCTTCTACTCCTGCCACAGCCTCTTTTTGCTCCGACCACGGACAGTCTCCGATAACGGGCAAATGCAGACTGCAACCATCCTCTCTCCCTGCCGTCCGATCCTGCTTTGGATCTCTCAAACACACTCTGGCATTTTAAGCGCACACTTTCTCTGGCACTTCCTTCTCAAGAGAGTTCTGGCAATATGCCTATTTTTTCAGCTTTGCATCAATATATACTGACATCAGCTCTTCGAGAATCTCGTCTCTCTCCACCTTCATAATCAGGCTTCTCGCACTCTTATAGCTGGTGATATAGGTCGGATCTCCGGACATGATATATCCGACAATCTGATTGACCGGATTGTATCCCTTCTCCGTGAGCGCCACATATACCTGCTCGAGCACCTGGCTGACATCCATCTTATTTTCCTGTACTGCTTTAAAAAACTGTGTATTATGAATTTCGCCCATGCTTTTCACGTCCTTTAACTATTCTTCTCTATTCTATACTACTTTTCCTGATTCGGCAAGGGGAATTTAAACCCACAATTGTCACCCCTCATACCTTGCACAACCGGTGACGGATTTTACCCCTTTTTATCTCATCAGCAAAATTTCATCTGTCAGCATCTCGACAAGCTGTCCTCTCACAAGCATGTTGCGGGCACCAAGTTCTGCCGGGTATGCGACCTTCACATACTCTTTCGTGTAACCGGTCAGATACGTCACTCCATCGACCTTCGTCTCCTCCTCGAGAAGCACCTCCTCCTCTTTTCCGAGGAAAGATTTCCGGTAATCGAGGGACTGTCTCTTCTCGAGCTCGAGAAGCACATCGCTTCTCTTCGCCTTGATCTGATCAGAAACCTGATTCGGCATCACCGCAGCGCGGGTTCCTGCACGGCGCGAGTACTTGAAAATATGCATCTCATAAAAACCGATCTCCTCCAGGAAGGATTTCGTCTGTGCAAATTCCTCCTCCGTCTCTCCGGCAAATCCTACAATCACATCCGTTGTGATCGCCGGATTCGTGAAGACACGGCGCAGAATCTCGCATTTCTCACGATACTCCGCCGTGTCGTAACGGCGATTCATCCTCTTGAGCGTCTCATCACAGCCGCTCTGCAAGGAGAGATGAAAATGCGGACAGATCTTCTCAGACGAGGCAAGCGCTTTTGCAAATTCCTCCGTCACAATTCTCGGCTCAAGAGAACCAAGGCGAATTCTCTTGATCTTCTCCACCTTCTCAAGACGAAGGATCAGATCGAGAAGTGTCTGGCGCTCTCCTTCAGGGAAATCAAGACCGTAGGAGCTCAGATGAATTCCCGTCAGAACGATCTCCTGATAACCTGCCTCGGCAAGCTCTCTGACCTCGCGTTCCACATCTTCCGGGCGACGGCTACGGACACGACCTCTCGTATACGGAATGATGCAATAACTGCAAAACTGGTTGCATCCGTCCTGCACCTTCAAAAATGCACGCGTGTGTTCTCCCGTATGGTGAAGTTTCAGCTCCTCGTATTCCTTCGTCTTTCCAATCTCAATCACATGGTCCTCAGCGAGATGTTCCTTCGGATTTGCATTGGAATCACCGGTATTCTCCCCATTTTCTCCATTTTCCATGCCTTCCTGAAGATCCAGAGCATCCTGCGTATTCTGAGGAACCTGTGTGTTCTGACCCTTCTGCTCTCTCTCCGCAAAATAGGATTCGAGAATCGGAACGAGATCTTTCTTTTTATTATTTCCGATAATCACATCGACTGAGAGATCTTTCTTGAGTTCCTCCGCGGCAGCCTGCACATAACAGCCTGCTGCAACTACCACTGCATCCGGATTCATCTTCTTTGCCCGGTGCAACATCTGACGGGATTTCTTATCTGCCACGTTCGTCACGGAGCAGGTGTTGATAACGTAGACATCCGCCTGATCCTGAAAAGAGACAATCTCATATCCCGCTTCCTCGAGAAGCTGTTGCATCGCCTCCGTCTCATAGGCATTTACCTTGCAGCCTAAGTTATGTAAAGCTGCTTTTCTCATTGCTTATTCTCCTTAAATTTTCTATAATAAATCTTCTCCACCACTGTATCATGCGGAATTTTCCGTTCAGAAAATTTCCATCCCTATACAGTAACTATCTGTTGCCTGACTCTGCAAATAATCCTTAAAACTCCCTATTGACTTTTCAGCCAGTTATGAGTAGTATTGTTATATGGCAGACGGGTGAAATGTGCCGTCACAGCCAAAAAGGGAATGACAAAAACAAGGAGGCTTATTTACATGAAAACCGTTCGTATTTCTTTAAATTCCATCGATAAAGTAAAATCTTTCGTAAACGATCTGTCCAAATTTGATGTTGATTTCGACCTGGTATCTGGTCGTTACGTGATCGACGCAAAGTCCATCATGGGTATCTTCAGTCTGGATCTGTCCAAGCCGATCGACTTAAACGTCCACGCTGAGGCAGGAATCGATGAGATCCTGGAGACCCTTTCTCCGTACATCATCAAATAATCATCCGGAATCCGTACATAATCATTCTTTACATCATTCATAGAATCATAAATAGAATCCATGAATGAATTTATGGATCTATCTGTTTTACAATTTAATATGAATCTATCCTTTATGTGGAATCGGAATCTGTGATAGACGGGATGCTTTCTCTCTGAGAAATGCATCCTTTTTTATTTTTTGTTTTATTCGGCGCATGATCCTGATCAGTCTGATCCATCCTGTTGAAATCTTCCAATCAGAATCCCTGCACACGCATGTGTTACTGTTCACGCATCGCGCAAACAGCAACACATTTCTCTAAAATCGAAGGAATTTACTCACACCAGATCATCTCTGCGGTGTCAATCGCCGTCTTCATCATCTCATCAATCTTCTCCTGAAGTTTCAACTCAGAGCGATGAATGTAAGTGAGGTTCGGCTTGATTACCGGATGCTTTGCCACGAAAATCGTACAGCAATCCTCATACGGCTGAATCGAAGTCTCGAACGTTCCAATCTTCTCGGAAATATCCACGATCTCCTGCTTATCAAAACCGATCAGCGGACGGAATACCGGCATCGTGCAAACCTCGTTCGTCGCTGCGAGGGAATGTACCGTCTGGGAGGCAACCTGTCCGATGCTCTCGCCGGTGATCAGTGCCAGTGCATCGTTTCTGCGCGCAAGCTCCTCCGCAATCTTCATCATGTAACGGCGCATGATGATCGTCAGCTCCTCATGCGGGCACTGCTCATAGATGTAGAGCTGAATATCCGTGAAGTTTACAACGTAAAGCGGAATCGGACCGGAGTACTTGGATACCTGCTTTGCCAAATCCACAACCTTCTGCTTTGCGCGCTCGCTCGTGTATGGCGGAGCGTGGAAGTAAACCGCATCAATCTTCACACCGCGCTTTGCAATCATGTATCCTGCTACCGGGCTGTCAATTCCACCGGAGAGCAGAAGCATTGCCTTTCCGTTCGTTCCAACCGGCATACCACCCGGTCCCGGAATCATCAGGGAGTAAATGTTCACAAGTTTGCGAACCTCCACTTTCAGAAGCACCTGTGGCTTATGAACATCCACAGAAGTCTCCGGATATGCATTCAGGATTGCCTCTCCGAGATCGGCATTCATCTGCTCGGAACGGATCGGATAACTCTTGTCGGCACGACGGCTGTCTACCTTGAATGTGAAGTGTTTGTCCTCATAAACCTCTCCGACATAATCCACAACGATTTTCTTCAGGTTCTCGAAGTCCTTCTCCTCAACCTGAAGCATCGGGCAGATCCACGCGATACCGAAAACGTGCTGAAGTGCCTCAATCACCTCATCGTAATCGTAATCGCTGACTGCCTGCACATAGATACGTCCGGATTCCTTGGAAATCTGGAACGATCCCTCTACTTTTTTGAGTGCTACCTTGATCTGGTGAATCAGGGCATCCTCAAACAGATACCGGTTCTTTCCCTTTGTTCCGATCTCTGCATACTTAATCAAAAATGACTGAAATTTCATGGAGCTTCCTTTCTTTTTGTATTTATAACCGGTTAATGATCATGAATTGACCGTTTTTCTCTATTCTTATCTTGGTTTAAACATTCTTAGCCTCTGCGGTAACGGCGCAGAACCGGAAGAAGTTCTTTGAGTGCGTCGATGCAGTAATCAATCTGCTCTTTTGTGTTAAACACGCCAAAGCTGAAACGGATTGTCGAATCGAGGAGATCCGGCTTCACGCCGATTCCCTTTAACGTACCGCTGATGCCCGGATGATGGGAGGAACATGCGGAACCGGAGGAAACGAAAATACTCTTGTCCTCAAGCGCATGCAGAAGCACCTCCGCGCGCACGCCCTCAAAGCTCACACTCACGATCTGCGGAGCGCTTCCCTCGCCTTTTTTGCTGTTGACTACACAGCCGTCAAGCTCTCCGATTCGGTCGATCAGATAATCCTTGAGCTCGATCATCTGGCGGATCTTCTCATCATGATTTGTGTACATGATCTTGGCTGCGAGTCCGAGACCTGCAACTCCCGGAACATTCTCTGTACCGGAACGCAGTCCGTTCTGCTGACCTCCACCGTAGATCAGAGGTTTGATCTTTACGCCATTGCGGATATACAGGAAACCTGTTCCCTTCGGCGCATGAATCTTGTGTCCGCTGACAGAGAGAAGGTCAATGCCCTCCTTCTTCGGGCGAATCACATATTTTCCGTAAGCCTGGATCGCATCTGCATGGATCAGCGTCTTCGGATTCTTCTCCTTCACGATCCTGGAGATCTCTGCAATCGGCTCAACGGCTCCGACCTCGTTATTGACGTACATCACGGAGACGAGAATCGTGTCCGGACGCACTGCCGCTCTGAGCTCCTCCAGACTGATATGCCCGTCCTTGTCAACCGGAAGGAAGGTAATCTCAAATCCAAGTTCTTCCAGATAAGAGAGCGGATTGTATACAGACGGATGTTCAACTGCCGTGCTGATGATGTGCTTGCCTGCGCGCTGATTTGCGAGTGCTGTGCCAATCAAAGCCATGTTGTTGGACTCCGAACCGCCGGAGGTGAAAAGGATTTCCTTCTCCTCCACTTTCAGCGTCTTTGCAATCTGTGCGCGTGCTTCCTTAATATACCGCTCCGCCTCAACACCTTTTCTGTGCAGGGCTGCCGCATTTCCGTAATCTTCCGTCATCACCTTGACGACAAGATCCTTTACCTCGTCGAGCACCCGCGTCGTCGCGGAATTATCAAAATATGCTTCCATTTTATTCTAATCCTCCAGTTGAAACATCAAGATGGACAGGGCTGTCAGACCTGCCGTCTCCGTCCGCAAAATCCGTCTTCCAAGCGTGATTGGAGCCACCCCTGCCGACTTTGCTTCTTCCACTTCCTCCACATCAAAACCGCCCTCCGGTCCGATGAAGATCGCCACATCCATTCCCGGGCGAACTTTAGACAGAACTCGTTTTGTCTCTGCCATCCCTTCGGCAAGCTCATACGGGATCAGTGCAAGGTTCATTTTCTCTGCGCGTTTTACTGCCTCAGAAAAGCTCACCACTTTGCTGACCTCCGGGATCATCATGCGTCCGGACTGCTTTGCCGCACTCTCCGCAATCGCATTCCAGCGTCTGAGCTTTGCATCCTCTTTCTTCTTGTCAAGTTTTACCACAGCGCGTCTCGTTGCAACCGGAATCACCTCGTAGACGCCAAGTTCAACCGCCTTCTGAATAATCAGATCCATCTTGTCGCTCTTTGGAAGTCCCTGAAAGAGATAGAGTCTTGACGGGAGCTCACTCGAATCTGCCTCCTCCGACAGAATCCTTGCACGAATCTCATCTGCCTCCATCGTCTCAAGTTCACAGACATAGTTTCTCGAAATACCATCGCGAATTCCGACTTTCTCGCCCGGTTTCATTCTCAGCACGTTTCGGATATGGTTGACATCCTGACCGGTAATCACTGCATAGCCGTCCGCAATCTGCGCCGGTGTCACAAAAAAATGATACATGCTCTCTTCCTACTTTCTGCGTGCGGTGATGGAAACCCAGTCGTTCTGATGGTTGATCTCCACGATCTCCAGTTCCGGATTTGCCTCCATTGCCTGACGCACATCTTCTTCCTTCGTGTTAATGATTCCGGATGTGATGAAGATTCCGCCGTGCTTGAGGTGAGGTGCGATCTCACCCTGAAGCATGATGATGACCGGAGCAAGAATGTTTGCCACAACGATGTCGTAGCACTCGTATCCTGCCTGATCCTGAATTGCCTTGTCATCGATGATATTTCCCTGAACAACGCCGAACTTCTCAGCCGGAATGTGGTTTGCCTCGAGATTCTCCCTGACTGCAACGACTGCATTCTCATCAAGATCGGTTCCAAATGCCTCGCTTGCGCCGAGCTTCAGAGCTGCGATTCCAAGGATTCCGCTTCCGGTTCCGACATCGAGAACCTTCTCTCCGCCCTTGATGTATTTGTCGAGCTGACGGATGCAAAGCTGAGTCGTTTCATGTTTTCCGGTTCCGAAGGCTGTTCCCGGGTCAATTTCGATTAAAAGTTTGTCTGCATGTTCTGCCGGAATCTCTTCCCAGGTCGGCTTGATCAGGATGTCATCTACGGTGAACGGCTTGAAATACTGCTTCCAGTTGTTGATCCAATCCTTATCCTCGGTCTCGGAGACAGCAATTGTGCGCTCGCCGACATTGACAAACTCACTCAGATCATCGAGTCCTTCCTCAATGTTGCGCAGAAGGTCCTCGAGATTGCTCAGGTCTTCGAGATAGAAGCTCACCTTTGCAGTGCCATCGTCCGGCGGAAGTTCCGGGAGAATGTCGATAAACATGCCCTTCGTGTCTGCCTCAGACAGCGGTACGTTATCCTCGATCTCAATGCCCTCAATACCAAGCTCATCGAGCATACTGCTGATTAAGTCAACCGCCTCTGTGGTGGTCTTCAGTGTGAATTTTGTCCACTTCATAAATTTTTCATCCTTTCTTTTGTCTTAAAATCGTCTTTAGTGAACTAGCGTTAATTCGGGCAGTCCCTGCCCTATGATATGTTTTTTGTTCTTAATCCTGATTCCAATTGAAGTCAGCAGAGCTGACCGGAAGCATACGCCAAGTCGATACTTAAACTCATAGCAAATAAATCCATCACCATTTGTGCAATGCACGAACGGTAATACTCTCTTAGTTTCCAGAAAGAATTTTGATAAACAGAATCGCTAACACAACCAGAACCACCGGTCTCACAATCTTCTGTCCATTATGTACGACGAGACCGGAACCAATATAATGTCCTGCGATGCAGAATAAACCTGCACTCAGTCCCAGACTGTAACTGGCTGTCCCATGAATCAGGAATGTCGTGAGTGCTGCAAGGTTGGAAGACAGATTGATCATCTTTGTCATTCCGGAGGCAGTCTGAACATCCAGTCTCGCCAATCCGGTCAATACGATCAGAAGAAAGGTTCCGGTTCCCGGACCGTAAAATCCATCGTACATTCCAATGACAAGGGATGCACAGATTGCCACTACAAATGTAGCCGTATCGGAAAGCGGTCCCTTCTCAGAACCTGCTCCGAAATTTTTATTTTTCAGAACATAGAAGGCGACAATCGGAAGAACCGGAATCATCAGATTCTTCAGGATCTGATCACTTGCCAGAAGAGAAAGTCTCGATCCAATCACCGATCCAATGAGTGCCGAAACACAGGCGCAAATCGAAAGTATAATCAGCTTTCTTCCTTTAATATACCCGTTTTTCAAATATCGGGCTGTTGAGATCACTGTTCCCATCGAAGAGGACATCTTATTTGTTCCGATCGCGATATGCGCCGGAACACCAGCAATGATGTATGCCGGAAGGGAGATCAGTCCACCTCCGCCTGCAATCGAATCAACAAAACCAGCCAGAAACACCAGTGGCCATACAATTAGATACGTCTTCATGCCCCTCTATCCTCCCGCTCTTTTGTAACTTACTGTACTTCCTATATAAATACACAAAGCTCAAAATATCATAACACACTTTTTTCTGCTTTACAAGCAAGTTTCCGGCTCAAAAAGTGCCTGATGAATCCCATCACACAAAATCCTGCTGATCCGCTGGATTCTCTCATCAATATCGGGCGGAGTTACATACAAATTGCGCAGTTCCGGTTCCAGTTTTTCCTCCCATCCCGGCTTTTCCTCGATCTCCCACGCTTCTAGAGAGCTGATTGTATCATGCACAATCGAAGTCGCACCGACGACGGTCGGGACTCCAACCGCAAACACCGGAACTCCAAGACTTTCTCTTGTCAATCCATGACGATGATTCCCCACTCCCGATCCCGGATGAATCCCTGTGTCCGTCAACTGAATCGTCGTTCCAAGGCGACGGACACTGCGGGCTGCAAGCGCATCAATCACGATGACCAGCTCCGGTTTTGTCTCCCTTACAATTCCCCGCAAAATTTCTGCACTCTCCATTCCGGTCTGAGCCATCACACCCGGAACGATTGCACTTAACAGGGGCAGATTTCTCTCCTGACAAAAGCCCTTTCCAAACTGTCCATCGAGATGGCGCGTCACCTTCAGATTCCCCGCTGTGCGTGGTCCAAGCGCATCCGGTGTCACAAACGCATTTCCCAATCCTACAACGAGAATCCGCTTTCCCTCAAATCCGGTTCTATTCTCTTTATTTTTCGCCTTTTCTGATTTTGATCCCTGGAATTCTTTGAGACCATCCAGTTCTTTGGGGGTTATCTGTGCTTCGTTCTGTTCTCTCAGCAGTAGTCTGCGAAGTTGCATGGCAAACTCTCTGGCGATCTCCTCCATCTCTTCCTCATCATTTCCAGCCATTCCATCCGCCTCAAGCGTCAGATAGACTCCTTTGGGCTTTCCCATTGCTCTTGCCCCATGCTCATCAAGGATCTGCACCTCGCTCATCTTTACTGCCGATCCGCTCTCCCTCCATTCGCGCAGAGCAACACCCGCAATCTCTCCTCCATCTCCCGGAAAACGTTCTCTCTGCTCAACCGCCAGATCCGTCCGAACCTCAAAATTGTTTTCCTTTCTTGCCATTTTCCATATTCCCCTTTCCACCCATTTCTTTTTTGTATTACACGAAATTTTCTATTCGATCAAAAAATTCTGCCTGCACACTATGACCGTCTCTCTTATTTTTTCAAAAAATCCTTAGAATTATGTATTGACATTTTATGAGAAATTGAGTAGAATACAAAAGTATGTTTACATTGAACTGTCCGTGTCCAGGCTTTGATGCAAACCAGATGCTATTGAATTATTTTTTTATAATTGGAGGTGCCCAGATTGGCAAATATTAAGTCTGCTAAAAAAAGAATTTTAGTTACCGAGACCAAGGCTGCTAGAAACAAAGCTATCAGATCTAAGGTTAAAACTGCTTGCAAGAAGGTAGAGGCTGCTGTCCTTGCAGGAGATAAGGCTCTTGCTCAGGCAAGCCTGAACGCTGCTATCTCTGAGATCGAGAAGGCTGCAACCAAGGGTGTTTACCACAGCAACACTGCTTCCAGAAAGGTTTCCCGCCTTTCCAAGGCTGTTAGCGCAATGGCGTAAGCATAAGACTGGAATTTAATATAACCCCAAAAAGAACTTCGATCCCTGGGTGTGGGGAATCGGAGTTCTTTTTTATACCAATTCTTACATTATTTAGATTTCCGGTCATCGAGTTTCTTTTAATATTCTTTTGCAATCAGCAATTCTACCGCAAGACGATCCTGAAGTCGTCCACTCTTAACCGCCTCCTCAGCATCCACACACAGATTTACATACGAGAGAATCTGGTCCCGCGTAAACTGTCTCGCCTGCGGCATTGTCTTTCCGACAACAAACGGCTGAAGTTTCAGCGCAGACGCGATCGCACTTCGATCCATCCTCTTTTCCATCAGCTCTTTTACCTGCAAAATCTGATTAAACTGTCTCGCAATCAAAAATAGAATTCTCATCGGCGGTTCTTTGAGTGTCAACAGATCCTCATAGAGATCCATCGCCTTGTGTGGTTGTCTTCCTGCAATCGCAGACACCATCTCAAAAATTCGGTTTGTCACCTGCGGAGTGCAGATTGCTCTCACATCCTCATCGGTGATGACCTCTTTTTCTCCCGTATAGCTGATGAGCTTTTCGAGTTCCATGCGAATATTCTCCATATCATCTCCGCTCATGCTTAAAAACAACTCCATCGTTCTTCCGGTGATCTTCTTGCCCGCCTTTGCGAGAATTGCTCCCGCCCATCGCGCAAGCTGAACACTATCCTGTCGGTTCATCTCCGCAATGTAACCAAGTTCCCTGATCTTCTTATAAAGTTTACTTCGCTTATCCACCTCCGACTCCACAAAAATCATGCAAGTCGTATCCGGCATCTGTGGAAGATACGTCAGAAGTGCCTCACACCCACTCTTAAAAAATCCACTGTTTTCAATGAGGATCAGGCGATGTTCCGCAAAAAAAGGCATTGTGTCTGCCAGACGAATAACCTCCTCAACATCAATTCCCTTGCCCTCAAACACAGCAAAATTCATGGTATCTCCGTCGAGAATCGCCTCCATCATCTTCTTTTTATAACTATTCTTTAAAAAAGCCTCTTCCCCGCAAATCAGATACGCTCGCTGAAAAGTATGATTCTTGATATCCTGATTCAGTGTCTGCATTCTTATTCTGTCCCCTATTTTTTCTTAATTTTCTCTCATATGCAGCAATACTTTTTCCCATCGCTATATTATAACGCACATATATCTTTTGTTGTTTATACCAGATCTGTATAAAAAAATCAACTCCGAAGCAAAATGATTGCCGATCAGTGCCCGTATCCATAGGACCAGCATCTCCACGAAACCTTCTCCCCATCGGTATGGAAGAAGACACTCCCGTCCTGTCCCGTTCCAATCACCTTTATCTTTCGCTCTCTCAGTCTTTCTATCGTCTCCTCATGCGGATGACCATAACGATTGTCCTTTCCATAGGAAATCACCGTTATCTGCGGGTTCACTGCATCAAGCCACTCCTCGCTGTTTGAAAATCTTGAACCATGATGAGCAGATTTCAGTAGAAAAATCCCCTCAAGCCCGTTCTCACCAGAAACCTCTGACGCATTTTCTGCGCTCCCAGCACGATTTTCTGCACTCCCCGTATTCTCACACTCCAACAGTGCAGCTTCCCCCGCCTCACTCATGTCCCCAGTCAGAAGCATCGCAAATTTTCCATACTCCACACGAAGCACAAGGGACTGCTCATTGCGATCAGCCAGAGCCTTTTCTGCCATTTCTTCAAGGTTTCTCCTGTTCTCTGCTCCCTCATCCTCCCCCTGCGGATACAAGCACTGAATCCTCAGCTTTCCAATCTCGATTCGATCTCCCCTCTCCATCCAGATCACACGGCACCCTCGCCGATCTGCCTGCTCAATCAAGGTCTGATACGCCTCATCTGCCTGTCCCGCCTTTGGAAGAATCAACTGCCTGATACCGATATCCTCTTCCTCCTGAAAAAGCCACACCAGTCCACTGATGTGATCTGAATCACCATGACTGACGATGACACTGTCAATTCTTCGGATTCCACTGCTCTTTATAAACGGAACCAGACGATTTTTCCCAAGATTTTTCTCGTCACTGCTTCCGCCATCGACCAGAATCACCGACGAATCTGCCCGAATGCAGATTCCATCCCCCTGCCCTACATCAAGAAACGTCACATCAAGCCCCCGGTGCGGAAGTGGAAGTAAAAGAAAACTAAGCGCAACTACCAACCATACTCCCGGCATTTCATGCTTTTCATGCCTCACCTGCTTTTCCGGCTTTTCACGCTTCTCCGGCTTCGTTTCCCATTTCCTAAAAAGCAGAATTCCCGCCAAAGCCCCATAATAGACTCCGATCTGCCAGAATCTCGGACGCCCAAAAATCAGATGACTCCCCGGAAATCTCGCCCCAATCCGACAGCACCACTCATACCATCGAAGAAGCATTCTCGCCCCACCAGCTGCAAACCGCCCTGCTCCCACGGAGACTTCCGCAAGCACAAGCCCTGTGACTGCCGATCCCACAAGAATTCCTGCAAACGGAACAATGAGAAGATTCAGAAAAATCCCATACAACGGAAACTGAAAAAAATGCCAGAGCACAATCGGAAACGTCACCGCATGCATCCCGATTCCCGCATAAAATGCATTTGCGCTTGTATCATGACTTTCCTCACCACCTGCATTACCATTTTTCTCTTCAAACAATCCAATTCCAAGAATCGCCCCAAACGAGAGCTGAACTCCCGCCTGTGTCAATAAATAGGGGCTGTCCCACATCAGAATCATTCCGGCAAGCCCGAGCGCACTCCGTCTGTCATACGTCCGCCCGAGATATGAAGCTCCAAATCCGCAAAGCGTCATCACAAGTGCCCGAATCACCGATGCCGAACTTCCACTCATCCACGCATATCCGGTCAACACCACGCCCGCAATCATTGCAGAAAACCCAAATCCAACTCCCAGTTTTCGCAAAAGTCCATAGACTGCAAGACTTACAAGAGAGAGATGAAGCCCACTGAGTGCCAGAATATGCGCAATTCCATTTTCCTGATAGAGAGTGCGCACCTCCTCGGGAAGATCTGTCCTGTCCCCGAGAAGAACTGCCCGCAAAATTCCTGCATCCTGCGCCCCTGCAATCCGCTCCAAATTTGCCGAAGCGCGCAAAGAAATCTTCCGAAGAGCCTCAAGAATCCAGTCGCACCGCCGATCTCGAACCTCAACTGAGGAGGCAATCATCCGATAGGTCAGTTTTTTCGATCGATAATAAGTACAGTAGTCAAATTCTCCGGGCGCACGTGGCTTGTCAAACGCATAGCAGATCCCAGTTACACAAACCTGATTTCCGCAGGAAAAAACCTCTCCGCTCTCAATTTCTGAATCAGTTTTCTGACCTGACCCAAAACCAGGTTCTGTCTCCTGATTGATTTTCACGAGAATCCTCCGAAGTAATCGTCGTTTTTTTACGTGATTTTCATAATTTTCATGATCCAATTTGCCGGCATAATCCAATTCACTATTTTCCAGCTCACATGCATCCAAAATCAGCTCCCACCCGTTTTCTTTCTCAGTGACGGATCGCACTCGCCCGGTGATTGTCGTTATTTCTCCGTCAAGCCCAAGCGTAACCTCCCTCTCGCAGACATTTCGCTCAAAAGTCGCCCGCCCTGCTCCGATAATCCCACCAATTAACGTGAGCCCACAAATCATCATTGTTATCCCACAAATCCTCGATAAGAAAAAAGGCCAAAACCGCCCCTGACGATTTTTGCCTTTTCTCTCTTCAATTCTTTCTCTCTGTCGTTTTCTGTATTTTTCAGCGGATAACGGACTGCCAAATTGATCCGAGAACCAATTTGACAACTCATTTCCTGACATCAAAACCAGGACTGCCACGATCGCCACAACCACAGCGACAGCCACCCCGGCAATCACAAACCTTCCAGTTTTTTCGACTGCCCCCATATTTTCGCTCACCGCTCTCCCACACAGAATCCATGCCTCTCCAAGTACGAATCCTCCTGCCAGGAACACAAGCGGTCTTCTAATGATCTGATCCTCCTATCAAATCGAGGTTGCGCTCAAAGAGCGTATTGAGTGGTACCTTATCCCGGAATACAACATTCTGGTTTCCATCGACCGTGATCTGCACCCGGCTGACCGAGGACTGCTCAAGCAGAGAGTCCACAATCGAGTAAATCGGAATGTAATCCTGCACATTCAGTGCATTGTTGAGAAAACTGCTGTCAAAATTCAGATAGCACACATTCTCATTTACAGAAATATTCAAAAGTTTTGTCTGCGGATCGAGCGTCGGGCACAGATTTTCCGACTCCGGTCCCTCAAGAAGCGCCTCAACGACAACCTTCTCGACCGAAGTATTGATGTTGTGCATCACACTCCTGCGCTCCGGATACAGTTTTTCTCCGTCTGCATCCGTAAAATACAGCGTCAGTTCCGTCTTCTCGTAGGCATTGATATCCGTGATGCTGTCCACAAAATCCGAGTCACTGAGCATACCAACCGGCATATTGTTGGCATCGAGAAGGGGCTGATCGCCCGTGTAAATATTAATATAATCAATCCCATCAATCTGCGTCATCGTCTTCGTGAGTGCTGCCCGGCACAAGATTTCACGGTAGGATTTCATGCTCGTATAGTTGTTATCAAAGTAGAGATAAAGCACGACATCCTCTTTTTTGTATCCCTGATAAATCACCTTATCCGAGAGTGCCATCTGCGCATCGAGATCCGCCGGCACATGCAAAAGCTGTTCCATCAGCTCCTGAATCAGAAAATCCTGATCGGTCGTCTCCGTCTGATAATCGTGCGCGACAAGGCGGGTCGCCGACGGATTCATGTAATAGATCTGGTAGATATTTTCCCCGTCTACATGTTCCGTCCCCGTCCTCGTCTTCTGACATCCGACAATCCCTGCGACGAGAAGCACCAATACAGCCAGAAGGAGCAGACAGTCTCGTTTCTTTTTCTTCGTATTCATCGGTCTCGTCCTTGCCCCCCTCTCATCATGCAATATAGTTGAGCGGAATCCGGATTGTGAACGTACTTCCCTCACCCTCCCGGCTCGTCAACTTGATCGCACCCTTATGCATCAACACAACATTTCTCGTGATCGCAAGTCCGAGTCCGCTTCCGCCTGTCTCTCTCGAGCGCGCCTTGTCGACGCGGTAAAAACGCTCAAAAATGCGGTCCTGCGCCTCCTCCGGAATTCCGATTCCAGAGTCCGATACCTTAATATAAAAGAATTTGTGGTCGGCATCGAGCGTCACCCGCACCCAGCCATCCTCCTTGTTGTACTTGATCGCATTTTCCACAAGGTTCGTGATCGCAAGCGAGAGCTTCATCTCATCTACATCCGCAGTCACCTCGCGGATGCTCTCAAAAATCAGCTCGACTTTCTGTTTGTTTGCGATCGGACGCAGACGCTTTAAAATTTGCTCGACGAGCGTGTAAATATTCGACTGGGAAATGTTGAGTTCCGCCTCCGACTTGTCCATTTTCACGAGAGAGAGAAGGTCATCGATGATCTTGCTCTCGCGGTCGATCTCATCCGAGATGTCCTCCATGAACTCCCGGTAAAGCTCCACCGGCACTTCACCCATTCCCATCAGCGAATCCGCAAGCACGCGAATCGAGGTGATCGGCGTTTTGAGCTCATGGGAGACATTCGATACAAACTCCTGGCGCGACTGGTCAACCTCACGAAGTTTTGTGATCGTCATCTCAACCGCCCTTGAGATGTCCTGAGTCTCCTTGTAACTGTCGGTGCTGATATCGGTGTCGAGAGCGCCCTGAGCCACATGATTGAGCCGATTCTGAAATTCCTTAAACGGGAAGATCAGACAGGAAGCCACCGCGATTCCGGCAAGCAAAACCACAAAGAACACAATACTCTGAAGCAGGACTGCCTTGTCGTGAACCATATCCGCAAGCGACATCAACGGCTCCGTCGACGAGGTGATAATCATGACTCCCTGCACAGTCTTCTCCGCCGTATTGTCATAGATCGGTGTTGTCTGAAGGAAATAGTGACGGTTCTTGATATACCGGTTCATCGTCTCTCCCTGATAACAGCGAATCACTGACTCCGCAATATGAAGACGATTTTCCGCAATATGGAATGTATCCTCCACAATCCGGAAATTCTGATCAACAACCACGATTCTTCCATCAAAAATATCCGCGACCGTCTCGATCTCACTGTTCATCATGGAGCGATCCGTCCCGTTCAAATACCCCGCCCGCGTCAGCTTGTCGCTCAAAATCTGGCACTGATTCTGAACCTCCGCCATCCTCGCCTCAATCTGATTCTGACGCACCGAAGCGATCGTCGCATGGGTGCACAGAATCATCGGAATCAGACCAAACAGCACAAGAAGAATCACAACCGGTACTTTCAGGCTCACCGTCACCCTTCGTTTGACTGCAAAAGGGAACTGCCATTTCTTCTTTACCTGATCCATTGTTCTCTCACGCTCCTCCTTTCCCCGATTTTCTGACGTTATTGACGTTATTTGTGTCTGTCTTTGCGTCTGATGTTTTTCGCTTTTCGCCAATTTTTATATTTGACGTTTTCTTTAATGTTTTCTCTGACCCTTTCTCCTGCTTTTAATCCAGCTTTTTCGTGCAGGCAAGGGCGATTGCTCCCGGTCCGATGTGACAGGCAACACTCAGAGACAGAGGGTCCATATGAATTCCAACACTCTTCGGGAAGTGTGCTTTGACTTCCTCAAGAAATTCTTCTGCCATCTCACGATCGTACGTGTAAGCGAGCTGAAGCCAGGTGTGCTCTGCCTCCGGATCATGGAAACGATTCTTAATATCATGCTCGATCGCCGTGATCATCGTACTCTTTGCCTGTTTGATCGTGCGCGCCTTCGAGAACGAATCGAGCTTCTCTCCCTGAATCTGAAGCACCGGCTTGATCCGAAGCAGAGTTCCGAGTGCCGCTGCCGCCGGGGTAATGCGTCCGCCCTTCTTTAAGTACTTCAGCGTGTCCACTGTGATGTAAATGCTTGACTCGAGCTTTGTCTCCTCAAGCACGCGCTTGATCTCTTCTCCATCCATTCCCTTATCTGCCATCGCCTTTGCATCGATAGCAGACTGGCGCTGAGTAACAGAGATTCTCTGGTTGTTGACAACAAAGACCTTGCCCTCATACTCATCCTCATCCGCAAGCATCATGGCAGTCTGGCAGGAACCACTCAACCCGCTTGACATCGGAATGTGCACAATCTGATCATACTCTTTAAGAAGTTCATTCCACTGGTTCATCACGGTCTGCGGAGACGGCTGAGAAGTGGAGATCTCAGCTCCATCAGTCAGATGAGTATAAAACTGCTCCTGCGTCAGGTTGATATCCTCCTCATAGGTCTCACCGTTGATCATAAACGGCATCGGAATCACAGTGATTCCAAGCTCCTTCGCCTGTGCCTGTGTAACTCCGCTGTTGCTGTCTGTAACGATCGCGATCTTCATTTTATTCTAAAATCTCCTTTTTCATTTCTTTCTTTTTATGTTTTTCTTTCATTCTTTATTTCTGTTTTTTTCTTTTCTTCTATATTTTCTTATCTTCTGATTTTCTTTTTTCTGTCTCTGCCTTCTGATTCCGATTAATCTTCTGGTTTTGATTGAAAATTCTTAATGCTCACCCGCACTTGAGATTCGGTTTTTTCTCCTCCTCAATAACCTCGATTTTGCGGATCAGATCAATCGCCCACAGCTCCTCCTCCGGATTCTGATAGCGAACTGTGACAATCGTCATCTGATTCTTATAGAGAATCTGCGCAGAGACCTCATACCGCAGTTTCCCATCCCTCTGCCTCGGATGATAGACCGCTATGCGTCCGCGCAGACTATCCCTCTCATAGTCAATGACTCTCTCGACTTCTTCCTTCTCAAACGGTCGATTTTCAAATCTCGCCTCGTGCTCCAAATTCATCGCACAGATGTAGTAATCATGACTGTTCTCTGCCCATCCATCGTAGTAACGCTCCGAGTTTCCCTGTCTCGTCCCGTCGTAGAGATAACTTCCGGGGACGGCAAAACGCAGGGAACCGATTGTCCGAAACAGGAGTTTTTTTCGGCATCCGACCTGCGCATTCTTTGGCAGTTCCGGCGTATGATCGAGCGATTTCGGCTCACGCCCGTCGAGCGCACACAGCTCCAAATACTCATTTTTAGGGAACTGAATATCCGCTTTTAATGCAAGCGCGCGCTCAAGCAGATCAAGAATCTTTCGGTTGATCACCTCATCCTGTTCACTCCGGCCGGATGGCATAAAATAGCACTCCTGATTCATCAGCACAAGCGCACAGTTTCGATAGTAGTAAGCGTCTTTCTCCTCCTCATTCCAGATGAAAAAATCCTTTGCAAATCCCATACTGACTCCGGAATGGACGATGTTTCGAATCTCCTCCATCGAGAACTGGCGGATATGCGTCATCACCATCCCCTTATGCTCCTCGGGCAGATAATAATTCGCCGGCCAACAGACGAGCTGACGATCCGCGCGGTCCTTCTGCTCAAAAATCTGCTTCATCAGATCACCAAACCAGGTATAAAAATACTCTCTCCTCATCCGGACAAAATTGCGGTCCCGATCATATCCGGTATCATCCTTGACGAGAAGCCCGAGCTTTCCTCGCGACGCGTAGAGATCCAGAAAATGAATCACTGCCGCATGAAATCCCGGTCCTGCGATATTCGTCTGGCACTCCCCGACAATCTCGCCCTTCTTCCATGCCATCCACAGAAAGCCCTCCGGACAGAACTGATAGATCACATAGTCACCGACCACGTCGCAGTGATACCCCATCTGCCCCGCAAGCTCTCGCGAAAATCTCTGCATTCGCTCGAGATTCCAGGTATTCTGGGGAAGCCAGCTATGCTGTGGCTTCATCGAAAATGAAATCGTTATGCCCATACTCTTCCCTCTCCTGCTGTGCTTTGAATTCGATTGTCTATCAAAATCGTAGAGTACCACGCCTGACCAACTGGATCAGACGTGGGTGAATGCGTAATGATTTTAAAATTTTAGATCATTCATTTTTTTGATTCTTAATATATTCCTTTACCGCAGTACTTGTTCGGTCACTGAC
>JAJEPU010000046.1 GCA_020686985.1 Brotaphodocola catenula
ATCAAATGCTATGATAAAGGCTTTAAAACAACTGGCTTGCCAGCGCGTCTACCATTTATAAAGTTGTAAACTGGTGTTATAAGCACACAATCCGAATTAACTCAACTGACATCATTTAATCAAAATCACTACAAAGCCATATAACTTATAAACTCCTCAACGCATCCTTCATCGACTTCACATACTCCGCCACATGAGGAACCGCATCTCGTCCGTATTTATCCTGACAGAAATACGACTTCATGCCATGGAAAATTCCAAGTTTTCCGGTTGCAATCGTCGCTGCGGTCTCCGCGATCAGACGGGTTTTTCCCATCTTCTTCGCAAGAAGTGACTGACCGATCACGTTGTTGATCTTATGTGCAACCGTGTGATTCAAATCCTCACGCTTCAAGTAGATTTTTGCACCTCCAAGGTCTTTCGTCATCTTCTCTGCGTAATAAAGTCGGCTCGGACGACCGGCATACTCATTAAGCAGTTCGGTCAGCTCCGCCTGAAACTGCGGATCATTTTTATAATGGTTGTAGGCTTCCTCAAGCTGAATCACTGCCTTCATCAGCGTTTCCGGGATGTACTGTCCTCCATGAATTCCAAAACGTCCATTTTTATTCGTCATTCCTGATTCTCCTTTTTCAAAATCTTTTCCAAAAAATCGTGTGTTCTGACTTCTGCCTCTGTTACCCTTGCTACTTTTTCAGTTAAGTTACAATATCTGATCCTGCCAATAAAGACATTCTTCGCGGATCATTTTTGTATGATACGATACCGTTGTGACAGCAGATTTTGTGAAAAGATCTCCGTTGAACTCTGAACGATTTTAGAGTATGATAGAATATGATTATAGTGTTCATATTACGATGTTCACGGAATGGAATTTCAGATTTCTCCCACTGTTTAAAATGACAGGAACACTAAAAAATAACAGGAAAGGATGAATAAGCATGAATAAAATGAATCGTAGCTATCGCTTATTAAAGAAAATCAATCAGGAGCAGGCAGATGCAATCATAAAAGAAATCAGCGAACTTCCGATGGTAAAGGGAACCGGCTTCAACGAGGATCTCACTCTTCTGAATATGGTAGTTGAGGAAGATTGCTATCCGGACGTTATGTCCCGCGTAGTCAACATCTTCCGCAGACTTGCCGGTGGCTGTGATCTGTCCTTTGATCACTTTAACTTTGACTAAATAAAATCTGATCGACTTTTTATCTCGCCCCTCGGCGGGAGGTTTTTCATCGTGATGCCTTCCTGCCGGGGGCATTTTTATGCGACGACGGCATTTTCAGTTTAGGAAATTTGGTTTTCTTTTCCAGTGGATTCGCCTTGACAATTTTTCACTCCCTGCTATAATATGAAAACAGAAATCATTTTCAATTTGGAACAGGGAGTGTTTTTTTATGGCAGAAAGAGGAAGATACCGCACCAGACAGCAGGAGCTGATTCTGGACTGTCTGCGGGAACAGAAAGATGTATTTCTGACCGTTGATCAGTTGATGGTCTATCTCGGTCAGAAGGAGATTCAGGTGGGACAGACCACCGTTTACCGGACTTTGGACCGACTGACCGGCGACGGTGTCGTGATCCGGATTCCATCGGTAAATGGCTCAAAAGCTCAGTACCGCTACCTCGGAGAAGATGAGACGAGTGAACCGGGAAAAATGATCTGTCTCAGGTGCGGACGGATCGTTCCTCTCGAATGTTCCCATTTAAAAGAATTTTCCAGACATATTCGGCAGGAACACGGCTTTCTCTTAGAGCCGGAACACCTGATTCTCTATGGGTATTGCAGTCAATGTGGCGGAGGACTTGCAACCGGACACATGACAGATTCTCATACTTCGATCAGTCCGGAAGGAATGCAGGTTCACTCCTGCCACCATTCTTGTTCCTGTAACAGCAGTGAGGGAGATCATCATAACAATGAAAAATAAATTACACAGACTGACAACGGCAATCACCATTGCTCTGACCGCTGTCCTGTCCCTATCCGGGTGTAGCAGACTTGCCCAAAGCGATCCTCTCCCTTCTTCTTTTGAAAATCTTGAGGATGGAAAATTGAAAGTGGCAGTGAGTTTCTATCCCATGTACGACTTTGCCTCAAAAATCGGTGCCGATCAGATCGATCTGATTAATCTCGTCCCATCCGGTACCGAACCGCATGATTGGGAGCCATCCGCCTCCGATCTGACAAATCTCGAAAAAGCTGATGTTTTTGTATACAGCGGTGCAGGTATGGAGCACTGGGTCGACCGCGTGCTCAACAGCCTGACGAATGAAAATTTGATGGTTGTTGAGGCTTCTAATGGCATTGCGCTCCGGACAAATAGTTCCGATGAGGACGAGGAACACGATAATCATGATAATCATGATGAACACGATGAGCATATCGAAAGTGAGGAGCACGAATTTTCCGATCATGAAGATCACGACCACAGTGAAGGTGAAGATCATGCAGATCATGATCACGATCATGACAGCGAATCGACCGGACTGTTTCATTTTCACGCTTCTGATTCAGGACATTCCCACTCGCACGATGGTGGACTTGATCCCCATGTCTGGCTGAATCCGGAATATGCCAAAAAAGAAATGGAAAACATCAAAAATGCATTCGTCTCCGCTGATCCGAAAAACAAAGACTTTTATGAAGCAAATTATGAGAAATATGCCGTAGAATTCGACAAACTCGATGAAGATTTTCACAACACAATCGCGGCACTTCCGAACCGGGAAATCGTTGTCGCACATGAAGCCTACGGTTATCTCTGTGATGCCTACGGACTGACTCAGGTCGGAATTGAAGGTCTGACCCCGGATTCTGAGCCAACTCCCAGACGCATGGCACGGATCATCGATTTTGTGCGGGAACATCATGTCAAAGTAATCTTTTTTGAGGCTCTGACAAGCTCCAAATCCGCAGACACCGTTGCAGCCGAAACAGGAATTATAACCTCCGTTCTCAATCCTTTAGAGGGACTCAGCGCAGAAGAGATTGTGGCTGGAAATGATTATCTTTCTGTTATGAGAGACAACTTAAATGCGCTCTCTGAAGCTCTGAGCGAATAAAAAACAGACTCAAAATGAGCACAGGAGAAATACACAGCGTAAGCAGATAAATCAACTTAAAAATGAAATACAGAGTATAAATGAACAATAAGACAGAAAGGACTTTCATCATGGAAATGATCAACATTTCAGACATCAGCTTTTCCTACGGAAACAGTCAGATTCTGGACCATGCCTCTCTCCATGTATCAGAGGGACATTTTTCTGCACTGATCGGTTCAAACGGTGCCGGAAAAAGTACCCTGATGAAGCTGATGCTTGGTGAAATGCGTCTCGGAAAAGACAATGGAAGCATTCAGCTGATGGGGCAGGATATTCGCCAGTTCAAAGACTGGAAAAAAATCAGCTACGTTCCCCAGAACGGCATGGTTTCCTACCGGGATTTCCCGGCATCAGTTGAGGAGATTGTGATGGCAAATCTCTATTCCCAGATCGGACGTTTTCGTTTCCCGGGAAAGAAGGAAAAAGAGCAGGTTCATCAGGCTCTCTGTCAGGTCGGCATGGAAGACTACCAGAACCGCCTGATCGGACGCCTTTCCGGAGGACAGCAGCAGCGCGTTCTGCTTGCCCGCTCCCTCGTCAATCATCCTCAGCTTCTGCTTCTCGACGAGCCGACTTCCGGAATTGACGAACAGAATACCAACGAATTTTACCAGCTCTTACAGCGCCTGAATCAGAAGCGTGATATGACGATTCTCATGGTCACCCATGATCTTCAGTCTCTTCACGATCTTGCGGACGATGTGTGGCTGTTGGAGGACGGAAAGACCCGTCTTCTCCCGCACGAGGAAATTCCGGGAAATTCTTCGGAAACGGACATTTCATCAAATATGAACACCACTTGCTCCGTATCAGACGGGCGATTTAATGAATCAGAAAAGGAGACCTCTGCACATGGAAATCTTTGAGTACGCATTCATGCAACGTGCATTTATCGTCGGAATTCTTCTCGCGATTGTGATTCCCTGCATTGGCATCGTCGTCGTGTTAAAACGTCTCTCAATGATCGGAGATGCGCTCTCCCATGCCTCTCTGGCAGGAGTTGCCGGTGGTCTTCTGATCGGCATGAATCCGGTCGCAGGCGCTGCGATCGCCTGTATTCTGGCTTCTCTCGGCATTGAGGCGATTCGCAGAAAGATTCCGCGTTATTCGGAGCTTTCGATCTCCATCATGATGTCTACCGGTGTCGGTCTTGCCGGTGTACTCTCGGGATTTGTCGGAAATGCCGCCAATTTCAACAGCTTTCTTTTCGGAAGCATTGTGGCTATCAGTGATCTTGAGCTCTACCTCGTCACCGGAGTCAGCCTTGCAGTTCTTCTGACGTTTCTGCTTCTCTACAAAGAACTGTTTTACATTGCTCTCGATGAGCGCAGTGCCCGCCTTGCCGGAATTCCGGTTTCCGCCGTGAATTTCATTTTTACGATTCTGACCGCAATCACCGTTGCCGTCGCTGCCCGAACCGTCGGTGCTCTGATCGTATCCTCAATGATGGTGATTCCGACTGCCTGCGCAATGCAACTCGGAAAAAATTATTGGCAGACGCTCCTCTACGCAATCGGTTTTGATGTGCTTTTCATGATCATCGGTCTGTTTTGCGCCTACTACCTTGGGTTGAAACCCGGCGGTACGATCGTCCTCGTCGGCGTCATTCTTTTGATTTTGATTTTAACTGCAAAAAAAATCATGAAAGTCGAATAAGAAAGATCATAAAATTTACATTCTCAGAAAGGAGGACCGTCTAACGACGGAACGCATTCCTCCCACGACCAAAAGGTCCGGGTATCCTGCGCCAAATTTAGATGAATACACACCAGAATCAAACACAACCTGCTATTCCGGATTATCCGGAACCTGGATTTACACGGGTCTCCCACACATTCGCTCCGGTCTATGATGAACACTCAAAAATCTTGATTCTCGGCAGTTTTCCGTCCATTAAATCAAGAGAGAATCAGTTCTACTACGGTCATCCACAGAATCGTTTCTGGAAACTGCTCGCCCGAATTTTTGGTGAGCCAGTCCCAGCAAGCATCGAGGAAAAAAAATCGCTTCTGCTCCGTCACGGCATTGCCCTCTGGGATGTTGTCTCCACCTGTGACATCAAAGGTTCCAGTGACAGCAGTATCCGAAATGTAATCCCGTGCAATTTAAAACAAGTCCTCGACACTGCCCCGATTCACACAATTATCGCAAACGGCGATACGGCTTTCCGACTCTACAATCACTACTGTGAGACACAGACTAAAATCTCTGCCATCCGATGCCCCTCCACAAGTCCGGCAAACGCCGTCTTCACTCTTGATCGCCTTGCTGATGAGTGGGGTAAATATCTGCATGAGCACAGTCACGGCCATAAACTCGATGCTTTCCTTGATCATGAATATGAACACGATCATAATCACACTTGCGATCATGAACAGAAGTCAGAAGATTTACTTACCCATGAACATAGTCACAGCCACAGTCATACTCACATTCATAAAGAAACGAAAAATGAACTGAACCGAATCGCAAAAATCATCGGTCATATGAACGCGATCAAAACAATGGTAGAGTCTGGACGGGATTGCAGTGAAGTCCTGATTCAGCTTGCCGCAGTCGATGCCGCAATCAAGAGTCTGAGCCGTGTGATTTTAAAAGATCACATTTCCACCTGCATCATTGATGCCGTTCAGGACGGCGATCAGACTGCTCTTGAAGAACTGAATCGGGCGATTGACAAATTCATCAAATAATAAATAATACGACAACTTATATTGTTATCTTTGCGTTTCGATTTTTAAACACGCAACGAAATGTCCGGGGCTGACCATGTTAAGCTCCGGGCGTTTTTTTCTGCACTCTTCATCTGCTTTTTCACATCTCGCACAAAACGCACAGCCCATACTTTCCAAGGTTCCATCCCTGCCATTTTTATTTTGATCTAAGCCTGATCTACCACCCTCCTCCGGAAGAAACGGAATCGGCTTGTCCGGCTCATCATGAATTGAAAATACCGAATCGAGAAGCAGTCTCGTATACGGGTGAAGTGCCTCGCGTTTTAAATGATTTCCATTCAGCCACTCCACAATTCTTCCCCGGTACATCACAGCAATCCGATCCCCAAAACTTTCCGCAAGTGCAAGATCATGACAAATGAAAAGGACACTGCACCCACTCTCCTCGACATGCTCCCGAATCAAATCCAGAATCTGTTTCTGGACAGAGACATCAAGCGCACTCGTCGCCTCATCGCAGATCAAAAGCTGAGGATGGAGAGCGATCGCTCTCGCCACACAGATTCGCTGAAGTTCTCCGCCGGAAAGCTGATGCGGTCGACGTTTCAGATAACTCTGATCCAAACCGACTCTCTGAATCGAATAGCGAACCACCTCGTCGGCCTCTCTCCTGCTCTTGTGCTCAAAGCAGATCCACAGTTCTCTCAGAAATTCCCCGATTGTCATTCGCGGACTAATGACATGGGCGGAATCCTGAAACACCATCTGCACCTGTCTCCGATACTGGCGAAGCTCTTCCCCGCGCAGATCTGGCACATTTTTTCCATTAAAAAGAATTTTTCCACTTGTCGGCATCTCAATCCCGGAAATCATCCGGACAAGTGTACTCTTTCCGCATCCGGACTCTCCGACAACCATCACGCACTCCCCATGGCACATATTAAAAAAAAGATCCTCCACAGCTCGAATCTCTCTCTGATGTCCTAATTCAAATACCTTGCTTACATGCTCCACACTAAGCATCTCCGTATCTTCCTGTTTTTCCGTCTTCCTCACCTCCATTTCCTGTCTCTCTGCATCTCATTTCGTCCATTCGTCTTTTTATGTCCTTTTACACACTTTTACGCTTCCAGCTCCGGAACCGCCGAGAGCAGGTATCTCGTATATTCATTCTGGGGATGCTCAATCACCTGCTGTCTCGTCCCATACTCTCTCTGCTCCCCATTTTTCATCACCACAATGTGATCTGCCATCCGGGAAGCGACTCCGATGTTGTGCGTCACAATCAAGATCGTCATCCCAAACTGTTTTCTCACCTGAAGCATCTCCCGGACAACCTGAGCCTGCACCGTCACATCGAGCGCACTCGTCGGCTCATCTGCAAGGAGAAGTTTCGGCTCTAAGCTCAGTGCTATTGCAAGCGCAACTCTCTGCTTCATTCCACCAGAAAGCTCAAACGGATATGACTGCATGATACGGTCGGGATTTGCAAGATGAAGGCGCTCAAGCATCTCCAGCGCACGTCCACGATGCTCTCTCTTCGTCCCCGGAAGATGATATTTCATCATTTCCAGATATTGACTTCCGATTTTTCGTCTCGGATTCAAATACTCCCCCGAATTCTGAAATACCATCGCAATCTTTCTTCCTCGGATCAGGCGCACCTCCTCCCGGTTTAATTTCACCAGATCTGACCCGTTATAAAGAATTTTTCCTCCACGGATCGCTCCACCCGCCGGAATTAAGCCCAGAATTGCCGATAGAAGCGTTGATTTGCCACTTCCCGACTCTCCCACCACCGCCATGATTTCTCCACTTTGAACGGCAAAATTTGCGTTTCTGACGACCCCCGCACGTTCCGGGTAATCAATTGTCAAATCCTGAATTTCTAAAATAGGTTTCATTGTCATTCTTCGATGTTATTCTTTTATTTTTTGTTATTTTGTTATTCTTCGACTGTAATATCTTTTGTAATAAAGTAATAATCTGCTACTGGCTGAACCGCCTGCTTCACTCTTGCGGAAGAAACCATGTTCAAGTAAGAGTTTGTCAGATAAAGATTCGCTGCCGTCTCATTGAGTTCCTGAGATGCCTCCGATGCAAGCCGATAGCGCGCCTCCTGATCAAATGTCTGATTCATCTGTGCAACAATCTCATCAATCTTATCGTCCTGAAACGAGGTCAGATTCTTTTTTCCGGACACTCCAAGTCCTGTATACATCGTCTCAAGCCAGAGTTGCGGATCTCCCGTCGGCGCGGAATTATCATTTCCCGTGTAAAAATCAAAATTTCCCTGTGACTGATATTCGGAAAGATTCTCCACAGACAAAATCTCCATATCGATTCCAACTGCTTTCAGATCCGACTGAACCGCCTGTGCAAGAATTGCAGAATCCGCTGATCCATGATCCGCTGCCTGAAGGTAATGAAGCGTCATCTGCGATCCATCGGTCATCTCCCTGATTCCGTCTCCATCCACATCGCGATAGCCCGCCTGATCAAGAATCTGCTCTGCCTGATCTTTGTCATAAGAGAACGAGTAGATTGTCTCATTTCCAAATGGCGTTGCATCTGAGTATAGACCATGCGCCGGACTTCCTCCGATCAACTCTGCATATGCCTCCCGATTAACTGCATAGCTGACCGCCTTTCTGAGCTCCACATCATGCAGGGGACTACTCTGTGCATGGTTCATATAAGCCACATTCACACGCGGACTGATGATCGAGGAAACCTGATAGTCAGGATTATTTTCAAACAGCGTCGTGCTCGTCTGATCAATCGTATTTGTCAGATCAATCTCCCCGGACTGGAGCGCCATCGCTCTCGCATCGGAATCTGCAATCTGTGTCACTTCAATCCGATCAAGCCCCGGCTCCCCATCCCAGTAATTCTCATTTTTCACAAGCTCCACGCTCTGCTCCGACCGGAAATCTGCGATCTTATACGGTCCCGTACAAACCGGCGCCGTCTTAATCTGATCTTCGCTCTGCGTCGCATCAACAATGTCAAAAACAGGCTCGACGAGATTGCTCAACAGACCCGCATTCGGTTCACTTGTCCGAATCGTTAATTCCTGTCCATCTGCCTCCATCGACTCGACCTTCAAATACTCAGAGGCTCTGTCATTCATTGAGATTGCACGCTCAAGTGATGCCCGACAGGCCTGCGCCGTCACAGGTGTTCCATTGCTGAACATCGCTCCCTCACGAATATGAAATCTCCATGTGAGTTCATCTACATTCTCCCATTCATCCGCAAGACACGGCTCTATTTTCAGCTCATCATTCAGGCGCACCAAAGTCTCCCCGACTCCGAGACGAGAGGTCACCCAAGCATTGTAATCATTTGCCGGATCAAGATCCGCACTGATCCAGAAAAATGCCACGCGCATCGTCTTTTCATTCTCAGACGCACTCTCAGAATCTCCCGCTCCCACATTTTCACTTCCACTCTGAGCACTATTCTTACTTCCATTCTGACTGCTATCGGCAGAAGTCTGACCACCACAGCCTGCAAGCGCCAGACTCATCAGCATTGCAGTAAAAACTATTACCTGTTTTCTTCTCATTCTAATTCGTTTCCTTCCTGTGTTTTTATTTCTGTAAATTTTACTATTTCTATTTTCTATGCTTCGCTTTTTTATTGGAGGACTATAACTCAAAGTGGACGCACAGTAATTCTAATGGGGAAATGCCCAAAATCACACATCCCGTCTCCGCAAACGTCACTTGAATCTCCAATTTCTACCCGGGCACCACAGCAAAAAGGCAATGCGAACCCGGAGCGAGAGCGCGTTTGCATGCCTCACTCCCACTCCTTCGGGTCGAGAACATCTCTCAGACTGTCCCCGAGAAGATTAAACACCATCACCGTCAGAAAAATCGCAAGTCCCGCAAAAATCATGATCCACGGAGCTGTCTGCAGGTACGATTTTCCCTCATAGAGCATATATCCCCACTCCGGCGCCGGTGGCTGAGATGCCAATCCAAGAAACGACAGTCCCGCAAGTGAGAGCATCATTCCCCCCACGTCGAGAGCCGTCATGACAATCACCTGCGGAAGAATATTGGGCAGAACATACCGGAGCAAAATCCCCGGCGTTCTCACACCCCCGAACTGCGCCTGTATCACATAATCCTGATTTCGGATCACCGCCGTCATTCCTCTCGCCATCCGCGCATATTTCGTCCACCACACAAATGCCAGTGCCACAACTGTATGAAGCAACCCCGGTCCGATCATCCCGACAATCGCAATCGCAAAAATCGTATCCGGAAATGCAAGCAAAATATCCGTTATTCGCATCAACACCGTATCCAGAATTCCTCCAAAATATCCCGAAATAATCCCGACCGCAGTCCCGATCACGACGACAATCGCAAGCATCAGAAAAACGAGTTTAAACGAATTTCCTGCCCCACACAGCACGCGTGACAGAACATCCCGCCCGACATTATCTGTTCCAAACGGATGCGCCATACTGGGAGGCATCAGTTTCTGCGTAAAATTCGTCTCAAGCGGATCATACGGTGCAAAACGGTATCCCCAGAATGCCACTGAGACAATTCCAAGAGCAAGAAGCGCAAAACAGGCACAGCGAATGTTCTTTCTCTTTTTTCGATTTTCCATCTGACTGCTCATCCTCTCTTTCGCCTCTCTTCCTACTCTCTTCATTCCATCTTTGTCTTCATCCGATTTATCTTTATTGGACTTCATTTGACTTGACTTATCTTTTTATCCTTATCTGATTGATTTGATTCAGGCGGATTTTCGGATCACAAAACTGGTAGAACAGATCAACGAGCAGATTGACGACCACATAGATCACCGCCATCCAGATTACATACCCTTGAATCAACGGGTAATCACGAACTCGAATCGCCTCCACCACCATATTTCCAATTCCCTGCCACGAAAAAATAGTCTCGATAATCGCTGTTCCTCCGAGAAGTTGTCCAACCGACAAACCGATCAGCGTGACCACCGGAAAGATTGCATTTGGAAGCACATGACACAGCAGAATCACCGGTTCCGGAATTCCTCTCGCCCTCGCTCCGGTGACATACGGCTGACTGAGTTCTTCCAGAAATGCCGTTCGGATCTGCCTCGTGTAACTGCCGATCATCGAAATCGAGAGCGCAACTGCCGGAAGCACGATTCCACGAAGATCATTCGTGCTGACCACGCGAAACCATTTCAGGCGAACTGCAAACACATACATCAGCAACAATGCCATCCAGAAATTCGGCATCGAGATTCCAAAAAATGAAAAAAAGCGAATCAAAATATCCGCGACTCGATTCTTCTTCACCGCCGAGAGAATTCCAAGTGGAAATGAAACTGCAATCACAAGAATCATGGCGACTCCCGCAAGCTCCAACGTGTACGGAAGTTTCTTCATCATTTGAGTGAGTACCGGCTCACTGAATTTTGAAGAGACCCCTAAATCCCCGCGAAGCGCGTGAATCAGCCATCTTCCATATTGAACTAGTATCGGATCATTCAGTCCCATCTCCTGCCTCGTCTGCTCGAGCAGCTCCGGTGACGGCATCATCCCCATCGACACATATTTCATCTCAGCAGGATCGCTCGGTGTCATCTGCGTAATCATAAATGTCAAAAACGTCACGCCAAACAATACCACGATCAGCTGAAACAGACGTTTTGCCGTATATTTCGCCATCCGCACGCATCCCCCTGTTTCTTTAATATTTATATATCTACTTAATCTGATTTCTTTGTTTTAGGTCTTAGACCTTACTGTTCTTCGTCTTACTTTTCTTTTCCTTACTCTTCTTCGCCCTATCTATCTTGATTTTTCTCTCATATTTCTTTCCTTTTCGGTGAATTTTATCATATTTATTTTTCCTCAGACAAGCCTCCCGGGGGGATAGATTTTGAAAAAAAACCAAATTTTCAAAACTAAAAAATTTTTTCGTTTTTTCGTTTCATTTTCAGCTTCATTTTAACTTTCTCTGATAAACTTCATGACATCGAAAGGAAATAAATCAATTACCGTTCACACATTACACAAACAGCAACGGAAATCTCCTTCCGATAAACAAACACCAAACAACCAGACAATGAATCTTCAAATTCAGAAAGGATGGTAATGACTATGAGAAAACATGTAAAAGGACTTTTATTATGCGCTTCGGTTTGTTCCCTTGCAGTTGGTGCTGGTATGATCAGCTATGCTTCCACCACCACCTCTTCGAGCACAGAAAGCAGTTCAGAAACTCACACTCCGCCGGAGGATGATGGAAGTGTGATGGCAAAGATTGTATCTATCGATGGTAACACGCTCACGATCTCCACGGCTGACAAGCCGGATCACAATGGCGGTCAGAAACCGGCTGACGGACAGACTCCACCGGAAAAACCGGCTGATGGCGAAACTCCGCCAGAGAAACCGGACGATGGACAGACTCCGCCAGAAAAACCGGCTGACGGCGACAACAGCAATCGCCCGGAGATGAAATTCTCTGACGAGACAACGGCGGTCACTCTGACTGATTCCACAGAGATCACAAAAGGACGCGATCACGCTTCCGCTTCCGCATCTTCTCTGTCTGACGATGACGTTGTCAGAATCGTTCTCGACGGAACAAGCGTGATAAAGCTCGATATCATGGGTGACTGAGCACCTGGCAATTAAATAACCATCTCTTAAGATGTACGCTCGGAATCTCACTCGCAAAAACAGGCACAAAGAGATTCCGAGAACACATTAAGATAAACAGGAGGAAAAATTTTATGAAAAAGAATCGTGCATTTCTCTATATATTTCTCGCAGGCAGTCTCGCGATGACCGCCTGTGGTTCCAATAAGGCTTCTGCAAACACAGCTTCCAGTACCGAAGCTCAGGCTCAGGAAAACACCGACTCATCCGGCAATCAGCCGGGACCGGGAAACGGAGAGAACGGTCCGGGACAGCCCGGAGAGCCTGGGCAGAACCCGCCAGACGGAAAAGGACCGGATGGCAATGGCGGACCTGGAGGTCCTGGTGGAAATGGAGGTCCTGGTGGCCCGGGTGGCGGACAGTCTGCTCCGACCTCCTACACCGCAGTGACCGATCTGACCGAGGACACAACCGAGAGCGGAAAGACCTACACCTCAACCGGAACGGACGAAAACGCGATTCACGTTTCCAACGGTGCCAATGTCTCCTTAAGTGACTTCACGCTGACACGAACCTCCAGCGAGAGTAAGGGTGGAGACAGCTCGAGTTTCTACGGAATCGGTGCAGGCATCCTCGTCAGCGACGGAACTGCCGTTCTGAAAAACGGAACGATCACAACGGATGCCAATGGAGGCGCAGGAGTCTTTGCATATAACAAGGGAAATGTCACGATTTCTGATTCTACGATCACAACCACAGGAAATACCGCAGGTGGAATCCATGTCGCAGGAGGCGGAACACTCAAGGCAAGCAACTTGAATGTCACGACATCCGGCGAATCCTCCGCTGCCATCCGCAGTGACCGTGGAGGTGGCACAATGGATGTCGATGGTGGAACCTACACCTCAAAGGGCACAGGTTCTCCAGCCGTCTACTGCACAGCCGACATCTCAATCAAGGATGCAACTCTGACGGCTGATAGTTCTGAGGCAGTCTGCATCGAGGGTCTGAATTCCCTGACACTGACCGACTGTGATCTGACCGGCGATATTCCGGAAAACAGCCAGAACGACTGCAACTGGAACGTCATCCTCTACCAGAGCATGTCCGGTGATTCCGAAGTTGGAAATGCCACCTTCTCGATGACCGGCGGTAGCCTGACTGCAAAAAATGGCGGTATGCTCTACACGACAAATACCGAGAGCACCTTCTACCTGAAAAACGTTGCCATCACTCCGTCAGCAAAAAACGACTTCTTCTTAAAGTGCACCGGAAACTCCAATGCGCGCGGATGGGGACAAAGCGGAGCAAACGGTGCTGACTGCAAGTTCACCGCAGACACACAGGAAATGACCGGCGACGTGATCTGGGACAGCATCAGCACGCTTGATTTCCAGATGACAAACGGCAGCACACTCACCGGTGCCTTTATTCAGGATAACTCGAATGCCGGATCGACCGGATCAGATGGCTCTGGCAAGGCAAACCTGACGATTGATGCAACCTCCACATGGACCGTAACTGCCGACTCCACCCTGACCACGCTGACCTGCAAGGGCACAATTCAGGGTGCAGATGGAAAAAGCGTTTCCATTGTCGGAACAGACGGAACCGTATACGAGAAAGGAGACAGTGCCTATACGATTACGGTAACTTCTTACAGCAAATAAAAAAATATAAACATTTATCCACATAAATCTCAATCCTTAAAACTCTCTATCATCACAATGATGATGAGCGGGATGCAGATCTCTCACTTCTGCATCCCACCTTTTTTATTTCTTTCTATATTTTTTTATAACCAATTTCATTCTGTTTTCTTCTCTGCTTCTCTCTTTCTCCTAACTCCCATACAAAAAACCAAATAAAGTCATAAAAAAAATTAATAAGTATTTTTAATAAAAGACTTGCGTTTTATTTGTTTTTTGTATATTCTATATAGGAACGAAGCAACCAACGCAGAATCCCATGTTTGACGAACACAGTCAACATGGTCATTCATACACAGACACACCGGACTCCGTTTTTCGGAGTAACCGGAAATACATGCACACAGAGAGGATAAGAAGATGAAACCTGTTAAAGAAGGAAAGGTACGCGAAATTTATGACAATGGCGACAGCCTGATTATGGTAGCAACTGACCGCATTAGTTGTTTTGATGTGATTCTTCATAACACAGTGACCAACAAGGGCAAGGTTCTGACTCAGATGTCCAAGTTCTGGTTTGATCTCACAAAAGATATTCTTCCGAACCATATGATCACTACTGATGTCAAGGAAATGCCGGAGTTTTTCCAGACTCCTGAGTTCGATGGCAAGACGATGATGTGCCGGAAGCTGAACATGATTCCGCTCGAGTGCATTGTTCGCGGTTACATCACCGGAAGCGGTTGGGCAAGCTACAAAAAGAACGGTACTGTTTGTGGAATTACCCTGCCGGAAGGTCTTCAGGAGTCCCAGAAACTGCCTGAGCCGATCTTCACGCCGTCCACTAAGGCTGAGATCGGTGACCATGATGAGAACATCTCTTACGAGCAGAGCATTGCTCACCTCGAGAAATATTTCCCGGGCAAGGGTGAGGAGTACGCTTCCAAGGTTCGTGATTACACCATCGCACTCTACAAGAAATGTGCAGACTACGCCCTGAGCCGTGGCATCATCATTGCAGATACCAAGTTCGAGTTCGGTCTTGACGAGGAAGGCAACATCGTGATCGGTGATGAGATGCTGACTCCGGACAGCTCCCGTTTCTGGCCGGCAGATGGCTATGAAGTTGGTCATAGTCAGCCGTCCTTCGACAAGCAGTTCGCCCGCGACTGGCTCACCTCCAACCCGGACAACAACTGGACGCTCCCGGATGAGATCGTTCAGAAGACGATCGACAAGTATCTCCAGAGCTACGAGATGCTGACCGGCGAAAAGCTGAAATAATACTTTGCAAATATTTCGTATGCAAATAAGGATTGGGATTTATCATGTAAATGTAAATCCCAGCATATAAATCCAACCAGGCATTGAGGATCAAGTCATCAAGTCGATGCTCCGACAGCGAATCTGAAAATTCCAAGAATTCAATTCCAAGGATTCCGAAGATTCTCCGCCGGAGCATTTTTATAGTTTTATACATTTTCATATTTTTTTCAAAAAACTGTTGACAATTTGGTTCTTACCCATTATAATTTATAAATGTCAGTTGCGAAAGCAACGGACACTAGTTATGGGGTCTTAGCTCAGCTGGGAGAGCATCTGCCTTACAAGCAGAGGGTCATAGGTTCGAGCCCTATAGGCCCCATACTTTTTCTTTTATATGGCGGAATAGCTCAGTTGGCTAGAGCATACGGTTCATACCCGTAGTGTCGAGAGTTCGAATCTCCCTTCCGCTATGATGATCAGGCATCTGCGAAAGCAGATGCCTTTTTTGTTGTCTGCTTGATGCACTTGGTATGCTTGGTGTATTTGACATTTCCTATCATACAAAAAAGAATGTGCCCTGGCACATTCTCGCGCCGAGGCGCGGTTGCTTCGGCAACCATCTTCCCCTGCGCCGAGTGCGCATCCTTGCGGAGCGTTTTTTGTTTCATAGGACGCAGTTTCCTATGAAATAAAAAAAGACTTGCGATCCCCTCACCTTTCCAAGTAAAGAAACCACAAGTCTTCCATCTTCTTGATTCTTCGATTCTACTAAAAAAATCTAATTAAGATTTTAAGATTCTAATTAATCTTCCTTCTTCTTTCCGTCAAGCATCTCTTCCATCGTATGCCATCCGAGAACTGCGCATTTTACACGCGCCGGCATGTGGGAGATATCCTTCAAGGAAACGACTTCCTCAAGCTCATCGATCTCCTCATCGCTTGCCTCGCCCTTGATCATGCGGAAGAAGATGTCTGCGAGATGCATTGCCTCATCCTTCTTGCGTCCGATCACAAGCTCCAGCATCATGTCTACAGATGCCTGTGAGATCGCACATCCGCTTCCCTGAAACGCACCGTCAACAATCACGCCGTCCTCAACTTTCAGCTGGAGGATGATGTCATCTCCACAGCTTGGATTTACACCCTCAAGAATCAGGTTTGCATCCGGCAGTGACTCCTTGTGTGCAGGATGAAGGTTGTGCTCTGTCAGAATTTCATTATAAAACGTTCTACTCTGCATATCCCATTTCCCTCCGAACATTTCTCAGGCAGTTTAAGAACCGCTCGATATCGTTTTCTGTATTATAAAAAGCAAGGCTCGCTCTTGCTGTGGACATCACCCCTAAATGCTTTAAGAGTGGCTGTGCACAGTGATGACCTGCACGCACGTTGACATGACCTGCATCGAGAATCGACGCAATGTCGTGCGGATGAACACCGTCAACCGTGAAGCTCAAGATTCCACAGTGCTCTTCCGGCTTATCGCTTCCGATCACATGGATTCCTGGAATCTGCTTCATTCCATCGAGTGCCATCTTCGTCAGCTCAAGCTCTCTCTGGTGAACGGTTTCCATGCCGATCGACTGAAGATACTCGATTGCTGCCTTGAGTGCCATTGCACCGGCACCATTTACCGTACCTGCCTCAAACTTGTGAGGAAGCGGAGCATAGACAGCGCCCTCACGGGTAACAGAATCGATCATCTCACCACCGGTCAAAAACGGAGGCATCTTCTCAAGAATCTCCTCTCTGCCGTAGAGAACGCCGATTCCCATCGGTGCCATCAGCTTATGTCCGGAGAATGCGAGGAAATCTGCGTCCATCTCCTGAACATCAATCGCCATATGCGGAGCACTCTGCGCTGCATCGACAAGGACAACTCCACCGTTTGCATGAACGAGAGAGATGATCTGCTCGATCGGAGTAGTTCGTCCGAGAACGTTGGAAACGTGGCAGATTCCCGCCAATTTCGTGTTCGGGGTCACTGCCTCGCGAATTGCCTCCTCGGAGAAGAAACCAGTCTGGTCGCACTCAAGATACTTGAGCGTTGCTCCGGTCTGGCGTGCAACCATCTGCCATGGAAGCATGTTGCTGTGATGCTCTGCGATCGTAATCAGAATCTCATCGCCCGGCTTCAAAAAATTCAGTCCATAGCTGTAAGCGACGAGGTTAATGCTCTCCGTTGTGTTGCGGGTAAAAATGATCTCAGACTCTTTCTTTGCATGGATAAAATTCTTTACACAGGTTCTCGCTTCCTCATAGCGGTCTGTTGCCTCCATACCAAGCTCATAGAGACCACGAAGCGGGTTTGCATTGTATCTCTCATAAAACTCGCGCTCTGCGTCGATCACAACCTGCGGGCGCTGTTCCGTTGCTGCATTGTCGAGATAGGCAATGTCCATATTCATGAGAAGCGGAAAATCTTTTTTATAATTTACCATTTCCATTTACTTCTCCTCCTCTTCATCGTCTGCCTCGTCGCCACCGCCGAGATATGCCTCTACGGTATCACGAACGGATTTTACCGGAATTCTTGCATTCAGCGCATCCACGCGCGCACGGGCAAGCATTTTCTCTGCTTCCTCCTTCGGGATTCCTCTCGATGCCAGATAGAACAACGTCTGATCATCGAGTTTTCCGATTGAAGCACCGTGATTTCCCTCTACATCTTCCTCTGCACAGAGAATCAGCGGAATCGTCTGGTTGACAAGCTCCTCACCGAGAAGTAACACGTCCTCGCTCTCCGTTCCCTTGGAACCTGCACAACCTGCGATAAAGTCGATCGTTCCACGGAAGATCTTAAATGCATTCTCAGATACGACTCCGGAAACTTCCATCAGGCTCTCCGTCTTCTTTCCATGATGACGAGCCGTGTAATTCATATCAAGGTGCTGACCCGGCTTTGCGGTGTAACCGATTCCTGCGGTAAAGTTACTTGCCTTTCCCTTAAGGTCGATCTCTCCGCCGGAATACAGCTTTCCTGCACCTAACTCGAGCTTTACAAGCTCCACGCGCGCATTGTCCTCACAGACACCGCCAAGATCACTTAAGCAGGTCACACCTGCATCAAGAATCTCTGCCATGTAAATGCGAACGACTGCATTTTTCTCTGCGCAAACCTTGATCTGGTGAGCGCTAAGTCCCTCACCTGCGCCTGCACTCCGGTACAGAACAGTCACGTTCAGCACACTGTTCTCCTTCGCATGAAGGTAGAGGCGGTTGAAGTAACGCTCGCCCGGCTGGCATTCGTAATCGAACACAGCCATATTGTCCTCATCTGCTCCTGCCTCCGCGGTAATCACATCCACCTGTGCCTGCTCGTCTTCCTCTGCGAGACGATCCATATCCGGTCCCATTCCGGTCACCAGATTCTTCCATGCAAATCCATTCTCTGTCTGCTCACTCTGGATCTTCTCTGCACTTACTCTTTCCCAGGTAGTTCCATGTCCCGTCACAACTGGGGTAACCGGACATGCTTTTTCTATTTTCACATCAGTCAGTCGGCTCTCATTCATCTTCAGCCAGTTCCATGTTCTGGCCGGAAGCCGGTTCACTGTCATATCAATTCCCTGTCCCATCTCAATCCTCCGTCTTTAACCGATACTGCCCTTCATCTCCAGCTGGATCAGGTTGTTCATCTCAACGGCATACTCCAGCGGAAGTTCTTTGGATACGTTATCTGCAAATCCACTTACGATCATTGCGCGGGCATCTTCCTCGCTGATACCTCTCGACATCAGATAGAAGACAGCCTCATCGCTGATTCGTCCGATCTTTGCCTCATGACCGACATCGGCATCCGGAGTGCGGATGTCCATTGCCGGAATGGTATCGGAACGGGATTCCTCATCCAGCATCAGAGATTGACAGGATACTCCTGCCTTGCTGTGCTTTGCCTGAGCGCCGATCACAACCGAACTGCGGAAGGTGCTGATACCGCCATCCTTTGAGATGGACTTTGTGTTGATGTAGCTGGATGTATTCTTTCCGATGTGTACAACTTTTGCACCTGTATCGAGGTTCTGTCCACGTCCTGCAAATGTGATTCCGGTGAATTCCATGCGGGAATTGTCGCCCTTCAGAACAGTCATCGGATACAGGTAAGACACATGGGAACCGAAGGAACCGGATACCCACTCCATCACACCGCCCTCAGCGATCTGAGCGCGCTTTGTGTTCAGATTGTACATGTTCTTTGACCAGTTTTCGATTGTGGAATAACGCAGTTTTGCATTCTTTCCAACAAACAGCTCAACGCATCCTGCGTGCAGGTTTGCAACGTTGTATTTCGGTGCGGAACATCCCTCAATGAAGTGCAGGGAAGCGCCCTCATCTACGATGATCAGCGTGTGCTCAAACTGACCTGCTCCCGGTGCATTCAAACGGAAATAGGACTGAAGCGGAATCTCCACACTGACGCCCTTCGGAACATACACGAAAGAACCGCCGGACCAAACTGCGCCGTGCAGAGCTGCAAATTTATGATCTCCCGGAGTCACGAGCTTCATGAAGTGAGTGCGGATCATCTCTGCATACTGCTCGCCGTACTCTCCACGCATTGCGCCCTCAAGATCGGAATAAATAACACCCTGAGCAGCCACTTCCTCGCGGACATTGTGGTAAACCAGCTCAGAATCGTACTGTGCACCCACACCAGCGAGAGATTTACGCTCTGCCTGCGGGATACCCAGCTTCTCAAATGTATCCTTGATGTCCTCCGGCACCTCAGACCACTTTGCACTCATATGAGTGTTTGGACGGACATAGGTAACGATGTTGTCCATGTCCAGCTCATCGATCGACGGACCCCAGTCCGGGATCTCCATCTTATTGTATGTCTCCAGAGCTTTATGACGGAATATTCTCATCCACTCCGGATCTTTCTTCTCTTCGGAAATTTTTTCCACAATATCACTTGTCAGTCCGGATTTTACCCGATAAGCATCCTTTTCCTCATTTCGGAAATCGTAGAGGCTTCGGTCCACGTCCTGTACATATGTTTTCTCTTTCTCAGCCATGACCTCTCCTCCTACTTGCGGGATGCCATTTCAATGTAGGACTCGAAGCCCTTCTCATTGATCTCTTCTACCATGGAACCGTCACCAGTTGCCACGATTCTTCCGTCTACCATAACGTGTGTGTAATCGACATGAAGTGCATCCAGAATTCTTGTGCTGTGCGTGATGATCAGCAGAGCACCTTCCTGATTCTTCTGATATTCCTTTACACCCTCGGAAACAAGACGAACTGCATCGACATCCAGACCAGAGTCTGTCTCATCCAGAATTGCCAGGCTCGGCTTGAGCATCATCAGCTGAAGAATCTCAGCCTTCTTTTTCTCACCACCGGAGAATCCTACATTCAGACTTCTTTCTGCATACGCCTCGTCCATCTGAAGAACGCCCATATCCTTCTCCAGTTCCTTCTTGAATGCCCACAGCTTGAGCTTTCCGCCCTGTTGCTGACGAACTGCATTTCTGATGAATCCTTCCAGAGAAAGACCCGGAACCTCGAGAGGCTCCTGGAAAGAAAGAAACATACCCTCTTTCGCACGCTTATCAGCGCCCTCTTTCGTCACATCGTTTCCCTTAAAATTGATTGAGCCACCGCTTACCTGATAACGCGGATTTCCCATCAGGACATAACCCAGAGTGGACTTACCTGCTCCGTTCGGTCCCATCAGAACATGGGTCTCTCCCTTATTTACTGTCAAATTGATTCCGTGAAGAATCTCCTTATCCTCTACATTTACCGTCAGCTGGTCTACCTTTAAAATCGGCTCTGACATACGCGCTCTCCTCCATTTCTGCTCTTTCCCAAGTCTGTCCCGTCACTCATTTCTCATTCTTTATTCGATTTCTGATTTTATTGACCGGGCACTCTTGTATTGTCCATCCGGTACTTGTTCCGGAATTTGATCCGTGCTATAATACAAAAAATCTTCAACAAATCATAAAAAGCGTCATCGACGCTCTCTCAATATGTCAAATAACATAAAACCGTGCAATTCCTACTTGCTGACTAGGAATTGCACGGCTACATTATATCGCGCTTTTTCTTATTTTTCAAGCCCTCGCACACAATCTTCTGCAAAATTTTCTCATTTTTGGGGTTGTCTAAAACTAACTCCTATTATACAAAAAAAGGAACCATCTTTCGATGATTCCTTAGAGGCGACAACCAGATTTGAACTGGTGATCAGGGTGTTGCAGACCCACGCCTTACCACTTGGCTATGTCGCCATATAAAATTGTGAAGCTAAATGACCCCAACGAGATTTGAACTCGTGTTACCGCCGTGAAAGGGCGATGTCTTAACCGCTTGACCATGGGGCCGTATTTCATAAAAATTTCTATGAAAAAACTCCCCGAGTAGGACTTGAACCTACGACAGCGCGGTTAACAGCCGCGTGCTCTACCGACTGAGCTATCGAGGATTATCATGAAATGCTGTGCCCGCTTGTTCAGCGCACTCACTTCACTATGGAGGTATTTGTTTTTATCCATATACCTTCAAAACTGCACATTGAATCATCCGTTTTCTGTATTTCTCCTAAACCGTCTTGGTTAAGCCCTCGACCTATTAGTGACAGTCAGCTCCACACATTACTGTGCTTCCACCTCTGCC
>JAJEPU010000047.1 GCA_020686985.1 Brotaphodocola catenula
AAGCAATATGCAATTAAAATACAGTAACTATGTGGCTTTCAGCCACACTCACGGCTTTGCTGTGAATAATTCAGGATTATTATTCTATTTCTACATCAAACTACTTTTTATCTGGTCCACAACTGCGACATAAGGCGAGAAAGTACATGCAAACCCGTGTGAGACGTCGGTGTTTAGACTGCGTATTTTGCAGTCTTATGCACCGTTACGTCCGCTCTGCGTATCGAGGAAGCGCCAGTGACGCTTCCGCTGATTTACCCGGAGTGAGAACGAGTTTGCATGACTTTACTCGCCGTCGGCGCCACATAAAAATCTTCAAACTCAATTATTTCTCTTCGCCCATGCCTGCACCAGATGCTTAGCCAGAACCGCCGTTGTCACCGCACCGACACCGCCCGGAACCGGAGTTGCCATACTTGCATGACCCTCAAGAGACTCAAAATCCACATCTCCGCAGAGTTTTCCATTCTCATCCACATTGATGCCGACATCGATCACAACTGCTCCGTCTCCAACATACTCGCTGTCAAGCATCTTCGCCTTGCCCGCTGCCGCACAGAGAATCTCCGCATTTCGACAGGTCTCCTTCAGATCTTTCGTCCGGGTGTGGCAAATCGTCACTGTCGCATTTTCCTTTAAGAGAAGCATCGCAAGAGGACGACCGACCACCATACTGCGTCCGACCACAACTGCGCGCTTTCCGGAAATCTCAATCTCATTCTGTTTGAGCACCTCCATAACCGCCTCTGCTGTGCACGGTGCAAATCCGCTCCGGTCTCCCGCAAAGACCTTCGCAATATTAACCGGAGAAATTCCATCGAGATCCTTCTCAGGATCAATCATGTTCTCGATATCCTTCTCGCAAATCTGCTTCGGGAGTGGGCGAAGCATCAGAATTCCCGTCACATCCGGATCTTCGTTGATCTTCTGAAACTCTGCCTTGAACTGTGTATCGCTGATGTCAGCCGGGAACACATAGGACTGTACTCGGAGTCCAAAATTTCCCATCTTTTTGGTTGCGCCTTTTTCATAAGAAATGTCATCCGGTCTCTCTCCGACACGGATGATCGCTAACTTCGGTGCCTCACCGGAAAGCGTTCCCAGAATTTCCTGTACCTCTTCTTTGATCTTTGCAGAAACCTCTGCGCCCTTTAATGTTACCATTCTGTTTCGCTCTCCTCTCTCGCTTTTTCTCTCGGTTTTTTCTTTCCGTTTCTTATCGCATTCTTATCTCAGCTTTTCCTGAACTCGTCCATAAATCTGGTCTGCCAGATAGATGCCATCTCTCAAAAGTGCATCCGCCTCACGGTTTAACTCCTCTGCCTTCTCGCGGTCTTTCATCGAGCGGGTGTTGATGTAAATATTCATCACTGCACCGGTCACTGCGGAGCGCGCAAACTGCGATGCCACGCCAACATCGGAGACTGCCATCTTGCTTCCCTTTTCCTCGAGCACATCGAGATCTTTCAGAACCTCGATCGCCTTTCCCATCATCTGAAGTGGAACCAGACTTGCCTCAAGCAGATTTTTCTCCATCTCCCAGTCTTTTGTCGCACGCTCCTCCTCGGTATTCGTCGGCAGGGAGTACGCGCGTGCAAGTGGTGCAAACACTTCCGCATCCTGATCGGCAAGATCGAGAAGATCTTTCTGAATTTTCTCAAGATGCTCGCAGATCTCTTTCACCTCAGTCTCCACATCAGCATATCGCTTCTTTCCGATCGTGAGATTGGAAACCATCTGTCCAAGCGCAGAGGCAAGCGCACCTCCAAGCGCAGAGGCTCCACCGCCACCCGGTACCGGTGCTTTCGATGCCAGTGTTTCTATCCATGTTCCAATTTCCTGCTTTTCTATCATACGTCTCTATCCTCCAGCTGAAATATTCAGAATCGCTGCTTTTCGCTCAGTATACCATACCCCACCAAACTTTTAAAGATTGAACCCGAAAGTTTGGTTGCATTGTCTGTTAAAATTCTTTATACTAAATGAAACAATCACACAATACTTTCGATAGGGGGATGAGTTACTGTGAAAAAATTACTCAGTGAATTCAAGGACTTCGCCTTAAAGGGCAACATGATCGATCTCGCTGTCGGCGTTATCATCGGCGGTGCTTTCAACAGCCTTGTCAAATCGCTCGTTGAAAATATCGTCATGCCGGCGCTCAGCCTTCTGACCGGTCGCATTGATTTCACCAACAAATTCATCGCGCTGAATGGTCAGCACTATGCCACTCTCGAGGAAGCAAAGGCTGTGACTTCCACGATCAGCTACGGTCTGTTCATCACCGAAGTGATCAATTTCCTGATTATGGCATTTGTGATCTTTCTTGTGGTTAAACAGCTGAACAAGCTCCACAAGCCTGCTCCTGCTCCGGAACCGCACGAGAAGACCTGTCCGTTCTGTAAGACAAAGATCGACCTCGATGCCGTTCGCTGTCCGCACTGCACCTCCATTCTCTCCGATGAGCTGAATGAGGAGATGCGCAGAGCACTCGCAGAAGAAAAATAACCTGTTATTAAAACAAAAAGGTGCTGCATATTTGACAGCACCTTTTTTGTCTTAATCTTGATCAAATTCATCTTAAAACCTTATTTCACAACTGCCTGAATCGTTTTCTCAAGGCGAACCGCCATCTCATCCACATCGGATTTCTCAATCACAAGCGGTGGAACGAAACGAAGAATATTTGCTCCTGCACTGATCAGAACGAGATGCTGGTTTAAGAGCGCATCGGAAACGATCGGTCCAACTGCAGTATCAAATTCGAGTCCCTGAATCAGTCCAAGACCACGGTGTGCCTTGATGCAGGAATACTTCTCTTTGAGCTTCTCAAGCGTCTCCCAGAGATAAGCTCCGGTCGACTGAACATGCTCCGGAATCTGCATTTCCTCAAACAGATCAAGTACCGTCGAAGCTGCCCGACATACAAACGGGTTTCCGCCGTAAGTCGTGCCGTGATCACCCGGAACCATTGCAGTTGCAGCCTTGCCACAAGCGAGGAAAGCTCCGATCGGAACACCATTTCCAAGTGCCTTTGCAACAGTCATGACATCCGGTTTTACGCCGTATACCTGCCATGCAAACATCTCTCCGCTTCGTCCCATTCCACACTGGATCTCATCGAGCATCAGCAGGGCATCGTGCTCATCACAGAGTTTGCGAACACCCTCGATGAACTCCGGGTATGCCGGGTAGATGCCGCCCTCGCCCTGAATCGTCTCCATCAGGACGGCACAGGTCTTGTCGCTGAACAATGCCTTCACGCTCTCAAGATCGTTGAAATCTGCGAACTTGATGTTCGGGATCAGCGGTTTGAACGGGTCCTGATAGTGGTCGTTTCCAGTCACGGACAGAGCGCCGAGACTGCGTCCGTGAAATGAATGATGCATTGCAATGATCTCATAATCCGGTGCCATTCCCTTGTTGTACGCATATCTCTTTGCGATCTTGAGTGCGCCCTCGATCGCCTCGGTTCCGCTGTTGGTGAAGAATACTTTCTCCATTCCGGATACTTTTAAGAGCTTCTCTCCTGCCTCGACAGCCGGCTCATTGTAAAACAGGTTGGAGGTATGGCAGAGCTTGTCAATCTGATCTTTGAGTGCATTCTTGAACGTCTCGTTGCTGTATCCAAGTCCCATAACAGCAATGCCCGCACCAAAATCGAGATATTCCTGTCCATCAGTATCATATAATTTTACGCCCTCGCCGTGATCAAAGACTACCGGAAAACGGTTGTAAGTCTTGTAGAGCACCTGCTCTGCGCGGTCAATATACTGTTTCTTATCCATCTTATTTTCCTCCCTGACACTCCTGTTCCTGCAATTTGCGGTCAAATCCGGTCTTCGGAAGTCCGCTCTCCTCATAACAGTAACGCTCTGCTCCATGCTTCAGAATTGCAGTTCCGATTCCTCGGTTCGTGAAGATCTCAAGAAGCAGGCAGTGTGCAATTCGTCCGTCAAGAATATGTACACGGGATACGCCGTTGTTGATTGCATCGATGCAGTTCTGAAGTTTCGGGAGCATGCCTCCGCCAAGAGAACCGCCGGATACGAACTCCTGTGCCTCGTCGACCGTCATCTCGGAAATCAGAGAAGACTTGTCCTCAAAGTCGCGATAAACGCCCTCGACATCCGTCAGGAATGCAAGTTTCTCTGCCTTGACTGCACGCGCGATTGCACATGCTGCATCGTCCGCATTGATGTTGTAGCTCTGGAACTCATCATCAAATCCGATCGGGCAGATGATCGGCAGGAAATCCTTCTCCAGAAGATCGTAGATGATCTGCGGATCAACCTCTGTGATGTCACCGACAAAACCGATGTCCTCGCCCTTGGAATATTTCTTCTTGCACTTGAGCATCATGCCGTCCTTACCGCTGATGCCGACTGCCTTGATGCCAAGCTCGTTGACGAGCTGAACAAGGCTCTTGTTGACCTTGTTGAGCACCATCTCAGCGATCTCCATTGTCGGCTCATCCGTCACACGCAGACCATTGACGAAATGCGGCTCCATTCCAACTTTTCCGACCCACTTGCTGATCTCCTTGCCACCGCCGTGAACGATGATCGGCTTGAAGCCTACAAGTTTCAGAAGAACAACATCCTGAATCACCTGATGTTTCAGATGCTCGTCCACCATTGCGCTTCCGCCGTATTTTACAACGATAATCTTGCGGTTAAATCTCTGAATATACGGAAGTGCCTCGATCAGAACTTCCGCTTTCTGCATCTCACTGATTTCACTAAATTCCATACTCATGATAAAGGGGCTCCTTTCAGGACCGGTAATCGGCATTGATTTTTACATAGTCAAACGTCAGATCGCATCCCCACGCAGTCGCGGTTGCATCTCCCATCTTCACATCTGCGGTTGCAGTCACCTCCGGCTCAGAGAGGATCTTCGTTGCCTCCTCCTCGCTGTAATCAAGCGCGACACCGTCCTTGATGATCTGCATCTTTCCTGCCTTGCTCTCGAAGTAGAGATCCACTTTCTCCGGGTCAAACTGTGCACCGGAATATCCCATTGCACAGAGAATTCTTCCCCAGTTTGCATCGTGACCGAAAATTGCTGCCTTCGTCAGACTTGAGGTGATAACGGACTTTGCAAGCGTCACTGCCTGTGCCTTTGTCTCGGCGCCGACAATCTTAACCTCAAACAGAGCCGTACATCCCTCACCATCACCTGCCATCTTCTTTGCAAGCGTCTCGTTGACGTAGTTGAGTGCCTTGCAGAACTCCTTGTAATCGTCGTTCTTCTCTGTAATTTCCGGGTTTCCTGCCATTCCGTTTGCAAGCAGAAGCACGGTATCATTCGTCGAGGTATCGCCGTCAACAGAAATCATGTTGTAGGTGTCCTTGATGTCCTCGCTCAAAGCCTCCTGAAGAAGCTCCTTGGAGATTGCGATATCCGTCGTCACAAATGCAAGCATCGTGCACATATTCGGGTGAATCATGCCGGAGCCCTTGCACATTCCACCGACCGTCACGGTTTTTCCACCGATCTCAATCTGAACGGCAACTTCCTTTTTCTTTGTATCGGTCGTCATGATTGCCTTTGCCGACTCGGTACCGCTCTCAATGCTTCCATCAAGATTTGGAACCATCGCCTTGATTCCATTCTCAAGTTTCTCAATCGGAAGCTGCATGCCGATGACGCCGGTTGATGCGACGAGAACCGCATCAGTCGGAACATTCAGAACCTCTGCAACTGCCTGTGCAGTCTTCTCGCAGTATCCAAGTCCCTCTGCACCTGTGCATGCATTTGCGATTCCCGCATTGATTACAACTGCCTGTGCAAATTCAGACTCTTTCACGATTTTCTGATCCCATTTAACCGGAGCAGCCTTCACGATATTTGTCGTAAATGTTCCCGCTGCCTTACACGGGGTCTGGCTGTAAATCATCGCCATATCTTTTCTGTTCTTATATTTGATTCCTGCCTCCGTAGATGCACTCTCAAATCCCTTTGACGCTGTTACTCCACCTTCTATGATTTTCATGTCATTTCCTCCCTGATGATGTACCTCAATCCCAGATCAATATCTTTTTCAGGATTTTTTGTAACACGTTTTTTATCTCTTCTAAACAAACAGTCATGTCAACGCTATCGAATAAAATTCGTGATATTTTCTTCATTCAGAACAAAATCATAATAGTTCATATCGTCCCGGCGTTGCCATCCCACATTGTGCCAGAATTCATTTCCCAGCGCATTGCTCTTGAACGCAACGAGGCTGACTTTATTCACGCCCTCTGCTCTCAATGCCTGCATTGCAAAGTGTGCCATCCTGTGACCGACTCCATGGTTTCGATAGTCACTTGCCACGCAGACATGATAGAAAAATCCGGTGCGCCCATCGTGACCGCACAGAATCGCTCCGATAATCCGGCCATTCTGCACTGCCACAACGCTCGTCGTCGGATTTCGTTTCAGAAAGCGTTCCACGCCCTCTCTCGAGTCATCGATCGAGCGGATTCCGAATCCCTGAATGCTGTTCCAGAGTTCATATACCTTATCATAATCCTCAGGGGTCATCTCCCGCACGAGGATGCTCATCGTTCCTGCCATGAGTTTTTCCTGTTTCTTCCTGATTTTTTCTTATAAGTAAATTTACGGGAATACCGGGATCTGCTTGAGTCCGGTGTTCTCCGGAAGTCCGAACAGCAGGTTCATATTCTGCATTGCCTGTCCGGCTGCTCCCTTTACCATGTTGTCGATCGCGCCCATCATCACGATACGGTTCGTGCGCTCATCGATCTTGAATGCAACATCTGCGAAGTTGCTTCCCTCTACCCAACGCGTCTGTGGAACCTCACCCGGCTTGAGCACGCGGACAAAGTACTCATTTCCATAATACTTGTCGTAAACAGCCTTGACCTCCTCTGTCGTCACCGGTCTTGTCAGAGTCGCATATGCGGTTGCAAGGATTCCTCTGTTCATCGGAACGAGATGCGGGGTAAAGCTGATCGTCACCGGCTTTCCTGCTGCATAGGAGAGCTGTTCTTCAATCTCCGGAGTGTGGCGGTGCGTTGCAACTCCATACGGCTTCATGCTCTCATTGACCTCACAGTAGAGGCTGTCGACCTTTGCGGAACGTCCTGCTCCGGAAGTACCTGATTTTGCATCAATGATCAGCGTGTTCGGATCTACAAGACCTTCCTTTACCATCGGGTAAACAGAAAGGAAGGAACAGGTCGGGTAGCATCCCGGATTTGCAATCAGGCGTGCATTCTTGATCTTGTCACGATTGATCTCCGGAAGTCCGTAAACTGCCTCCGGGATAAACTGCGGGGTTGCATGGGAAATCTTGTACCATTTCTCATAAACATTCACATCTTTAATACGGAAGTCTGCGCTCAGATCGATGATCTTTGTCTTGGAGAGAATCTCCTCGGTCACCTGGGAAGCACAGAAGCCCTGCGGAGTCGCAGTAAAGATCACATCTGCGATCTCAGCGAGCGTTGCCATATCATCATCTTTACACGGCTCATCCGTCAGATGAACTACATTTCTATAAACAGAGGCAAAATCCTGTCCTACATAGCTTCGGGAACCATACCAGACAATCTCCACGTCTTCTCTCTGCAGAAGCAGTCTGACCAGTTCTGCTCCGGCATATCCGGTTGCTCCGATAATTCCGACTTTAATCATTTTCCTCATCCTCTCATAATCATGCATTTTCTGTAACGGTTCCATGTTGCGGGAAATCGTTATCTTTTTCTGTTCTGTTTCATTATAGTTATTTTTTTCTAATAAGAAAAGACCCTTTTCCAAATTCTTTGTTTCTGTACAATACAGATTCCCGCGTTGTTTCTGTCTGTTCTTATCTTTATCTCTTCTTTTTCTTCCGTTTTCGTACCCCTTTTATTCCTGTGTTCCCACATCGATCACGCAGAGGAATCGGTAGGCGCAAAAGAGATTGTCTTGCTCGGTGTGGTTTCATAATTATACATCTGTAATGCATATTATGCAAGTATTTTTTGAATAAAATGAATTTTCCACTTGCATTATCGCGAAAAGTGTTGTATATTTATGAAGTCTAAACGAATGAAACCAACGATACCGAGGAGGATTTTCGATTATGAAAGAGAAAGTTGTATTAGCTTATTCCGGCGGTCTGGATACCACCACCATCATTCCGTGGCTGAAAGAAAATTTCGACTATGATGTTATCTGCTGTTGCGTAGACTGCGGTCAGGGCAACGAGCTGGATGGTCTGGATGAGAGAGCAAAATTATCCGGCGCCTCCAAATTATATATTGAAGATGTTACCGACGATTTCTGCGACAACTACATCATGCCCTGCGTAAAAGCAGACGCTGTTTATGAGGACAAATATCTCCTCGGCACCTCTATGGCACGTCCGGCTATCGCAAAACGTCTGGTTGACATCGCCCGCAAAGAGGGTGCTGTTGCAATCTGCCACGGTGCTACCGGTAAGGGAAATGACCAGATTCGTTTCGAGCTGAGCATCAAGGCACTGGCTCCAGATCTGAAGATCATCGCTCCGTGGAGAATGACCGACATCTGGACTCTCGAGTCCCGTGAGGATGAGATCGAGTACTGCAAACAGCACGGCATTGATCTTCCGTTTGATCACAGCCACAGCTACAGCCGTGACCGTAACTTATGGCACATCAGCCATGAGGGACTTGAGCTGGAAGATCCGGCAAATGAGCCGAACTTCGAGCATATGCTTGTTCTGGGCGTAACTCCGGAGAAGGCACCGGACAAGGGCGAGTATGTGACAATGACCTTTGAAAAGGGTATCCCGACCAGCGTAAACGGCGAGAAGATGAAGGTTTCCGACATCATCCGCAAACTCAATGAGCTGGGTGGAAAGCATGGAATCGGTATCGTTGATATTGTAGAGAACCGTGTAGTAGGTATGAAGTCCCGTGGCGTTTATGAGACTCCTGGTGGAACTATCCTGATGGAAGCTCACAAACAGCTTGAGGAGCTCGTTCTCGACCGCGCTACGATGGATCTGAAGAAGGATCTTGGCAACCGTTTCGCTCAGATCGTATACGAGGGCAAATGGTTTACCCCGCTCCGCGAGGCAATCCAGGCATTCATGGATGTGACCCAGGAGTATGTAACCGGTGAAGTTAAGTTTAAGCTGTACAAGGGCAACATCACCAAGGCTGGAACCACTTCTCCGTACTCTCTGTACAATGAGTCTCTTGCATCCTTCACAACCGGCGATCTCTACGATCACCATGATGCATCTGGCTTCATCACCCTGTTCGGACTGCCGTTAAAGGTTCGTGCAATGATGATGGCTGAGAACAAGAAGAACGAGAATAAGTAAGTTCAACTTTATTCGCTTTAGTAAATTTAGGGAAAATAATAAAAGAGCTTTGTGCGGAATGGATTGCATCAATAATCCCGTTCCGAGCAAGGCTCTTTTTTTGGCTTCTCTAGTCTGGCTCCTCTAGTCCGGCTCCTCCAGTTCGGCTCCTCCAGCGAGTAAAGTCCTGCAAACACGTTCGCACTCCGTCGCCTATTTTTCCTCTATCTTTTAATCTTTTTTCTGCCCGTTTTTCTCCCAATCACTTACCTACTCTATTTCCTTTTTGTAAATAATCGTTAAGAGAAAATACATATCATTCTTTTACAAACACACTCCCATATCCCGTAATCGAATTTACTAGATCTTCCCGGTAATCGCTATCGGTCAGATTCAGGCTGTTGATGCAGACTCCCGCATTCTCCTTGTATGCAGTGGCGTGAATAAATTTTCCATCACCCAGGTACATTGCGACATGACCTGGAAAATAGATTGCATCGCCGGGGGCAAGTTCATCTCGACCAATCGGGCACATCGGAAATCCATCTATCATTTTTGCGTCTCGATAAATCAGGATTCCATTTTCCATATAGGACAAAAACAGCAGACCGGAGCAGTCGACTCCCTGCGAGCTTTTTCCCGCCCAGCGGTACTGCGTTCCCAGATAACGGAGTGCACTGTTCGTTAAGGCATGGCGAAGTGCCTGCTCCCACGCTTGCAGATTTGTCTTCACATTTGAAAACTTCTGAATGCTCTCTTCCTGCACCACTTCTGCTCTCCTAGATAAAAAATCCTGTAAAAAGAATCCTTTTGACCGCTTCATCAGAAATCGATCATGGTCACGGCGCTCTGTGAGAAATACTGTGTGAAGGTAGCCTTCCGTTCCTGAAGCAGTGCGGACTCTGCTCCATCCGTCCACCTCATCACGCTTTATGACATGCACGATCGAAGTGCGCGTCAGCGTCTCAAGGATTTCTGCCTGAACTTTAGGGGCTGAGAGAATGTCTGCCTCCCGGACTCCAATCCAACAAAATGGTGCGGATGATTGCAACAATTCTTCTGTTCCCGATAATGCTAAGACTTCGAGATTTTGGCGCAGTCTCCACTCTTTCTCGGAACACGGGCGAAGATCAGAAGTACGCATCCACCCCTGATATCCATAGTGCGTCACGACATGGACATATCGGCTCTTCTGCCAGTCCATCACGTCTTGCTCAGACAGTTTCGTGCTCTGTGTCTCGGAAACATCGCACCCGACTGCCCAACCGGACAGAATCTGATCCGCCCGCCCGGAATTTTCATCTGCCTGTTCAAATATCCATGCATCCCTCAACGCAATCGCAATCCCCACAACTTCTTCTCCTTACTCCTCAAAATAAGATGTGCTCTCAGAATTCTCTTTGTTCCTGTTTTTGCAGAAGATCAGTCGCAAAGGCAGGTGCAAACAAGATATTCGCGACCATTTTTTCAAGTCGACGCTCGCGGAGCGTATAACTCAGAAGGGGATTATCTCCCCTCCTAAGAAATCTTGTGATAGTTATATATTCTCTGCTTTCTTGAATTTTCCCACCGGAATCTGCGCGAGAATGATCGCACCGAATACGAGGGCACAGCCCAACAGCTCGCGTGCAGACATCTTTTGTCCGAGAATCACCCATCCGGCAAGCATTGCAAATACAGATTCCAGACTCATGATTAGAGAGGCAACTGTCGGATCGAGATTTTTCTGTCCGATTATCTGAAGCGTATATCCGACACCGGACGACATCACGCCTGCGTACAGAATCGGCAACCACGCGGAGAGAATCCCCTTCCATGACGGTTGTTCAAATGTAAACATCAATACAACGGAGATAAGACCCGCCGTGAAAAATTGTACGCAGGAAATCACGACTCCGTCTGCTTTCGGAGAGAAGTGATCAATGACCAGAATATGAAAAGAAAAACCAACTGCACACAAAAATACCAGAAGATCTCCGCGACCGATTGAAAATTCTTCGGTAATGCACAGCAGATACATGCCTGCGGAGGCAATCAAAACACTGATCCAGATATTCAGTCCGACTTTGTGATGCATAAAAAGTCCAAGTAACGGGACAATCACGATATAGAGTGCCGTGATAAAACCAGCTTTTCCGACGGTCGTATACGCAATTCCAAACTGTTGAAGACTACTTGCCAGGCAGAGAAAACATCCACAGCAGATTCCTCCGATTACACCTGTTTTTAAGCGTGTTCTCTGTGCCTCTCTCTCCTGCGCGCTCTCATTATTCCTGTTCTTTTTTGTTAAGAGAAGATACGGCAGAAGAACCATACCGCCCACAAGGAAACGGCTTCCATTGAGCGTAAATGCCCCCACGTAATTGAGTCCCTCACTCTGTGCTACAAATGCTACGCCCCAGATCAGAGCCGTCAGCATCAGAAGCATACTGCTGACCATCGATTTTTTTCTGTCTTTTTCCATTGTTGTCTTACCATCCATTTTCTTTTTTTATTTTTCGTAACTGTTCCGTGTCCTCACAGTTATTTTCTCTGTACAACCCTCATTTCAAATTGATTTTTGCAGAAAATTTATGAATAAATAAACCCATTTCTGCATATTTATTTTGTTGCACGTTTGAATCATAACACAAAAAGAAAAGGATGCAAAGACATCCCTTTCTTTTACAGATAAAAACATTTCTCTATATGCCTTACCGATGATAAGAATAATTGTTACAGCTCTTCCATCAACTGCTTCAGGTGTGCGGTCAGCTTCGTGTTCTCTGAGTAGTCTACCGGGCAGTCGATGATGACCGGAACCGTCTGCTCAAATGCCTTTTCGAGTGTCGGAATCAGGTCTTCTGCCTTCTCAATCCGGTATCCGATCGCTCCCATGCTCTCTGCAAATTTCACGAAATCCGGGTTTGTGAAATCGACGTAACAGCTCTTTCCGTACTGATCCATCTGCTTCCACTTGATCAGACCGTAACTGCAATCGTTGAAGATCAGAGTGACAAACGGAATTTTCTCTCTTCTTGCAGTTTCAAGCTCCTGACAGTTCATCATGAATCCACCGTCTCCGCTGATTGCAAGCACTTTCTTGTCCGGATGAACGAGCTTGGCTCCGATCGCTCCCGGAACGGAGATTCCCATCGTCGCAAATCCATTTGAGATGATGCAGGTGTTCGGCTCATAGCAGTTGTAATGACGTGCAATCCACATCTTATGAGCTCCGGTGTCCGAAATCACGATATCCTCGCGTCCCATGACCTTGCGGACATCGTTGAGGATTCTCTGCGGTTTCATCGGGAACGAATTATCATCCGCATAGGACTCATGTTCCGCGACCATTCTCGCACGGATCGCAAGCGCTTTCTCCGGCTCACTGTGGCGTCCCGTTCTTCTCGCAATCTGGTTCAGCGAATCCGCAATATCTCCGACAACCTCGACATCCGGCTGATATACCTTGTTGATGTGTGCCGGACGCATGTCCACATGGACAATCTTTGTCTCGCCCTTCGGATTCCATTTTGCCGGGGCAAATTCGACAATGTCGTAACCGACTGCGATGACGAGATCTGCCTCCTCAAGAATCTTGTTCTCATAGTCTCTCTGTGGAATCCCAACTGTCCACATCGAGTATGGATTATCAAACGGAATCACACCCTTTGCCATCATCGTGTTGACAACCGGAATTTTCAACTTGGAAGCAAACTCCGTGAGCTCTTTTGACGCATGACCGCGAACTACTCCGCTTCCAGCGAGAATCACCGGATTCTGAGCCTGAAAAATCAGTCCTGCTGCATCCTGAACCGTGTCAAGTTCTGCATACTCCTTCGGTGCAATCTTCTTGTGAAGCGGTCTCTCCGACTCATCCACCGCCATCTTTGCGACGTTAACCGGAAGATCTATATGGGTTGCACCCGGTTTTTCTCCCTCCGCATACTTGAACGCGAGTCGCACAATCTCTCCGATCGTATCCGGACGCACAACCATCTTCGTCCGCTTCGTGATCGGCTCAAACATCTTTGTCAGATCGAGGAACTGATGACCGGTGATATGCATGCGCTCCGTTCCCACCTGACCGGTGATTGCGACAAGAGGAGCACCGTCACTGTCTGCATCTGCGACACCGGTTACAAGGTTTGTCGCACCCGGTCCAAGCGTGGACAGACACACACCTGCTTTTCCGGTCAGTCGTCCATAGACATCTGCCATAAATGCAGCTCCCTGCTCATGTCTCGTTGTGATGAAGCGGATCTTAGAATCGTTTAATGCATTCATCACCGCCAGATTCTCCTCACCCGGAATTCCAAATATATACTCTACGCCTTCCTCTTCCAGACACTCGACCAGAAGGTCTGCGGTATTTCTCTTCTTCTCCTCCATTATGATCTCCTCCTTCACCAGCTAAATCAAATCAATCAAATAGAGAAAGAAAAAAAGGCTACCGCAGAATTCGTTTCCGGATTTACTCCGTCTCGTTCTGCAATAGCCTCTTTGCTGTTCTCGTCTGACTCTCTGATGTATTATTTTTTGATGTGCTTTTATTTATCACCAAATATACATCGAAGCACTAACAATTTCCAACACCATTTTTCCTGCAAGTTTCACAATCTTTTTCTTGTGGAGATATGATTTTCCACCTGCATATTTCCTATACCGTAAATCCCACTGTCGTCAGGAAACGCAGGAAATCTTCCCGCCCCTTCTGCGTGCACTTGTACACACCGGCATCCTCGAGCACGCGGGCAAAGACATGACCGACTTCATCGCGCAGAATCTGATCGACATTTTCTTTTGTGATCGATTCATATTTCGGAAGGAATTTCTCAACCCAGTCTGCATGTTTTTCAATGCTCTCATTGCTCCGGATATCTTTCTTCTCGACGATGTACTCCGCGAGAAGTGCAAGCTCATCTTTCAGTCTTGACGGAAGAACGGCAAGTCCCATAACCTCGATCAGACCGATGTTCTCCTTCTTGATGTGATGAAGCTCCTGGTGCGGATGGTAAACGCCAAGCGGGAACTCCTCGGTTGTGATGTTGTTTCTCAAGACAAGATCAAGTTCATAGAGAGCTCCGTTCTTTCTTGCGATCGGCGTGATCGTATTGTGCGGTTCTCCGTCCGTCTCCGCAAAGATAAATGCAGATTCATCCGTGTACCCGCGCCATGTCTGAAGTACCTTATCTCCGAGGTCAATCAGGCGATCCGGATCTTTTCCGCGCAGACGCAGAACGGACATTGGCCAGTAGACAATTCCTGCCTCAACATCCTCAAATCCCGGTATCTTGACATGCTTCTCAATCGGAGCTTTCGCCATCGCAAACGTGTAGTGACCACCCTGAAAATGATCGTGGCTGAGAATCGAACCGCCGACAATCGGAAGATCTGCATTCGACCCGAGGAAATAGTGCGGGAACTGCTTGACGAAATCAAACAGTTTGACGAAGGATTCCCTCTCGACCTTCATCGGCACATGCTCTCCGTTAAACACGATGCAGTGCTCATTGTAGTAGACATACGGGGAATACTGGAAGCCCCAGCGCTTTCCGCCAATCGTCAGGCGGATGATGCGGTGATTATTTCGCGCCGGATGGTTCAAACGTCCCGCATATCCCTCATTTTCCATGCACAGAAGACATTTCGGATATCCGCTCTGTTTTGCGAGCTTTGCCTTTGCAATCGCTCTCGGGTCTTTCTCCGGTTTTGAGAGATTGATCGTGATATCGAGATTCCCGTAAGGCGTGGAAGTCACCCATTTCTGGTCCTTGCACACGCGATACCGGCGGATATAGTCAGAATCCTGACTCAGCTTGTAAAAATACTCCGTTGCACGCTCAGGCCCTTTCTCCTCATAAAGTTTCCAGAATGTTGCAGACACCTCCGACGGTCTCGGCATCAGGCAATTCATCAATCTTGTGTCAAACAGATCTCTGCTTGCAATTCCGTCCTCAATCACCCCATTTTCGCACGCATAGTCAAGCAGCTCTTTCAGAATTTCCTCAAGTGCTCCCTTGCCGGGATCATTTTCCGGCTCCTCATATTCCTCCATATGAAGAGCATCGAGGATCTGATTTCGCGCATAAATTGCATCTGTTTCTGTGATTAACCCCGTATCTAGACCATACTGTACCAGTTGTTTGATTGCTCCGTAAACCATGAAAATTCCTCCCCAGTCCATCACATATTTTTTGCCACAGAATCTTCCCACTTTACAATTGTTTAACTGGCAAGATTCGTTTCAATTGTTCTCAGTATACGCCTGAAAAAGAGAAATTTCCATGTAAAAATCTGCTGTCTATTTACATTATTTTGCGATTTTTTACAGAGTTACAGTGACCAGCCGGATTTTGCGCGTGCCCTTCTCGAGCGCACGGACTGGATGACCGGAACGAGGAATGCCGCCACAATTCCGCCTGCAAATCCATTGTTATAAAGATTCATTCCACCGTACACGATTCCAACGTTGAGCGCCACAGAGGAGTGAAGGAAGCCCGCGAGAATCCCCGCAAAGATGCCGAACTCTCCGGCGATCGGTGCCAGCGTCGTTGAGAGCAGAAGCGCCAGACTTGCAGATGGATCAGTGATCGACCACACTTTTCCCGCACTTGCAAACACAACTCCGGTCATGACCGGAAGAATGTTTCTCAGATGTTTTCCTGTCGCACTGAAGCCGACAATCGTGAAGATTCCTCCGATCGTCGGACCATTCAGATGCACGCCCGTCGCAATCAGAAATCCCATCGCCGTCATGCCATTGATGCCCATGTTGATCATTGTCGCCGGTGCGCCCCACTCCTTGTAGTAATCCGTTCCGCCAAGCCCGTAGGAGCGCAGGATCTGCTGATACCGCAAAAATGCCATGTTTCCGCCATACAGAAATCCGCCAAGGATCATGCCGAGAAAAAGCACGGAGAGCAGGATGACAAATGGCAGATTGTTGCCTTCATACCAGATCAGGCGCGATTCCATCGTGATTCCGAACGACTTCATCAGAGAGACGATAACAGTCGCGATGATTCCTCCCGCAAATCCAACGTTATAAAGGGAATATCCTCGATGCATGAAGTGCATATGGGTACTGAGTGGCGGGAGGACAAAACCGATGGTAATTCCCGTGATAACACAGAGAAAAAGTCTCTGCGAAAGGGAAAAATTACCGATCTGCATCACCTCTGTGATAATCGGAGACAGACTCGTCCCGTAAAATCCCACATAAATATATTTTGACAAGGAAACCCGGTGATACTTTGCATAGAGCCAGACACCGGCAAGAATCATCCAGATATTCAAAAGATTTTTTCCAAACAGGGAAAATCCAAACATCAGAAATGTGGAGGTGATCGTATGACCGTCCATCTCCATGCCAAGACCATAAAGGATTGCAATGCTTAAAAGGGTAAGAACACCCGCATTGAGAAAGGAAGCACCCACTCCTCCAATGACAAAATAATCTGTAATCAGGAAATCCGGCTCTCTCATAATTGCCAGAACCCCATCAAAAATTTCTCCTGCCGGTTGCAAAATAAATCCCGCAACAATAAAATAGACAGGAACCAGAGCCAGAAGCAGAAACCGTTCGTTTCTGGTCAGAGGTCTTCTTATATTCATACGCTTCTCTCTTTTTTACCTTTCTTTTTTGTGGCAATCCTGCACGATTTTTCAAATCTCCCCTGTGCAGAACCGTGTTACTGCTCATGCGATCGATCCGATCATGCACAAACGGTAACCGATTTTGCCATCTGATTATTCTTGCTAGGACAGCAGTGCGCGCACAATAAAAAATGCAAGCACAATCACGCCGAGCACAATTCGATAGTATCCAAAAAACTTGAAGTCATTATTCTTGATGTAGGACATCAGGAATCGGATCGAATAAACCGAAACTCCAAATGCGACTACCATACCAAGAATCAGATAAAAGATCTGAAGTCCCGTGAAATGGAAACCAAACTTCACTAATTTCAGTGCACTTGCACCGAGCATAATCGGAAGTCCGAGGAAGAACGAGAACTCAGCCGCAGCTCCACGGGAACATCCAAGAATCATTGCACCGAGGATCGTGGAACCGGATCGGGAAGTTCCCGGAACGAGAGACAGAATCTGAAACAGTCCGATCATGAAGGCAGTCTTATATGTAATCTGCGTCACACGCTGTACCGGAAATTCGGTATAGTGGTTGCGGTTCTCAATCATAATAAAGAGAATTCCGTAGACAATCAGAGTGGTTGCCACGACATAAGCATTGTAGAGGTGTGCCTCCATCCAGTCATCAAGAAGCAGACCGCAGACTGCCGCCGGGAAGCAGGCAATCACAATCTTTACCCACAACTGACAAACTGCACGCTTCTGTCCGGCACTCTTACTCGGGTCAAACGGATTCAGCTTTTTAAAATACAACATGACGACTGCCATGATCGCGCCGAGCTGAATCACAACGAGGAACATATTCATAAAATCCTCTGGTACATTTAAGTGAATGATCTCATCCACAAGAATCATGTGACCGGTACTGCTGATCGGAAGCCACTCTGTGAATCCCTCAACAATTCCCAGCACAATTACTTTTAAAATTTCAATCAGTTGTTCCATGATAGGTTGAATCTCCTTTTTCTTTTCTCCTACTCAGGTTTACACAAACTCTTTTTTGCCAATGTTTTTCTTCTTTTTCTTTCATCAGATATTCTCAATCTGCCAGTCAATCGGTGTGAGTCCATGCTCCTCGAGGTAGGCATTTGTCTTGCTGAACGGTCTGCTGCCGAAGAATCCCCGGTATGCGGAAAGCGGACTCGGATGCGGAGCTTCGAGAATCAGATGTTTCGGATTCGTCAACATCGATTTCTTCATCTGCGCCGGTCTTCCCCAGAGAATAAATACCATCGGGCGGTCCTGCTCATTGAGCACACGGATTGCCGCATCGGTAAACTCCTCCCAGCCGATTCCACGGTGAGAATTTGCTGCATGTGCGCGCACGGTCAGAACCGTGTTCAACAGCATGACTCCCTGCTTTGCCCACTTTACAAGATAACCATTATTTGGAATATAGCATCCCAGATCATCGTGAAGTTCCTGATAGATATTCACCAGAGACGGCGGAATCTCCACATCCGGTTTTACAGAAAAACAAAGCCCATGAGCCTGACCGACATTGTGATACGGGTCCTGACCCAGAATCACCACTTTCACCTCAGAGAGTGGGGTAAACTCAAATGCGTTGAAGATGTCATTCGGATCTGGAAAGCACTGTCTCGTCTGATACTCATGCTTTACCGTATCATATAGCTTTCGATAATATGGTTTCTTAAACTCCCCGCTCAACGGTTTTAGCCAGTCGTTAGCGATTGCTCCCATTTCTTCGTCCTTCTTTCCTGCACTACCTGCACAGCAAGTATCTTATTTTTTCTGCAATTTTTTATGGTATTTTTTCTTGCGCATTTCTTTTGTTCTTTTATTCTTTTGTTCTTTTGTTCTTTCGTTTCTGCTATTGCGAAACGCTCCTGCATCGTTCTGTTCTTTGCTTTACAGGCGAACCGGAATTCCTCGCCCGCTTAAATACTCCTTCAAGTCGCGAATCTCCAGTTCCTTGTAGTGGAACAGAGAGGCAGCAAGTGCAGCGTCCGCCTTGCCTTTTGTCAAGGCGTCATAGAAATGCTCCTTCGTTCCTGCTCCTCCTGAGGCAATAACCGGAACGGAGACATTCTCCGCAATGATTGCCGTGAGTTCGTTGTCGTATCCGGCCTTTGTTCCATCACAGTCCATGCTCGTGAGTAAAATCTCGCCTGCTCCGAGTTTATCTGCCTTTCTCGCCCACTCAACGGCATCAAGACCTGTGTCAAGCCGTCCACCGTGTTTGTAAACATTCCATCCGCTTCCATCAGCACGCCGTCTCGCATCAATTGCGACTACAACGCACTGACGTCCGAACTTCTCTGCCGCCTCAGAGATCAGCTCCGGACGATCAATCGCAGCTGAATTCACAGAAATCTTGTCTGCGCCCTCTCTGAGCAATTTACGGAAATCTTCCACAGTGCGGATTCCTCCGCCAACCGTAAACGGGATAAATACCTTCTCTGCGACACGGCGCACCATGTCCACAACCGTATCACGACCGTCTGAGGACGCGGTGATGTCCAGAAAAACCAGCTCATCTGCTCCTGCCTGATCATAAGCCTCTGCAATCTCAACCGGGTCTCCGGCATCGCGCAGATTCACAAAATTAACACCCTTTACCACCCGTCCGTCTTTTACGTCCAGACAGGGAATGATTCTCTTTGTAAACATTGATCTCGTTCTCCCTTCTGCCCAGTCCGTTACAGGCTGATGAAATTCTTCAGAATCTGAAGTCCCACACGACTGCTCTTCTCCGGATGGAACTGACAGGCAAAAATATTGCCGTGCTCCACCGATGCATGAATCTGCACGCCGTACTCCGATGTCGCCACAACTATTTCCGGATTTTTAGCCTTCAGATAGTAGGAATGAACAAAGTATACATAAGATCCGTTCTCCACGCTCTTAAAGAGACGGCTGTCCGGACGGATTTCAAGAGAATTCCATCCCATATGCGGAATCTTGAGTCCCTCTGCCGGCGGAATTCTCAGAATCTCTCCCGGAAGGATTCCAAGTCCCTCCACACCCTCGCTCTCATCACTCCGCTCAAACAGAAGCTGAAGTCCCAGGCAGATTCCGAGAAACGGTGTGCCCTTTGCCGTCACTTCACGAATCACATCCACGAGACCATACTGTCTCAAGCGCTCCATTGCATCACCAAATGCTCCGACTCCCGGAAGAATCACCTTGTCTGCACTGCGGATCACATCTGGATCACGCGTCACAGTCGGTTTCTCTCCCAATGATGTCAGCGCTTTTTCTACGCTTTTTAAATTTCCTGCATCATAATCAATGATTGCTATCATCTGTTCTCTGCCTCCAGACACTCTTTCCCGACATCCTGCGGACAAATTTAATCTTTCTATCGCTGTGACATTTCTCGATTGCAGAACTTTTGTCACGGTATCTTCCCTCCGCTCTGCGCCCGCTGAAACGCCACGATCACTACGGATACTTCAACAGTTTAACACACACCAGTTATTTTCACAACTTTTGTTTCTTCGTTTGTACATTTAAGGTGGGGTTTGTGATTTTTGTTTTACAGCACACTTTTATTTTACGGCTCGGGTCTTTGACACCTCTTTCCTCTAAAAATACCCTGTAAGCCGCATAAATGCTTATATTTTTTTGTCAATTTCGT
>JAJEPU010000048.1 GCA_020686985.1 Brotaphodocola catenula
TGCCGCTATACAGACAGCCTCCCCATGTGGTACAATCAAGGTACGGAATAGTGGGGCTGGCTGTCGGAAACGGAGGATTTTATGTTAAGACAGACCAACCAACAACCAATTACCGCCCTTTACCCAAGACTTTCCCATGAGGACGAGCTGCAAGGCGAGAGCAATTCCATTTCCAATCAGGATGTAATATGTAGAGGGTGGTTTCTACCGCCTAATACTATTACATGACTGGCGGCTCATTTGTGGTGAATTGGTCTGGCAGTTGTGGGAAAGGAAAAAAATCCGCATAACTGCTGACATTTTAGCACGAAGGGAGCATGAAAATGAAGTCTATTTTTGAAGAAATGGGCGGCACATATACGAAGGTTGGCGATTACTATATCCCCGACCTTGCGCTGCCGGAGACCGAGGAATATCAGATCGGTAAGTATGGCCGTATGCGCCGCCGCTACTTGAAAGAGCATCGTCCCGTCCTTTATGCACACTACCTAACAAGCTGCACCCTGCATGAACATCTTGCAGAGATAGACAAATCCTGCAATCAGCGTATGGAGATCATGTGCGAAGCTATGGCACGACTGGAAGGTGTGACCGAGGCACTTAAAGCTACCGATCAAATGGAATGGGTACGGCGCATGAACAACATTCATAACCGTGCAGAGGAAATTGTTCTGACGGAGCTTGTATATTGCTAAACACATGTTAGCCCCGCATCAGCATGAATGAACGCTGGTGTGGGGCTAATTCTGTATCACTTAGCTCTTTATATTCCAGTAGCCTTTTCGGTCAGACCCGATGCGCTCGATGATTCCTTTTTCCTTCAGCTCCTTCAGACGCTGAGAAACTGTTTTTCTGCTGATAGATAGCTTATCTGCTATGGTGGTAGATGTGTATGCAGGATCTTCGGAAATCAGGGCCAGAATTTGCATGGATTTTTCATCCAAGGTTTCTGTTACCTTTTCTGTTACCTTTTCTGTTACCTTTTCTGTCACCTTGTAGGTGGCAGATCGAATAACCCGATCCTCTGACGCTGTAAACTGAATCATAATATCGCCGGGATGCACGGTGTACGCAGGAAGCGGGCTTCCATCTTCCTTGCAAGCCTGACAGATTTTCTCAATACCACGTCCCCAGCTCTCGATGAAGCCGGCCAAATAATACACATTCGCAATCGCCGTGTTGTAAGGGCGGGATGCGTGTTTGGACATCAGGCTGTCTGCCGTCCAGTTGTCTGGAAGCCTACCACAGTTAGCGATATACAGCTTATCCTCATACACGCTGATCTGAATCGGAACGCCGCTTTCATATTGCTTGTGGCATAGAGCGTTAAGAAGGGCTTCACGCAGGGCAGCGTCGGGAACAAAATAACGCTCAATGCGCTGCATCCCTTCGTAAGTGATTTTCGCTTTCATATATTTCAGATGGATGACTTCAATGATCTTGTCAATCTGTTCCAACAAGGAGCCGTGAATTTCATCCTGATAACGGAGATCGGCATCATTCTCGAAAAAGCCGATTTTTGTGTATGCGCCCAGCTGCCAGCGGTCAGGGTCTTTGCAGAACAGCAGCATCGCTGCGTTGGTATAATACCCGGCATTGGTCAGACGCAGCTTTTCCATTAAATCCGCTTTGTCCTCGTCTAAAACGCTTTGGTCGATCCGGCCCTTCTTGGCGGCAAGGGTCTTGAATCTCTTGACCAACTCATCATCAATATCATCCAACGTAAATCCCGGCAAGGGCATATTATCCCACGAAGCACCACGTTTGCGTAGAATGAAGCTCTCCAGTTCTGGGCCAGAAAGGGTCTGCATGGTGCTGCCGCTTCTATAATAATAGACACCTTTGCAGTTTATGGCAACGGGATATGGTGGAACAACGATTTCCAGATATTCTTTCCCGTCACGCTCCAGCTGATTGACATCCACCACGATGCTCATGGCATTTCGGATTTTGTTTGGAACATCCTCCAGCAGCTTGCGGATATTGGGCAGGCCGATAACTTTTCCATCATCGTCACAGCCAATATAAATCTTGCCGCCCTGTGCATTGGCGAAGCCGCAAATCCATTCCAGATAGTCATCCTTCCACTTAGCTTTCCATTCTATGTTCTGATTTTCAGGCATTATTATCACCATCCTCTGATTTATTCTTTCCCCGGCTCTTATAAACATTATACTGATTTTTACACCTTGCACTGCAAAAAGCGGAGTTAGCCCGGTTACTCAGGAACACTTTCTGACACTGCTTGCACATCCGCAACGGCTTTGTGCTGTCCACCAGCATGAAGCTGAACATCATCTGAATCCCCAACAGCAGGGAATGGAAATCCCAATAGATCGTTGGCCTATCCAACAGCTCTATATGATAGGTGGGTGCAATGCCGCCAAATGCAGCCATAGACTTACGCAGCATATTCCGGCTTTCTTCCTCCATGGAATCATAGTCATTATAATAGAAGAAAGAGGTCAGCATATTAAATGCCCAATCCTTGAGTTGCTGTGCCACCCAATCGTAAGGCTCTGCATACGCCCGCTGGAAGCTCATGGTCTTTGCCATCGGCTCGTCCATAAAGGTCATGGTCAGTGCAATCATTGCCCGGTCGCTGGACACATTCCAACTGGATTCCACACCGTTCTTGACCACATCCAGCTTATCAAAGGGGTAAAACAGGGACAGATACTTCTCCGTCTCCATCGTTTCTTCCTTGATAAAATGGTTCTTTGGCAGATATACCGCCTCATAATCCATAAAGGACGGCGTGGTGGGCAGGGCCGTCATCAGGCCCAGCAGCCCATAGTGGGTAATAAATTCCAAGATTGCCTTTTCTACCTCTGGCTCAGAGCTTTTCTTGCCGTTCATCATCAGCATCCCCACATTCAGAGCATCCAGCACAATGTCCGGGGCTTCCTTGAGTGGGTTATAGACATCCGGCCTGGCATCCTTTGCCGGGGTGATGTATTTCTTCCCGTCCTTGCCTGTTTTGATTTCATAGCGTTCATACCGCACCCAATGGGAACGGGATTGCTCAAAAAATGTATTCATAACGCAAATCCTTCCTTTCGGTCATCTGCTTATCAAATTCAATCAGATCATTCGCTGTCCTTGCTGCTGCCAAGGGCAGCTTTCTTTTTCCTCGGCTTTGATTTGTTCTCCCGGAGGATAACGGCGTCCTTGCCATAGGCTTTCAGCAAAAGCCCATATTCCTCTAAGAACTGCCGTTCCCGCAGCGTTAGGCTTCCACAGTCGTTCTGTTTTTCCAAAAGGTAATCATAAACCGCTCTTTGCAGCTTCTTGTGGATATTCTTTCGGAGCTTTCTAATGTTTCGGTCTGTCTGTCCCCGTATCATACCCACCTGTATGGTGCTGTACTGCCGGATGGACAGGTAATACAGCACTTCCTTCTGATCAATGGTAAGGCTGCGTATCAGCTCAGAAATAAATGAGCTTGCAACCAACTCATGCAGTTCATAGGGGCAAGAAAAAATGATATCCAGAAAATTGCCGCTGGCAAGCTGGCGGTATCGTGGCAGATTCAAATACAGCGGAATCATCTTCGGATTGGGAACTGCCATGTATTCTAACGGAACATCTCCCCGGAGATTTTCATGGTCACGCTCCCGTCGTTCCCGATTCCGATCCAACCTGTCCCATTCGCTGACAACGTATCGAAAGTCGTCCTCTGTTCTTGCAGCATCCTCCAGCCGTGCCAACGCCTCTGCCCGTATCTGGCGCTTTAAGCGTTTTTCGCTGACAGGAGCAGCTTCTTCCTCTTCGTCCTCCAGTTCTACGGTGTAGTCCCTTGGGTTTTCGTCCTGCTCCAGCTCTCTTTCCAGCTCTAAGGCTCGTTCTTCGGAGAGGATTTCCTCTAACTGCTCGTTTTGTATCGTCAGATCGGAGGCTTCATCCCATTCGGTTAGGTCATCACCGTCATCCGGGAACAGGAGAAATGTTCTATTTTCATCTGTCATGACCTCACCTCCGAAAATTTTTTGAATTTCTTTCAAAAACAGTTCCGATTTACACCCCGGATTTCTCCTATTAGTGAGAGGGTAATCTGATAAGCGGTTATTTAGGTTACTTTTTCAACCCGTATCAAGAGAAAGGAGGACGCAAGTTGCGGTAGCTTTATGAAACATGACACAAGATGCCACCGACTTACATCAGTCGGAACCACCATTAGTATATCAAACGAACATGAATTTTTCAAGGAGGAACGCTATGGATAAAAACAAACAGGCACAGTATATGATAAGACGTATTGGCGGCACCACCTACAAGGTGAGAGTCGCTTTCAGTGAAAGTGGGAAAGAGACAATGGAGGATAAAATTTTACGAATGATACGCAACGAAGTAGTTACAAACGACGGAACTTGTGATATAATTGGTGTACCACAAATGAGCCGTCAGTCTGAAAGGAGCGCATCATGAGCATCATTCAGACTGAGGACAAGATCACCGCCTTATACGAACGACTTTCCCGTGACGATGACCAGATTGGGGATAGCAACTCCATTGTGAATCAAAAGAAATACTTGGAGGGCTATTGCGCACAGCAGGGGTACACAAACTTTGCCCATTACACGGACGACGGATTCTCAGGCGGCACATTTGAAAGACCGGCATGGAAAAAGCTGGTGGCAGACATTGAAGCTGGCAAGGTGGCTCGTGTGATCGTAAAGGATATGTCCCGAATCGGACGTGACTACTTGCAGACCGGCTTTTACACGGAGGTTATGTTCCGTCAGCATGGCATTCATTTTATTGCCATCGCCAACAGCGTGGACAGCAACGACCAGAACAGCAATGAATTTGCTCCGTTCCTCAACATCATGAACGAGTGGTACTTGCGTGATCTGAGCCGCAAGCAGAAAACCGCTATCCGTGTGAAGGGGGAATCAGGCAAGCCTACCACCAACAGTGCCATCTACGGCTATAAGAAAGACCCGAACGACAAGCACCATTGGTTGATTGACGAGGAGGCCGCCGCCGTTGTGCGGCGCATCTTCCGTCTGACCATCGAGGGAAAAGGCCCCTATGACATTGCCAGAATCCTTTTTGAAGATAAGGTAGAAGCTCCGGCGGTCTATTTTGCAAGGAAAGGCATTGGCGTTTGGAAAAGTAAGACCGAGTTCGCATATCCTTATAACTGGAGCGGCTATATTGTGGGGCAGATATTGTCTAAGCCTGAGTATATGGGGCATACGGTCAATTTCCGTTCCCACAAGCTGTCATATAAGGACAAGACCTCTATTCCTAATCCCAAGGAGGACTGGCTGATCTTCGAGAACACCCATGAGGCCATTATCGAGCCGGAAACATGGGAGCTTGCTCAGCAACTGCGGAAAACGCCACGGCGTATTGATACCATAGGCGAAGCCAATCCCCTGACCGGGCTTTTATACTGTGCGGACTGCGGCGCAAAGATGTATAATCATCGTTCCAGAGGCGGTACAGAAGGCACTCCGTATCCGTCGGATTTCTTTGACTGCTCCTCTTATACACTGGCACATCAGAAGCATGGAAAGGACTGCTGCGGGCACTATATTACCACTAAGTCGCTGCGTATCCTTATTTTAGAGACAATCCGCACTGTCAGCCAGCTTGCCATAGCAGATCGGGAAAAATTCACCGAGAAGATACGAGCCGCTTCACAGGTCAGGCAGGTGGAGGCGGCCAAAGATGCCAAACGAAAGCTGAACAAAGACCGTAAGCGCCACAGTGAGCTGGATACGATCATTAAAAAGCTCTATGAATCCTTTGCCGTAGGCCGAATTTCTGAGGAACGCTTTGACAGCCTGCTTGCTGAGTACGAAGTCGAACAGAAAAACCTTTCCGCACAGATTGCAGAAACGGAGGAAAGCCTGACGAGCTATGAGGAAGATACTGCCCGTGTAGAGCAGTTCCTTGCTTTGGCAGAAAAGTACACCGATTTCTCCGAGCTGACTACACCGATGATCAATGAATTTATTGATAAAATCATCGTTCATGCCCCGGAGCGCATCGACGGGGACAGAACGCAGGAGGTAGAAATCTTCCTGAAATTCATCGGAAAGTTTGAACTTCCTGCCCCGGAGCTGACAGCAGAGGAAATCAAGCGGCAGGAGCAGCTACGCCAGCATCGCATCAAAAGCCGGGAGCGCTATCAGTTGATTAAGGCCGGGAAGCACACCGTTGGGCAGCCTTTTCAGCTAACCTGTAAGTGCTGCGGTCAGGGATTTGAATCCAAAAGCTCGGCTGCTATGTTCTGCGGACCGAATTGCCGGGCGAAGTTCTACCGGCAGGAAGCGGCAGAAAACAGGCGGCGTGACTGCACTTGTGAAAACTGCGGTAAGACCTTTTCCACCACAAGAAGCAATGTCAAGTATTGCAGTGATGAGTGCCGATATGAGGGGCATATCAAAGGCCAGCGGGTTCGCAATGCAGCGAACAGGAAGGAAAAACTGGCAGCGGAGACAGTTACCTCTCCGGCTTAATATTTCCAATAAAACAATAAATTTTGAGGAAGCGGTTTGCCTTATATCAGGGCAAGCCGCTTTTTCTACGCAAAGGAGGACACATGAATTTATTCGAAACCGTAAAAAACAACGTCAGCCTGCGGGAAGCGGCACAGGCGTATGGCCTTGAGGTCAACCGGCACGGCAAGGCGCTCTGCCCCTTTCACAATGACAGACACCCCAGCTTGTATGTGGCAAACGACCATTATTATTGCTTTACCTGCGGAGAGCATGGAGATGTCATTGACTTCACTGCAAGGTTGTTTGATCTCAAGCCCTACGACGCAGCCATGAAGCTGGTGATAGACTTTCATCTTGACCCGGACAAGCCGCCCAGCGCAGCGGCACTCAATGCAAAGCGTATCCGAACAGAAGCACAGAAGCTCAAAGAAAACGAGCGTCTGTGCTTTTCTGTTTTATCGGACTATTACCGTTGCTTGGAGGAATGGAAAGCATACTATGCGCCGCAAACGCCGGATGAGCCAGTCCATGATTTATTCGTGGAAGCCTGCCACAAGCTCAGTCAGATTGAATATGAACTGAACATTCTCACCTTTGGTGACAGCTATGAGCGTCGGGAAATTGTACAGGACTGGATGACGGATGGTGAAATCATAGCACTAAAGGAGCGTCTGGAACAACTGCGAAAGGAGGAAACCTATGGACGAATTGAATACCCCAATGGTTATGCCGCCTGAAGAAAGCATTCCCGATTGGTATGATGGAAAACGCATCAACGAAGTGCTGTTTTGTCAGCAGTTCTTAAAAAAGCATCCCATGAAATGTGTCAGAGGAAGGCTGTTCACAGTGGATGGACTGATTGAGGACGAGGCGCAAATCGGCAATCTCATTCTGGAGGAGATCTCCGGCTGTCTGACCTCCGGGCTTTCCAAGGTGGTGGCAAATCTGCTGGCCAGTATCAAGCTGCAAGCCTATTCGCCGCCCCTGCCCATCGAGACTGACCGTATCCATGTGGCAAACGGGACACTCTTTCTGGATGGGCGTTTCACCGAGGACAAAAGCTATTGCAACAACCGTCTGAGTGTGGCCTATCTCCCCGATGCACCGCCGCCTGTGCGCTGGCTGCAATTTTTATCCGAGCTGCTTGTCCCGGAGGACATTCCCACCTTGCAGGAGTATATGGGCTACTGCCTATTGCCTACCACAAAGGGGCAGAAAATGCTCCTGATGATTGGTAAGGGCGGCGAAGGAAAGAGTCGAATCGGACTTGTAATGCGCTCCATGCTGGGAGATAACATGAATACCACCAGCATCCAGAAGGTAGAGAACAACCGTTTCAGCCGTGCAGACCTGGAAAACAAGCTGCTGATGGTGGATGACGATATGGATATGAGTGCCCTGCCCAAGACCAACTATATCAAATCCATCGTGACCTCAGAGTGCAAGATGGATATGGAACGCAAGGGTGTTCAAAGCTATCAGAGCCAGCTTTATGTCCGCTTTCTTTGCTTCGGCAACGGCGCTTTAACCGCTTTGCACGACAAGTCAGACGGCTTCTTCCGCAGGCAGATCGTGTTGACCACCAAGGACAGGCCAGCAGGACGAGCCGATGATCCATTTCTGGTGGATAAGCTGACACAGGAGCGTGAGGGCATCTTTTTGTGGTGTCTGGAGGGTCTGCGGCGGTTGATTGGGAACGAGTATCAGTTCACCATCAGCGATAGAGCCAAAGAAAATATGGAGACAGTAAAGCGCAGCAGCAACAATGTGATCGAGTTTTTGCAATCCGAGGGCTATATCCGCTTTAAGGCCGACAGCGAAGCCAGCTCCAAGGCTATCTATGAAGCCTATCTCCGCTGGTGCGAGGACAACGCACAAAAGCCTATGTCAGCAAATCGTATCAGCTCAGAGCTGGCCCAGAATGAACGGCTTTATAATGTGGAGGCTACCAACAATGTGTACGCAGCCGGAAAGCGGGTGCGTGGATTTATCGGAGTGGAGGCGATGAACTTGCTTCCTTATTAAATATGAGAACTGGACTTCAAAACTGCCGTACATGCCGTACACGATGTACGGCAGTTCTCAACTCCGTTTTCAAAAAGCTATTTTACCGCAAAATCAGCGTTCTTTATGTGCAATGTGCTGCGATTACCGCATTTTCTTGCGGTATAAACAGCGATTTGACAAAGCAAACGCAAAATCCAAAGACCAATCGGTGTACAGCGGCGTACAGCACTGGCGTTTACCGTACAGAGCCGTACACAAACAATCTATTTTCAAGGCCGCACAGCGGCAGAAAGGACAAACTATGAACTATATGAACAATAACCCTATAATCATCGGCATCGACCACGGCTATGGGAATATCAAGACTGCACATTGCTGCTTTCCTACGGGCGTGATCATCTCTGACAAGGAGCCGACCTTCAAAAGCAATCTGCTTGTCTACAACGGCAGCTATTACACCGTGGGCGAAGGTCACAAGGAGTTTATCTCTGACAAAATGACAGACGGTGACTACTATATTCTGACCCTTGCTGCCATTGCAAGAGAGCTGAATATCCGCAAGCAGACCTCTGCCCGTGTGCATTTGGCGGCGGGGCTCCCTCTTACTTGGGTCAGCGAACAGAAGGATAGCTTCAAGGCGTACCTGTTGCAGAATGAAATGGCGGATTTCATTTTCCGTGGTGTCAGCTATCATGTGGAGTTTGCCGGAGCGGACATCTTCCCGCAGGGCTTCTCCGCTGTGGCGGACAGACTGCGGGGATTCAAGGGCATCAATATGCTTTGCGACATTGGCAACGGAACGATGAATGTCATGTATATCAACGAGCGCCGTCCGCTATCTCAGAAGTGCTTCACGGAGAAGTACGGGACAAACCAGTGCATGATTGCTGTCCGGGAAAATCTCATGCGGCAGTTTGGCGCATCGGTAGATGATACGATTCTGGAGCGTGTGATTCGCTTTGGGACGGCAGACATCAGCGAACGCTACCTAACTGCTATCCAGAACACAGCGAGGGATTACACCGCAGGCATCTTCCGCAGACTGCGTGAGCATGAGTATGACCCGGAACTGATGAGGCTCTATGTTGTCGGCGGTGGAAGCTGCATGGTGAAGAATTTCGGAGAATATGATGCCAGCCGGGTGATGATCAATGATGACATCTGCGCCACAGCCAAGGGCTATGAGCTGCTGTCTGCACAGAAAATGCAAAAGAAAGGCGATCTTGTATGAAGCAAATCTACACAACAACACTTCGGCTGAATCTGGAGAACGAAGCAGACCGCAGGGCGTGGGAGCATTTGCAGAGCCTTGACAGGCGAGAATATCGTTCAGTCAGCAAGGCAGTCGTTTCGGCGGTCAACGCTTACTTTGACCGTAGCAAGCAGCTTGCCGATGATCCCTATCTGGAAACACGGGAGAAGGAGGACGCTTTCCTCAGCCGGATCGAGGATACCATCTCACGCAGCTTGCAGAGCTGTACGCCGGTAAGCCTTGGCGGTATCCTACAGCTTATGCAGAGCGCACAGCCTGCCGCTGCTCTTGTTTCGGAGGAAACCGAGGAGGACATTTCAGCTGCGCTGGATTTTGCAGACGGCTTTTGAAATTACTTTTCTTGATTTTACTACTATGTTGGTGGCAATACAATCCGTCTTTGCTACCAAATTGGCAATTCTCAGAATGAGGAAAACAATTTACCATCAGTTCTGCAGGGAGTTGGTATCTGTGTGATACCAGTTCCCTGCTTTTTACTATCACGAAGCCGCCCAGCGGCAGAAAGGAGCCAGATATGGCAAATAAAAAGATCATGACCAAGGAAGAATTGCAGGCCAAGCACCGATTGGAGGAGGCACAAATGCGGGATCGGGCGAAAGAGCGAAAGGCCCGTACCAGACGCTTGATTCAGGAGGGCGCTGTTTTGGAGAAAGTATTTCCAGAGGCTCAGCAAATGGAGCTTGAAAAATTAGAGGACTTGTTATATGAGAAGCTACACTAATCTGCGAGGGGCGTTCCGGGCAACCGGGGCGTCCCTTCCTTTTTTATCCCGAAGGGCGCACTTACTCACCACCTGCGAAGCAGGCGGTGGTATCCCTTCCGTTGGTCGGGCTCGTGCGCTCTTCACGAACTGTCCATCGGACACTTCTCCAGAGAGGGCAGGAAATGCCGCAAGTCAGCATTCCCTGTGCAGTCGGCGCTTCTGCTGATGCAGAGATTGCTGCTTGTCGCACCAATCCGGCAGATACTCTGCCCGCCTCCTGCCTGCGAAAACCTGCCACCGGCAGCTTTATCGCAGATATGGGCAGCAATGCAGCCCATTTTCTCTTTGCAAAGAGAAACAGAAACCAAGGGGTGGCGTTTTACCACCCCCTCACAAAATACGAATCGAGGTGAACGCAAATGGCAATTTACCACTTGGAGGCAAAGGTGGTCAGCCGGGGAGCCGGACGCTCCGCCTGTGCAGCCTCCGCTTATCTCAGCTGCTCCCACATCCTCAATGACTATGACGGAGTACAGCACGATTACACCCGAAAGCAGGGGCTTGTGTGGCAGGAGGTATTCCTGCCGGACATGGCCCCACCCGCATGGCAAGACCGAGAGGTTCTCTGGAACGCCGTGGAGGAAAACGAGAAAACCAAGGACAGCCGCTTAGCCCGTGAGTTTGTGGTAGCCCTGCCCATAGAGTTGTCCCTAGAGCAATGGCAGACGCTGTTGACGGACTTCGTACAAAACCAATTTGTCGCAGACGGGATGTGCGCCGATCTGGCAATCCACGATCCTGATCCACCGGGTCATAATCCACATGCCCACATTCTCTTGACGGTGCGCCCGCTTGATGAAAGCGGCAAATGGCAATACAAAACGGAGAAGGAATATCTCTGCAGCCGTGACGGTGAGGAACGGGGCTTTACCGCTGCCGAGTTTAAGGCTGCACAGGCTGACGGATGGGAGAAACAGTACCAGTACAAGGTAGGCAGGAAGAAAGTGTATATGACACCATCCGCAGCTGAGGAACATGGATATGAGCGTGCCAGCAAGTATCCCAAAAGCACCAAATACGGGAGACAGAATCCCATTTCTGAACGCTGGAACAGCGAGGAACAGCTCCTTATCTGGCGCAAAGCATGGGCAGATGTGACAAACAAATATTTGGAGCGATACGGTCATGAGGAGCGCATCGACCACCGCAGCTTTGTCGAGCGAGGCATTGACGAGCAGCCCACCATCCACGAGGGCGTGATTGCCCGTGCTTTGGAACAGAAAGGTATCGTGTCCGACAGGTGCGAACTCAACCGTCAGATCAAGGCGGACAACAGGCTCCTGCGGGAACTGAAGGCGCAGTTCAAGAAAATTACGGAGGCGGTGAAGAACACGCTGCCCGCTATTGCAGAAGCGTTGGAAAAGCTGCGGGAAAATATGCTGATCTTCTGCTATCAGTTAGGGCATATCCGCAGCAGCAAGAAACAGATGACCGGTGCCTTGAATATTCTGAAGCCAAATCTGGCACAGTACCGCTCCCTTGTGCAGCAGATAAAGGAAACAACCAAAGAACGGAAGTCCCTACTGGCTGAAAAGAAATCCCTTCCTGCGATCCACTTTGTCAGGCACCGTGAGCTTGCCTCCAAAATAGCCGAGTTGACGGAAAAGTTAGAGGAGCTAAAAAGCGAAAAGGCTATGCTGCTTCATTCTCTGGAATACCCAGAGGACGCCACAAGCGATATCTTCCAGCGCCAGATTGACCGCTATGAAGATAATCTCAAACGGCTTGAGGCGCAGGAGAATAAGTATGCCGGAGAGCTGGAGGCTGCATTGTCTGAGTATGCCGAGCTGAAAGAGCAAGCTTCCGGCTTTGATTCCTTGCAGCTTTATCTGGAGCGGAAGGCACTTCGACCTGACAGAGAGAAAGCAGCAGCCCAACGCATTGAAGCGGCTTATGGCGACAAGTTCAGTTGGTGGTTGATGGAGAGTGGCCTACGGGATGTGTCTGGCTATCTTGACGAATATGCACAGGAAAAGACAATGGATCGAGAACTGCGGCAAAGGCGGCGATCGGAGCGGCTTGAGCGTAAGATGAAAAACAGAGATATGGAACGTTAAAAGTGCTGGAGGTTGAAACTTCAGGTGAAGTCTGTGACATAGGGGGATGGAGATAATCCCTATACGTCAAGCGTAAAATAAGCACCGGTATGGGTTTTCCATACCGGTGCTTGCAATATTTAATCGAATTCTATCACTTAAAATCAAAAGAGTTTTCCAACAACTTATCAAGTGCTGCCATCAGTTCCGCTCGAACAGCCTCTCTTTCACTTTCTCCGCCTGCATTTTCGATATAGATGGAATAGTTATCAAATGTGATATAGGCGTAATAGATCACAGTCTTAATTCCTTCGCTGTTTGCATTTGTAACGAAGTAGCCAGCTTTAACTGGCGTATCTCCAACCATAGATACATTTCCCTTGCCAATTACGGTAGTATCCATAAGATTGTTCCCAGACAGCGAAACAACAAATTTCATATCGCTGTAATGACCATCAAAGCCAACAAATGCTACATCGTCCAAGGTAAAGAGGGCATCTCCGGAAATCGGAAGATCACCGAAAATAGTCTGAACCTCATCTTTGGTCAATGCTCGTGCTTGCAAGTTCAAACTCAGAGCAGAGGCTACCGTATCTGCTTTAGTGAAAGATATGGTAGTTCCATCACCTAATGTAGCTGTTTCTGTACTTTTGCCGAATAATCCCATACTAAACACTCCCACCACGATTAGACAGAGACACGCAGCAATTGCCCCAAATTTCAGCCAAATGCTTTTTTGTTTCTTTGCCTGATAACTCGCCGTTTCTTCGATATGACGGCTACCAATGCCACCAACGGCGTCAGAGATGTTCTTTCGTGTCATAAATCATACCCCGCTTTCTGTAAATGATTTTTAAGTTTGCTTCTGATTCGGGAAAGGCGAACAGACACATTGTTATTTGTTGTACGAAGCCTCTTTGCAATTTCTGTAATGCTATCTGAGTACCAATACCTTGCTACAAACATAACCCTGCTTTCCTGATCCAAGCTGTCAAGGAAACGATCAATTTCCTGTGACAGCTCCTTTGCATCCACTTCCTGTTCAATAGTAGATGCAGAAGTTAGGCACTCTTCCAACTCATCAAGTGCAACATCATAGTAACTGTTTCGCTTTAGTGCAGTATTTGCGTGGTATTTTGCGGTAGCGATATTGCGGGTAATACGAAAAATATAGGTTCTGAGTGGGTCAGGTCTTTCTGGAGGAATTGCATTCCACGCAGCAAGGTATGTATCATTTACACATTCTTCTGCGTCGGGTTCGCATTTCAAAATGTTGTTTGCAATTCTTTTGCAAGTTGAACCGTATTTTGCAGCAAGTTCAGCTATTGCCTGCTCAGTACGAGCAAAGAACAGTTCAATGATCTTCACATCCTCTAACAAGGTATCCACCTCCTCACCTATGTACTATGGATCTGGCGGACAATCTTACAGAAGCGAGGGAAAATTTCACACCTTTATTATAGTACATTGCAATTCTATTTTCTATCGCCTCAGCAAAATCGTTTGGCACCAGTCGAGGTCGCTCGGCAGTCTGAAAATATGGTCCTTCGGTTTTGGTAGAGTTGCTCGCAGCAGAGGAGGCGTAACAAAAAATTAAAGGTAGCTGCCCGGACAGAATGGGTTGGGTGGAAAAATAAATAATATCCGAAACAGGATGACGGAAATTGTTAGCGCCGAGTTAATTCGTACACAGTTAGTGTTTAAGTGTTTACAAACAGCCCATTGATATTGTTCGTTTGTGCGTATATAATATATATAACTATTTGATGCGGAGGTAAACTATGTTTGAATACATGACAGTACAGGATGCGGCTAAACTTTGGGGAATATCGGTGCGTCGTGTTCAAAAGCTGTGTGAGGAGAATCGCATTGATGGAATTGTTCGGCTACCTCGTGCATGGCTAATTCCCCAAGATGCCCAAAAGCCGGCTGATGGAAGATATAAACAAAATAAAAATGAATTTATAGCTGACAACAAGGAGAACACACGATGAGTAAATTGTTATTAGTGGAGGATGACCAAAGTATCGTATCCTCATTATCAGACTATTTAGGAAATGAAGGGTTCAAAATCGAAAATGCTCCCGGTCAAAAAGAAGCAATAGAAAAATTGGATAGCGACCAATACGATATAGCCTTGGTGGACATTCAATTATCAAACGGAAATGGTTTTTCTGTTTGTTCTGCAATTAAAGAAAGAGGAACTATGCCAGTTATTTTCTTAACGGCTTCTGATGATGAATATAGTGTTGTGGCTGGGTTAGATATGGGGGCTGACGATTATATCAGCAAACCGTTCAGACCAAGAGAACTGCTTTCAAGGATCAACAGCGTATTAAGGAGAACTAAGAACACACAAAACATTATCAGTTACCTCGACTTAGTTGTGGACACAAATCAAGCAACCGTATCAAAGAATGGGAAAGAGATTTTGTTGTCTGCTATGGAATATAAGTTGCTGTTAGTCTTTTTGCGTAACAAAGGTATTGTCCTTTCTCGCAGAAGATTGTTGGAGCTTTTATGGGACACTACTGGGGAGTTTATCAATGATAATACATTGACTGTCTATATGAAAAGGCTACGTGACAAAATTGAAACCAATCCGCAGGAGCCGGAAATCATAATTACCGTTCGTGGGCTTGGCTATAAGGTGGGTTGATATGGACTTTATCAGAAATAAAGAAGTTAAAAGGCAAATTGTTGTCAGCAGTATTCTTATTCTATTTTGGGGCGGCATTGGCATTATCGTTGATAGCAAAGCTGTGTGGATTGTTCTGTCGGCTATCATTTCATCCAGTGCAGTTTCCCTCTTTTTCACATATCAGAGATACAAGAAAATTGCTGATTTTAGTTTGCATATTGATAGGCTGTTACATGGAGATGAAAAAATTTCTTTTGGGCAGTTTCAAGAAGGTGAGTTATCTGTTTTACATGATGAAATATCCAAGATGACAAGACGGCTTATTGAACAGGCAGAAGCTCTGAAAATGGAGAAAGGTAATTTGGCAAATGCTTTAGCCGATATTTCACATCAATTAAAAACACCTTTGACATCGCTGAATATCTTAAATGCTTCTCTGTGTAATGAGGAACTGACTGACGAAGAAAGGTATGAGCTGATCCGCGAACAGACTATGCTCTTATCAAGAATGGAGTGGCTGATAGCCACACTTCTGAAAATATCCAAGCTGGATGCAGGAACGATTACTCTAAAGCCACAGGCGGTATACTTAAAAGATGTGGTAGAAAAAGCAATTCGTCCTCTGGAGATTGCGGCAGAATTAAAAATGCAGACAATCACGCAAGTGATTCCGGCAGAATTAAAACTATCTCTTGATACTGATTGGACTGCTGAAGCCTTGGGGAATGTAATCAAAAACTGTATCGAACATTCACCAGAGGGCAGCACTATCGAAATCAAGGCAATAGAAAGACCTCTTTTGACACAGATCATTATAGAGGATAGCGGAACAGGTTTTCAGGAAAAAGACATCCCCCATTTATTTGACCGATTTTATCAAGGAAGTGGCTCTACAATCGGTAATGCCGGTTTGGGGTTGGCTCTGGCAAAGACGATCATTGTCAATCAGGGTGGTGTCATCCAAGCGAAAAATCGGGAGTCAGGCGGTGCAAAATTTGAAATCTGCTTTTATCGGGGGACTGCTTAATGCAGCCCCTTTTTAAGTGACATTTTTGTAATGAAAAAGTAATGAAGCAGTCACTTGGCTTTGCTATACTGAATTGCAAAAATATATGGAGGAACTTTTTATGGAGATATTAAGAGTAGAGAATATCTGCAAAACCTATGAAATGGACAATGCTCCTGTCCATGCTTTGTCAGATGTTTCTTTTTCCGTCGATAAAGGAGAGTTTGTTGCAATCATTGGAGCATCTGGGTCTGGCAAGTCTACCCTGTTGCACATTTTAGGTGGTGTTGACAGACCGACTTCGGGAAAAGTATTTGTGGATGGACAGGATGTTTATGAGCAAAATGAAGATGAATTGGCTGTATTCAGAAGAAGGCAGGTTGGGCTTGTCTATCAGTTTTATAATCTGATCCCGGTTTTGACTGTCGAGGAAAATATCACGCTGCCGATTCGATTGGATGGGCGTAAAATCAATCAGGAGCGTTTGAAAGAACTGCTATCCACACTCAAACTGGTAAAGCGTAGAAAGCACCTGCCAAGTCAGTTATCCGGCGGTCAACAACAAAGAGTGGCAATCGGACGAGCGTTGATTAACGCACCTGCGATTATCCTTGCGGATGAGCCAACGGGAAATCTGGACACGGAGAACACAAGGGATATTATGAAACTTCTGCGTGAATCCAATGAAGTCTATCGCCAGACAATGATCCTGATTACCCATGACCGTGAAATCGCAATGCAGGCAGACCGTATTCTGGAAATTCAGGATGGCAGACTTGTGAGGGATGAGGTGATACGCTGATGAATATGATTTTCATGCTTACACTCAGGAATCTGTTGTCGAATAAAAAGCGTACCCTACTCACACTTTTAACCATTCTTTTGTCAATCAGTATGATAACCGCTATTCTCTGTGGGGGATGGTCGTTGGTTGATTTTTTGAAAGAGAAAGAAAAAGTGTATGGTGGCGATTATGACTACTACATGGAGGATTTGACTTGGGAGCAGGTTCAAGAGCTATATAGTCAAAACAATGTAGGCGAAGTTTCGCTTCTCCGCTTTGCCGGAAACAGTTTTTACGGGGAGAAATCCAACAGTACAATGCTCTCCGTTGGCGAGATTGACGAGAACTTTACCCAAAGATTTTCGTTAAATCAGTATTTGCTTGCAGGGCGTTTCCCGCAAGATGAAAATGAGATTGTTATTTCAGAATCTTTTTTGAAGAAAAACAACATGAATACAGAGATTGGAGATACGATTTCTTTAACTCTTGGTTCAAGAATTTGGGATGAATATAATGCCCAGCTTTCCGGGCTGACAAATTATAGGGGCGAAGAAGAAAGCTTCGTTCCAACAAAAGAGAAAGCGTATGTAGTTGTTGGTATTCTGTCAGATGTGAATGACTCAAAAATCGCAGCAAACTATAATGCCTTTGCAGGTGTTGACAAAACGGCATCCGATTTTGCTGCGTATGTCAAGGCAAAGAATTTATCCAATTCGATCTATACAGAAGCCGAAGAAGTGGCTGCGGCAGTAGACAGTCATGTAGCAAAGTTTCATTCGGAATTGTTAGTCTATCATGGAATTACCGGGGGTAAAGGAGCTGCAAAACTGATTGCTTTGGTGGTCATGGTCGTTTGTCTTTTGATGGCTGCATCTGCTTCAATGATCAGCAACGCCCTCTCCATTTCCTTACAGGAACGAATTAAGCAGATGGGAATGCTATCCAGTATTGGAGCCACAAAAGGGCAAAAACGCCTTAGCGTATATTTAGAAGCCTTCCTTTTGGGAGTGGTGAGCATACCCTTTGGATTGGTTGTTGGTATCCTGCTATCTGCTCTGTTATTAAGTGTGGTCAGGGCAGCTTTTGGAGAAACATTCACTTTTGGCATCGTAGAACTGTCCTTGAAGGTAAACGGATTGATCCTGCTCGTCAGCGGATTATCCGGCATTGCTTCTTTGTACTTCGGAAGTAGAAAGCCTGTGAAGCAAGCAGCTAAAATTACAGTTATTGAAGCGATCCGCCAGTCTAACAATGCGGTATCAAGAAAGAAATTCCGTGACGGAAAAATCGTTTCTTTGGTTTTTGGCATTTATGGTTCGTTAGCAGCAAAAAATATTAAGCGTAATCCAAAACGCTTCCGAGCGATTACCGGCTCTATTTTCTTGTCGGTGGTAATTGCCCTTTCCTTATATAGTTTCTCTGATTTTATGCTTTATCAGACATCCTTGGATATGAAGGAGGACGGTTCCTGTTATACTGATGTGATTTCGATGATTCAATACAAAGATATTCCTGTCGCAATCGGGGCATTATCGGATGAAAATATCACTGCGGATGTTTCCTATTCTTTTCAGCGATATATGACCGCTGAATTTTCGCAGGAACAAATCAATCCTGATATGCAAGGATATTTTATCAATGGTACGAAAGCAGAGGTATATGTCGTAGGATTGGACGAAGAACATTTTGTCTCTTTTTGCGATGAAAATGGATTCAGTCTGGATGTGACAAATTTCAATCATGGAATTTTGCTCAATCAGACTATGGGATACTATAATTCGGCACAAAATCGGGTAATTGCAGGCTCACCGTTTCTTATTGAACCGGGAACAGAAATCATTCCGCTGGGGGCATCCGAGGATGCCTTGCCGATTATCGTGGAAGAAATCGTTTCAGAAGAAAATGCAAATATCCAATCCATGTTTGTGAGAGATCGAGCTGTCCTCATCGTGCCTTTAAGTTATTTTAACTTGCTGATAGATGATAACGCCTATGTGGAAATGAGAATACAGACAGCACAGCATAAAGAAGCAATGGAATGTCTGGCTGACAGAGGATTTCCGCAAACTGTGGACATTGCAGCCGCAACGAATAATTCCAGACAGGTATATACGATTGCAAAACTGGTAATCTGCCTGTTCTCGATCCTGATGACGGTTATTATCAGCTTGAATGTTTGTAACACTATCTCGAATACGATTCATTTGAGAAGAAGCGAATTTGCTGTTCTGCGTTCTGTTGGTATGACTGCCAAAGGATTAAAATGTACGCTATTGCTCGAAGCTGTTTTGTACGGCGTAAAAGCATTGGTTCTTGCGTTGCCTGTGAGCTTTTTGATTCATTGTGCTATCTACTACTTCATATCGTCGGGTATGACACCATTTGCTTTTTATATGAACGGCGGTATTTATGCTCTTGCAGTTATGGCTGTCGGCGCTATGGTATGTATCGCTATGCTGTTTGCTGTTAGAAGCGTATCAAAGGTGGAAATTGTAGAGGAACTGAAATTGAGCAATATGTAATCATTCAATCTAACAAAGCAACTGAAACAGAGGTAATAGAAATTGCGTAAAAAGAAACTGGTAAAGAGAGTTGCAGGCATTGCTTTGACTGTTGGTGCAGTTATACTTGCCATTGTATGTGTTGGTAAAGTAAATCGCATTCAGAACGAAAAAGATATTATTGGCACATGGAAGGATGCAAATGCTGAGGAGATATTTACCTTTCAAGAAAACGGGGAACTTGCTGTGAGTAAAGATATGCCCGATTCGGGTCTATCCTGCGGTGACGCATATTATAGTTTTTCTTACTCGGATATAATCTGTGTTACACAGGGAAATAGTAGTGTAGAATTTGAGATAGAAGTAGATCAAAACGAATTGAAAATCTTCTTCATGGGACAAGAATATCTGGAATTGGAAAAGTAATGATTACAAATAAAAGAAAACCATTGAGCCGATAATTCGCATCCTTTGCGGACTAACGGCTCTGCATATATTTTGAACGCTATTTTCAGAAACATTGTGTTTTGCAGAAAAGCCCCTTGACAAATTCCATCTCAGAAGCGTATCCTTGAAACCTATGCAAAGCAGAACGGCTTTTCCAATCTGCGCTGGTACACGGACGACGGTTATTCTGGTGCGAACTT
>JAJEPU010000049.1 GCA_020686985.1 Brotaphodocola catenula
TTCTTCGGTTTTAGGTTGTGTGTTCTAAGAGACTTCCCAACCGCTTGATTAAGAAGTCTTTTAGAGCATACAACACCCGCCGCCAGCTTGAACTTGGCATATTGGCGGACAGCAAAGTGGTTCGGTTTTTTCTTTTTCAGAGCTTCAAACATCTGATCCACTGGATTCTGAAAGGTTTCATCATCCTCGCGTACTTCCATCGCATTCAGGAATTCAATCAGCGTTGCAAAGTTCTGCTCTTCCAGCGGTGCCTCATAGTGGATATAACCAATCAAAGCACAATACAGCAAGGTCTCTGCCTTCGTCCAGAATTCGTCACCGGCCTTGCCGTCCCCTTTGGTGTTGGCAATGAGGGTTGTGGTCAGCTTCAAAATATCCTTTTCGCTGTGAATATACGCGAAGGGATTATAATGCATCGACTTTCTGAAATTGATAGTATTGAAAATCCGGATACTGTATCCGTTCTTCAAAAGGGCTTGGCCGCAGTCGATTACGATATCGCCTTTCGGGTCAGTGACCACATAGGAACTGTGGCATTGTAAAAGATTGGGTTTAAGCCAAAACCGGGTCTTGCCGCTGCCGGAGCCGCCCACCACCAGCACGTTTTTGTTTCGGGCATTTGCCGGATTCTTCGGGCGGTTGCCCATCATCAGCCGCTCCGTCCGGGTCAGAATCACATTGTTTGCAAACACTGGATCTTCAAACGGTTCGATGTCTTTCTGCGTACCCCAACGAGCAGAGCCATACTCCATGCCATGGCGATATTTCTTGGCATTTTTGCCTTTCAGGTACACAGCAAGCCGCAAACCCGCTCCGCAGCACACACCAATCAGCAAATCCATCGGATGCAGACTTGGCATCGGGTTGGAAAATGCTGCACCCAGGGCAGAAAGAAAGCCGAGGAGCTTTTCAGACATGTCTGCGCCCTCGGCAATTCTCCACGCTTCTCCCAGATTGGTACATACAAGACCGGCAATAAAGTACGGCAGGTTCAGGATCAGCAGCTTTTTGGTCTTATTACTCATAGATCACGCTCCTGACTTTTGTGGCGAACCTTATCCGGCAGAATTGCAGCCACCAGTTCTTTGAGCTTGTTAAGCTGCTCCAGAACACTCGGTTTTTCCTTTGCTTTCAGCTTTCGGTTGGTGAATTCCTCAAAAGCGGAAGTCAGTGCATCCGCATCTTTCGCCTTAAAGAACACCGTGTACTTGGGTGGAATCACATTTTGGTCTTTCGTAATGGCATAATCCACACCATATTTCCGCGCCACCTGTTCAAAGCCTTTCAAATCTGTTTTCTCAATGGGGATACTGCTGACTCCCTGATTCTGACCGATCAGTTCTTTGATGCTCTGCTTTCCAATCGGCAGCTGCGACGTTTTCTGAGCAACCTTCGCCTGATGGTGCCGTTTCCAGGCATTATAGCCATTCACGATGGTGCGAAAGGTCAGTTTCGTGGTGCTGATTGCCAGATTGACGGTACGATTTTCAACTTCTTCCTGCATGAATCTCCGCCTCCTTCCTTACAAACTATCTCGGTCCGGTGCCGGTTTGCTCTTTTCCTGGGACTTTGCAGCCTTTTCCTCCATCTTCTTCACCATGTCATCCGGGACCGGAATTGCCATGATGCTGCGACCCATACGAACGAACATCTGGGGCTGATGGAACTGTTCCTCAAATTTCTGCATCTGCTCCGAAGTCAGAGAACCAAAGTCATCCTCTGTCAGCCCAACCACCAGAAAATCACCGGCATAAATGTCCTGCATATCCCCGTCTTCGGTGTAAATCGCACGGTTCAGCGGCAGGCCATTGATTTTACCGGATTCATTCAGAATAATGGCTACTTCATCCTCAAATGGATAGGTGACTTCAATATCGCCGCCGACCATTGCCTGCAAATCTTCCAGCTCCGTGCCAACGCTGATTTTCTTCGGGTAAGCGTTGGGCTGTACCAGCAGCACATCCATTGTCCTGGTCTCTGCCAGTTCATGCTCTCCCACGGTCTTGAAGTCCACGCCGGTGAAATCGCCGGAATCCAGAACATAGTCCTGATTGTTCCACGCCTGCGTCACCATGCGTTCCGCGTCTTCCTGTGAGGCAGCTTCCACAGAAACCTTTCTCTGGAGAGTTTCCGTAATCTCCACATCGAATTTCTTCATAGGCACCTCCTTAGATCAGGCGCAGTGCCGGAACCAACTCACCGCCAATGGAAACCACCGTCAGGTTTTCGTTCACATAGTCGATGGTGCGTTCCAACGTAAACAGATTGATGCTGCATTCGTTGCCGTTCTGGTCGATTTCCGAAACTTCCGCAGCTCCCAGCAAATAGCGGGTTCTATCAGTCTCGATCACATCGCTCTTATCATAATGGAGAAGCAGTTCCCCATCTGCCACCAGATCAGCCTCCATCTCATCGTAAACATCCTCAAAGATGTCTCGACTACCAGCCTCGGTCAGAAGTTCGCCGCCAGCCCCCGGCAGGATCACCATCACAATACGCTCCTTCGGGTGATCTTCACGGATTGCCTCCAGCATCACCCAGTTATGAAGCATCGCAATGGACTTCTCAAACTTGGGATCATCCATCGGATTCGGCTGCGATGCACCGTTCGGGCAGTTCTTACAGTCCATGCTACACACTGCGTTGTTCTGATTCTTCTTAAAGTTCATCATCATAAAAATCTCCTTCTCATCGTTCCATATCTCGTTGTTTGCTTCGCTGCCACTTTTCCAGCAGCCGGATAATCGTGTCCTGCATCTGCTTCGGCGTATAGGATTTCGGGAAATACTTCCGAAGAACCTCATTTTTAATCGTCACATGGTCAAGCTCATCCTTTTTGATTTCATTCATCACTTCACACATGGCATCCAGGGTGCAGCCGCCCTCCTGCGAGAGTTTTTTCAGTCGCTGCGCCTGCGACAGGGATGGAGATGCCTGTGCATAGTCCATAGCCTCCAGAAATTCTTTCTGTTCAGACGGTTTCAGATAAGACAGCTCTACCGCCGGATTGAAGGCGATTTTCTTCTCATCCACCATATCCAGAATTTTAGGAATCAGGTTAGTAAGACGGATATAGCGAAAAATCTGATTTTTGCTTGTGCCAAGCTCATCGGCCATAACTTCGCTTGATTTTTTCCCATCCAACTTGTTCCCAAGTTGGGAACAAGTCAAATCAACTCTTTGACCTTGATGGTTCATCGCCTCCAACTTCATCTTGTAGGAAAACGCTCTCTCACTGGGAAGGATATTCTCCCGCTGCAAGTTGCTGTCCACCATAAAGATGATTGCCGCATCATCGTCCATTTCCTTAACGATGACCGGCACTGTTTCCAAACCTGCCAGCTGCGCTGCATGAAGTCTGCGGTGTCCAGAAAGAATTTCAAATCCGCCTTCCGGGTCAGGCCGTACAATCAGCGGTGATACTACACCAATCTGCCTGATACTCTCCACGGTCTGTTCCATCAGCTCATCGTCCAGCACCTTAAAGGGATGCCCTTCAAAGGGATGCAGGTCAGAAAGCGGCATCTCCGTCCGTTGCTCCTTAGCCGCAGCGTCGGCAGCTGAGCCACTGCGGTTTTCTGTTGTAATACTGGTTTTTGCTTTTGCCATTCAGCTTCTTAACCTCCTTCCAGCGGTGATAGATGTCATTCTTACCTGCGAAAAACGCTTTTTTTGCCTTGCACTTCATAGATCAAGTACCTCCTTAACGACCTGCTGTTTTTCTTTTCCAATGCTTTTTCTGCGATCCTCTCCGCTGATTCGCACCGGCGTACACATTTCCAGAATCCTGCTGTAAATCCGGGCGTATGCCACATCCTGCGGATTGCGGATTTCTGCAATCTTTAGATTGGTTGTGATAATGACCGGAAGCCCGGACTTGTACCGCTCATCAATAACGGCGTAGACCTGCTCCAGCGCATATTCGGTGTTGCGCTCAATCCCCAGATCATCCAGAATCAACAAAGAATAGTTGGAAAACGAAGCAATATACCTGCACCGCTCTTCCGAATACATGGCTCCCATTTGATTCAGGATTTTGGAGAAATTCGTCATCAAAACCGGAATGCCCTGTTCCAACAGCGCATTGGCAATACATGCCGCCACAAAGGACTTTCCGGTTCCGACATCCCCCCATAACAAAAGGCCAAGGTTTTCAGCCTTGACCTTTTTCCACTGCTCCACATAGCGTTTTGCCATCTGGATATCCTTATTATCTTCTGCAACGGCAAAATTCCATTCCAGAAGATGCTTTTCCTGAATTCCCGTTGCCTTCAGCTGCCTGATTTTGCGCTGCCGCTCCACCAGTTCATCCTGGCGTTTCTTTTCCGCCATCGCTTCCTGCTGGCATCTGCAAAGGCAGGGAACAATCTTGTCTCGGCCCCAGAGCTTTACCCTGCACTGCACCGGAGTATGACAGTTCCGGCAATACAGCAGTCCGTCCTCGCCCTGGTATTCCCGCTCTCCGGGTTCTTTCGGCGTAAAGAGCGAATCCAACGCCGCATTCAATACTTCAGGCACCATGTCGCTCATAGGCTGTCTCCTTCCTCAAATGTGTAGTCTGCCGGGTTATACTTCGGCTTTTCTCTCTTCGCCCAACTCCGGATTGTGGCAAGGTGATTTTTGTAGCTCCTGCCGGTGGAGGCCATATACTCAGAGAGCCGTTCAACCCGTATCTGATAATCTCCTGGGAACTCCTGCCGGAGCTTGCCGTATTCTGCGTCAGAAAGAAGAACATTTTCGTATGAGCCATATCGGTGCTGGATTTCCTTCTTCTCTCTTTTATTGATTGTGTCAGTACTTGTTCTATTAGTACTTAATTGCGCGGGATTTTCCGTAACCGGTGTGTCCGTATCCGGATTTACCGTATACGGCTTTTCCGTACACGGTGATTCCGAACACGGCTTTTTCCTCGGCATCTCATAAATCACATACTCGGCTCTACCCATCCGACCGTTGCTCTCACGCTGCTGGTTCCTTTCCAGATACCCAAGACGCTCCAGCTCTTTCAGAGCAGTAAGCACTCCATCTACGCCATCCGGCGTAATCGAAGATAGTCCCCGTACCGAATAGTTCCATGTGTCCGGCAAACTGAGCAGCATAGAGAGAAGTCCTTTTCCTTTCAGGCTGAGACCCTGATCCCGCAAGTGGTAATTGCACATCGTTGTGTAATTGCTGTTTTTCTCAACCCTGAATACCGGCATGGTGCTCACCATCCTTTTTCGCAGGCTCCGCTTTTTTCTTCGGACATTTGCGCGGACGATCTTCGCTGTCCTCCCGGCGATGGTATTTACCGGTATCCTGCATCATGCGTTCAAACGCCTGAAGGCGTCCCTCTGTAAAAAGCGTCATTCGATCACACCCCATTTCTTAAACAACTTGAAGAGATGATTCTTTCCCTTGCAGGTCACTCTCGTCTGCTGCACCAGTTTTCCGCTTCTGCCGTAGCAATCCCGGACAATAAAATAGCCCCTTGCAGATTTGTCTGCAAAAGGCATCAGCCAGCCGCTTGGACTGCGATACAGATAGCGGTGATCCAGTAGGAGAGCCACTGCCATCTTCTCCGGGATTCCGATTTCCTTACAGAAGTTCCGGATGCAGGTACAATCCTCCGAGTTCACAAAGGTGTCGAAGTAGTCTGCCTTGGGCTGTGCCGCATCCAGCTGTTTGCGGATACCCTCAAGCTGCTCCCTCTCGGCTACAAGCTCCTGCGCCAGGGTGTAGATGACCTCCGGGTGCTGAATCACCTGATCCAAAATGGAATCGCTCATATACACACCATGCTTTCGGATGGACGGGAGAACTTCATCAAACACCCAGTGTTCAAATCGTTCTGCCGATGGCAGTTTGCTGTGAACGATCAGTCGGTAAACATCGCCTTCCGTGATAAAGGAGATTTCAACGACCTGCTCTCCAGCATCCCCATATTGATTCACCTTCTGAACGACCCCCTCGCGTTTCGTTAGGGGGCCTCTGCAATGGCGTTTCACTGCGGCGTAGGGATTCACATACCCCAACGCTTTCGCCACATCGCTTGCACAGAAGAAGGTCTTGCCTGCCTCCTGTAACAACCGGATTGAACCAAACTCCTGGTTCTCAAACACCTCCATCATCTGCCTCGACTGTCTGCCATGACTACCCACATCAGTGTCATGGGTCTTCTGATTGAAATCCGTCATACCTGTTACCTCCTGCTCAAATTTGTCTCGCCGGATTTCGGGCGAAAAAAATAGAGCCTCGACCCATTCTCGTTTTCAAAGAATGAGCCAAGGCTCTATGTAAATCAGTCAAGTATGTGTTCGTCCGTCGATGGCAAAATTGGACTTCATTTGCTCCTATTGTCCACCAGTAATTTAACCCATAAGAGGTCAAAATGGGCTTGTCCACCAGTAATTTGACCACTATAAACCCATAAATTTCCGTTCAAATTCCATCAAAACCGAACAGTCCTGACAGAATTTTGGGCATAGAAAAAGCCCGGAAAATGGCGTATTTCCGGGCTTTTTTAGCATTATTAAGCTGTAGATTATCGCTTGCTGAACTGAGGTGCGCGACGAGCGGCTTTGAGGCCGTACTTCTTTCTCTCCTTCATTCTCGGGTCTCTGGTAAGGAATCCAGCCTTCTTCAGAACCGGACGATACTCAGCGTCTGCCTGAAGCAGTGCTCTGGAGATACCGTGACGGATTGCGCCAGCCTGGCCAGAAAAACCACCACCACGAACGTTAACCAGAACGTCGAACTTGTCGCTGGTCTCGGTTGCTACGAGCGGCTGACGAACAACCAGCTTCAGGGTCTCAAGACCTAAATACTGATCGATGTCTCTCTTATTGATGGTAATCTTACCGGTTCCCGGTACAAGATATACTCTTGCGATAGATTTCTTTCTTCTTCCTGTTCCGTAATATTTGTTTGCCATGATAACTTCCTCCTTTCAGTACCTTTGATTAAAATTCCAGAACTTCCGGCTTCTGTGCTGCCTGCTCGTGATCCGGGCCTGCATATACATGAAGTTTGGTAATCATGCTTCTTCCCAAAGGTCCCTTCGGAAGCATTCCCTTAACTGCCAGCTCGATTACGCGCTCCGGCTTCTTAGCCATCATCTCGCGCAGGGTAGCCTCTTTCATGCCACCAACATAATCGGAATGGCTGTAATAAACCTTCTGATCCAGCTTCTTGCCGGTTACTTTTACTTTGTCTGCATTTACAACTACTACGTAGTCACCGCAATCGATGTGCGGGGTGTAAATCGGCTTATTCTTACCTCTTAATACTTTTGCTACTTCTGAAGCCAAACGTCCTAATGTATATCCGGTAGCATCTACTACATACCATTTTCTCTCAACTGTAGCTGGACTAGCCATAAAACTCTTCATTGGTTAACCTCCTGTTAAACATAAAAGATCTAAATTAAAACAAAACATATATTGTAAAATGCCTATTCCGGGGCTTGGCTTCAGCATTTCTACCTAACGTCACAGTTAAACATTATATTATACGAATCCTTTTGTGTCAAGCATTTTTTCCGCTTTTTACATGCTTGATGGAGATTCCGGTGAAACCGTAAAAAATACTGAAAAACGGCGTCAGATACAACAGGAACAGATACGGGAAAAATGCGGACCATGCCACACCCAAAGTACCTGCCATGTATACACAATATCCGTGCCACGGAATCATCGGACCTGCCAGAGTTCCGGAATCCTCGAGACTTCTCGAGAGAATCTCCGGTGCAATTCCTCTCTCCTTGAAGATCGGCGCCATCAGACGACCGGTCAGAACGTGAGCCATCGGCTGAGAACAGCTGATCAGGCTTGTCACATAGCCGACGAGAAGCGTCGCCGTGATCAGGGTTCCGTCGTTGTGGATGCGGTCAGTAATAACTTTGAGGATGTTTCCGAGAACACCAAGTTTCTCAAGCATTCCGCCCATTCCGACTGCAAAGCTGATGATTGCGACATACTGCATCATACTGCTCATTCCACCGCGGTTCAGGATTGCTTTGAGAACTGCATCCTCGATTCCGGTCGTGTAACCGTTGTAAGCCACGCGGATGATGCTCTGAAGCGTATTTCCCTGACAGAAGAAGGAAACGAGTCCCGCTACAAACGCGGAAAGACCGAGTGCTACAATCGAATTTACCTTGCACAGAAGCAGGACGATGATCACAACTGCCGGAAGCAGAGTCACTGCACCGAGATGAAACTCTCCCTCAAGTGCCTGAATGTAAGTCCCAAGATCTCCCATCTCATATCCGCCTGCGGTCTGGCTGATTCCGAGAATCGTGAACAGCACAAGGCTGATCAGAAATGTCGGAAGCGTTGTCCACATCATCGCGCGCACATGATCACTGAGCTTTGCACCTGCAACTGCCGGAGCAAGGTTTGTCGTGTCGGACAGCGGACTTAACTTGTCACCAAACATCGCACCGCAGATAACGGCTCCTGCAACCATTCCCGGATTGATTCCCATCGCATTTCCGATTGCCATCATTGCCACACCGGCACTTCCGGCAGAACCGTAGGACGTTCCGGTCACGAGGCTTAAGACCGCACAGAAAATCAGTGTCAACGGCAGAAGCCAGGTCGGATTGATCATTTTCAGACCACCGACAATGATCGTCGCAATCGTGCCGCTCTGAAGCCAGGTTCCGATCATCACGCCGATCGACATCAGCAGACACAGCGTCGGAACTACGACACGGATCGCATCATAAGCACCGCCGACAACCTCATCATAATTGATTTTTAAAACCTTACAAAATACATAAACGATGATCCAGCTCGCAAAGAGACCGATCATCGGACCGCCCGTTTTCAGGCGAATGCAGACCGCAACTGCACACACGATGAAAACCAATAACAGCAACGACTGAAATCCATTGAGTGTCTTTTCACTTGTTTTTTTCGTCTCTTCTCCCATACTATCACATTCCCTCCATTCTCTTTTGTTTAACTTTGCCCCGGTAGTACAATTACTACTCCTTTGCGTCCACAGCACAATACCACGCCGGGAACGAATCCACACGCCTCTCCGCCATGCACGAGATCTCCATCATTGCCATATTTTCCTCATCGCTGAGCAAGGACATTGCTGATCCCATCTGTTCCGGTTCAAGTGCATGAATTATATAATATCCGTACTGATCGCCCTCGCACAGACGATCTTTCTCCAAATCAATCAGCAGAACTTTCTTTGCCCCATTCTGGAACGCATGGTGGATGTTCCGGCGAAGCAGACGCTCCCACTCCTCGTCGAGACACCGCTCCACAAGGAAGTATGCCAGTTTCTCCTCCTTGATATGGGACTGCAAAATATCATAATTCCACTGCAAATTTTCGCTGTAATGCCACGCTGGAAGCTCTTTCTCATACTCCATGCTCACAAGCGTCAATCCATGTGCAGCCGCAGTCTGCCCGGCCTGTCTGCGATCTCTCGCCTCGAGAATCGTCACCACATGCTCCGGTGGATAGACTCCCATTCCGACCTTCATCAGCGTGCCCGCAATGATTCGCACCATATTATAGAGGAAACCGCTTCCGCTGATGCGAATCGTGATCATGTCGTCCTGCTTTGTGACACTCAGACTGTAAATCGTCCTGATCGTGTCCTCTGCCTGCGTCCGCGTCGTGCAAAAGCTCTTGAAATCATGCTCTCCGACGAGATAATTGCCTGCCTCCTGCATCCGCTCCACATCGAGTGGAAAATAGCAAAAATGTGCATACAATCTCTCGAGAGGCATCGCGATCTTTCGATTTAAAATCTTATATTCATACGTCTTCGTGCAATTCGCCTTGCGCGGATGCCAGTCTTCCGGAACCTCCTGTGAGGACTGAATCCGAATATCATCCGGAAGTCTCGCATTCAGCGCAAAACAGATTTTTTCCGGTGCCATACGGTTTTCCGTGTCAAACACAGCGATATTTCCCCTCGCATGGACACCAGAATCCGTCCGACTCGCCCCAATCACAGTGATCGGCTCTCTCAACAAATCCGTGAGTGCACGGTTGAGCATCTCCTCAATCGTGACTCCGTTTGGCTGAAGTTGCCATCCCCTGTAATTCGTGCCGTCATACGCCACTACAAGTTTGATTCGTTTCATCCTGTGCTTTCTCTTCCCCCAATCTCCTCTTTCTCTGATAGGACAAACGCCTGAAACTCAAACTGCCGTCCTCCCTGACATCCGAATTCCAGGCGCATTGCCTTTCTGTCTATGTTTTCTCTTGTTCTTTGCTCTTCGTTCTTCTCTCTTTGCTCTTTGTTCTTCGCTCTTTATTCTTTGCTCTTCCTCTCCTATTTTCTCAGAAGAATCACAAGCACGAGATACACAATATAAACCAGATAAGCGATCCGATCTCTCTTCTCATATTTCAGAGGTTTCATCTTGGTTCGACCCTCTCCACCGTGATAGCAACGCGCTTCCATTGCCATCGCCAGATCCGTCGCACGGCGGAATGCGGAGATAAACAGCGGTACGAGAAGCGGAACCATACTCTTCGCCTTCTGAATCAGGTTGCCCGTCTCAAAATCAGCACCGCGCGCCATCTGCGCTTTCATGATCTTATCTGTCTCTTCTATGAGAATCGGAATAAATCGAAGCGCAATCGACATCATCATTGAAATCTCATGCACCGGAACTCCGACTTTATTCAAAAATCCAAGACTTCTCTCAAGACCATCTGTCAGCTCATTCGGCGTTGTCGTCAGCGTCATGATCGAAGAACCGAGCACGAGGTAGATCAGGCGAAGCGCCATGAATCCGGCAGTTCTCAGACCTTCCCATGTCAACTTTAAAAATCCAATCTGAAAAATCGGCTCGCCCGGTGTCAGAAACATGTTGAAGCTGACACTGATCAGAAGCAGAAAGACAACTGCTTTGAGTCCCCGGACGATGAATTTAAACGGCACCTTCGATATCCGAACCGCCAGAATCAAAAAGACCGTCGCCACTGCGTAAGCAACAATACTGTTCGCAAGAAACAGAGAAATAATAAATACCATTGTCCCGAACAGCTTGGTACGAGGGTCCATCCGATGAATCACCGAATCCACCGGATAATACTGCCCTAATGTAATATCTCTTATCATTCCGCTTTATCCTTACCCTTCTCTTCCTTCTCTTCTGCCTTGCCGAGAAGTGCAAGAATTGCATCTCTCGCCTCCTCCACGGTGATCAGATCCGGATCGATCGGAACGCCGTGATCTCTCAGCTCATGGATGATGTAAGTGATCTGAGGTGCTGCCAGACCAATCCTTTCAAGTTCCCGATAGTGATGGAAGACTTGTCTCGGCGGTCCGTCAAAGACTTTCTCGCCGTGATTCATCACCATGATTCGGTCCGCATAGCGGGCAATGTCCTCCATGCTGTGAGAGACGAGAATGATCGTCATGTGCTTGTCCCGGTGAAGCGCCGTGAGCTCATCGAGGATCTCATCCCGTCCCTTCGGGTCAAGACCTGCCGTCGGCTCATCGAGGATCAGAACCTCCGGCTTCATCGCAAGCACTCCAGCGATCGCGACGCGTCGCTTCTGTCCACCGGAAAGTTCAAATGGGGACTGTTCCCAGAACTTCTCATCAAGTCCGACCTGACGAAGCGCATCCTTTGCGCGCTCCTCAATCTCCTCCTTCGAAAGTCCCTGGTTCTTCGGTCCAAAGCAGACATCCGAGAACACATCCACCTCAAAAAGCTGGTGCTCCGGATACTGAAAAACCAGTCCGACCTTACTGCGCAGAGCGCGCATGTCATAGCCCTCGCCGTAAATATTTTCTCCGTTGTAATAAATCGCTCCACTGCTCGCCTTCAACAGTCCGTTCAAATGCTGGATCAGCGTGGATTTTCCGGAGCCTGTGTGACCAATCAGTCCGACAAACTCTCCGTCCTGAATCTCAAAGTTCACATCGCGCAGGGCATACTGCTCGTAGACCGTGCCATCTCCATAAATATGATTCAAATGTTCTACTCGGATTGACATCTATTCTTCTCCTTCCAGCGTTACTGTTCACGCATTGCGCAAACAGCAACTGATTTTGCCGATGGTTCGCATTCCAAATCGGCAAAATCTGCTACCACCACGTTATTTTACGGCACTTTCGGTTCCAAAAGTGCCTACATCTGGACAGTAACCTTCCAAATTCACTTGATCCGGAAAGCGTTTTTTCATCAATGGAAGAATGGCATTCATAAATTCCTCCCGGCTGAGAATTCCATCCGGAAGATCGACTCCTGCCTTCTTCAACTCCCACGCTAGCTCTGTCACCTGCGGAACATCCAGACGATATGACTTTAACTCTTGCACATGAGAGAAAATCTCTCTCGGAGTTCCGTCCATCACAAGTTTTCCGTCATCCATAACGATCACTCGATCCGCGTCAATAACTTCTTCCATATAATGCGTAATCAGAAGAATCGTGATATTCTCCTTCTTATTTAATTCGTGAAGCGTCGCAATAACTTCTTTTCTTCCGTTCGGATCAAGCATTGCTGTCGGCTCATCAAGGATAATACACTGAGGTTTCATCGCCATGACTCCTGCAATCGCCACGCGCTGTTTCTGACCGCCCGAGAGCTTATTCGGGGACTTCAATCGGTATGCCGTCATCCCGACTGCCGCAAGACTCCTATCAACACGCTTCCAGATCTCATCCGTCGGAACACCGAGGTTCTCCGGTCCGAAGCCGACATCCTCCTCAACAATGTTTCCAATGATCTGGTTGTCCGGATTCTGGAAAACCATTCCCGCTGTCTTTCGGATGTCCCAGATATGACTCTCGTCCGACGTGTTCATATCTGACACCCACACGGTTCCTCCGCTCGGAAGAAGGATTCCGTTGATCTGTTTTGCAAATGTGGATTTTCCGGAACCATTGTGTCCCAGAACCGCCACAAAATCTCCCTTTTTGATATCCACAGTCAGCTGATCGATGGCACGGTTGACTTCTTCCACGTGCTCATCTTCATCTCTCCGGATGTATTCATATATCAGTTTGGAAGCTCGGATGATGCCCATAGCAAAGCCTTCCTTTCCACATTGTTATTGTCAACCTGATCGGTTTTTCCACTTTACATTTTCATTCGTTTCTCAATTTTATGTCATATCCTGTCTGCCGTCAAGTGCTTTTCCGCAAACACTCTACTCGGAGTCTGTTACCATGTTCCTATTCACGCGTTGCTTAAGCGGTAACGGATTCTGCTTCCTTTTCTTTGCGGTCAAGCTCCTTGAAAATCCCACTCATGATGATCACGGAGAGAAGCAGGGTAAAGAGATCTGCGATCGGCTGGGCTGTCTGAATTCCGAGAAGTCCCCAGAAATGAGTTCCAATCAGAAGAATCGGAATCAGGAAGAGTCCCTGTCTCGCAATCGCAAGGATCGTAGCACGTACACCAAATCCGATTGACTGCGACATCATGTTGCTCATCGTCAGAAATCCATTCATCCACATCGTCAAAATCTGAAGGCGGAGTGCAAGCGTTCCGATTGCAATGACCTCCGGATCATTTCGTCTGAACATCATAATCACCGGTTTTGACACAAGAAATCCGCCGATGCAGATCACAAGCAGAATCGTTGTCGTGAACCTCACGCAGAACCAGAAGGCCTCCTTCACACGGCGATATTTCCCGGCTCCAAACGAGAATGCACACAAAGGCTGAAAGCCCTGACCAAAACCAATGACCGCAGAGTTTACGAGAAAAACAAGACGGTTTACAATCGCCATCGCCGCGATCGACGCATCTCCGAACGGGTGAGCCGTCGTGTTTAAAATGACGGTTGCAAGACTCGCCATTCCCTGACGTGACAGAGATGGCATTCCGCCGTTGAGCACCTGACCATACAGATGAAGCGATGGGCGAAAATTCTTAAAGCGGATCGGGATACAGCCCTTGCCACGGTTGCACTGATAGAGCAGGATACAGAAGCTCACAATCTGAGAAAATCCTGTCGCAATCGCCGCTCCGGAAGTTCCTAGTCCAAAACCGAAAATCAGAATCGGATCGAGAACCATATTGAGGATTCCGCCTGTCGTGATTCCAATCATCGCGAGGGAGGCAAGTCCCTGAAGACGCAGGAGATTGTTCATGATAAACGAGCACATCATAAACGGGGTCGCAAGGAAGATATAGCGCGCATACTCCACCGCATACGGTTTAATCGTCTCCGTCGAACCGAGGAGCATAACAATCTCATCGATCCGAAACAGGCAGAAAATGCCAAGCGCAGTTCCGATAATCAGTCCCGTAAAAAATGCCGTTGAGACAGCAATCTCGCCCTCTCTCTGATCTCCTCCTCCAAGACAGCGCGCCATATAGTTTCCGCTTCCCATTCCGATCGTAAACGCAATCGCCTGAATGATCGCCATCGCCGAGAAGATGATCCCGACTGCTCCGGAAGCACTTGTTCCAAGCTGGCTCACAAAAAAAGTATCCGCCATGTTGTAAATCGCACTGATCATCATGCTGATGATCGTCGGCACTGCAAGGCGCGGAATTACTTTTCGGACATCCCCCTCAATCAGCATCTCACGCCTGTTTTTCTGGTGTTGTTTTTCCTCGCCTGCACTCCCCATGATTTCTCCTTCCCCTTATACACGTCTGAGAACCTTTACGATCTCTCCCATATACATCGTGTGGTAGTCCTTTTCCGGATACCATTTCGTGTCATTTTCCTTCTCATCAAAGCACTCCGGCTTCATCTCCTGATGATACTGTTTCTTGCATACAAAAATCAGATTTGCCTCCTCAACTGCCGTCGTTCCATCAACATAGTACGGATGAAGACCGGAAGCCGACCACTTGTCCCCGTCGCGTCCGGATACGCTTCCGCACACGCTCAGCGCCTTGCGGTACTCCTCCGGCAGGAAGGAGAGTGTAAAATACTCATTGGCATCAACAAACTCCTTCGTGTAGCGCTGAGGACGAATGTATGCCGTCGCAATGTTCTTTCCCCACATAATGCCGAGACCGCCCCAGCTTGCTGTCATCGTGTTGCTCTTCTTCTCATCTCCGGCTGTGATCAGCATCCACTCTTTCTGAATCTTATGAAACGGATTAAACTCCAGACTGTCAATCGAAATCTCCTGAAATGCCATGATTTTTCCTCCTTATTCTCTCCACACCTGTGCCGAATCTTGAAAAATCCGGTGTCATTTTATCATTATATAGCAGACTCGCGTTTTTGGCAATGCGCACAAAAATACGGCTGTACAAGTTCTCCCCCGTACAGCCGTATCTTCTGTATCTTTTATTCTCTGAATCTTTTATTTTCCGAATTGTTGATCAAAATATTTTGATCAACACGCTCTGCGCTCACAGCAAACCACATGTGTTTTTCTGCCTCGCACCATTACTCCTGCTCCTCGATCAGGTTCGTCATACTCTTCAGGCTGATCGCAAGCGTGGAAGTGTTGTGCAGAAGTGCCGACGTTGTCGGAGCAAGGATTCCGCCTACACCTAAGAGGATCAGTCCAAGGTTGAAGCTGATGACAAAACGATAGTTGGAGTGAATTCTCTTCATCAGGCAGTTGCTCAACTGTTTGAGGATCACAAGCTGTGCAAGATCATCCTCAGAAACCGTCACATCTGCAATCTCTCGCGCAATCTCCGCACCCTCGCTGATTGCGACACCGACATCTGCGGCAGAAAGTGCCGGGGAATCGTTGATGCCATCACCGACCATGATAACCTTGTGGCCATTCTTCTTCGCTTCCTCAACATAGCGGGCCTTATCCTCCGGCAGAACCTCGGAATAATACTCATCCACGCCGACTCTGCGCGCAATCGCACGAGCGGTACGCTCACTGTCACCGGTCATCATGACAAGTTTTTTGATGCCTGCCTCACGAAGCTGACGCAGAACTGCCTCTGCCTCCGGGCGAAGCGGATCTTCGATGCAGATCACGGCTACGAGCTCTCCGCCGATCGCCATATACAGGTGAGAATACTCCTCCGGAAGTGCATCAAACTTCGCCTGACCATCCGCCGGAATCACACACTTCTCATCCTCAAATACGAAATGATGGCTTCCGATCACGACGCGCTCACCATTGATCTGGCTTGCAATTCCGTGTGCAACGATGTACTCCACCTTCGTGTGCATCTCATCGTGAACAAGATGTCTGCTCAGAGACTCCTGAACGACTGCATTTGCCATCGAGTGCGGGAAATGCTCCTCAAGGCAGGCTGCGATTCTGAGCATCTCATTCTTGTCTCTGTTACCGAAGGTCACAATGTCGACAACAACCGGCTTTGCCTTGGTCAGAGTACCCGTCTTATCGAAGACGATCGTATCTGCATCTGCAATCGCCTCCATGAACTTTCCACCCTTTACGGTAATGTGATGAACATTTGCCTCACGGATTGCAGAAAGCACAGCGAGTGGCATTGCAAGTTTCAGTGCGCAGGAGAAATCTACCATCAGGATAGACAGTGCCTTCGTCGCATTGCGGGTCAGCAGGTAGGTCAGAGCCGTACCGCCAAGACTCCACGGAACAAGGGCATCTGCAAGGTTCTCCGCCTTACCCTCTACGGAAGACTTCAGTTTCTCGGACTCTTCAATCATCGTGACGATTCGCTCAAAGCGGGTAGAACCAGCTGCCTTCTTGACGCAGATCGTGATCTCTCCCTCCTCAAGAGCGGTTCCGGCATAGACATAGGAACCCGTTTCCTTCTTGACCGGAATGGACTCGCCCGTCATCGATGCCTGGTTTACCATGGCCTCGCCCTCTACAACGATACCGTCAAGCGGGATCATTGTTCCGACATGGACGAGAACCTCATCACCTTCTTTAACCTGAGAGATCGGAACAAGGACCTCGGTGCCGTCTGCCTTCAGCCATACCTTGCTGACATTTAAGGACATGCTTCGTGCCAGATCACCGACGGACTTCTTGTGCGTCCACTCCTCCAGCAGTTCTCCGATTCCAAGCAGGAACATGACGGAACCTGCTGTATTAAAGTCTCTTCTCAGGATCGAAACCGTGATTGCCGTTGCATCGAGAACCTCAACCTCCAGCTTGCGCTTCCACAGGCATTTGATTCCCTTAATGATATAGCGAACTGCCTTGATTCCCGTATAGACCGCACGAACCGGTGCCGGAAGAACGGTCTGAGTCACAATTCGTGTGCAGACTCTCTGAATCAGCTTTTCCTTATATTCTGCATTCAGCTCTCTTCCGCTGTCCTTCGGAACGATCTCCTCGAGCTGGTTATCCTGGTAGCTAAATTTCTGCAATCCTTCCAGGATGTCTTTTCTGTCTCCACTATAACAGATCACAGCATCTGCTGTCCGCTCATATACCTTTGCCAGAGTTACTCCCGGCAGATTTTCCAGATAATATGCCAGAATATCCGCTTCCCGCATCGTCATGTTCTTCTGCCACATATGCACGCGGATTCGTCCGGCAAGCTCATGTTTTACTGCAAATTTCATGTTGTTCTCTCTTTCTCCTTCTGCACAGTTACGATTCCCAATTCACGCATATCACACAGTCAATCTCATCAGCGACGAATTTTGCATCATTTGCATAAAAGAGGGGGGCAATGTACGCCCCATTGTGCGACAGCCCCCTTTTTCCGTCTGATTTCAAGCGATTGCCCGTCTGCCGTGATTACTCTTCCTCAGCAGTCGTCTCCTCGGCAGCAGTCTCTGCATCTTCGCTCTCGTCCTCAAATACAACGTTCTCTGCCTCTGCACGCTGACGGTTAATCTCCTTAGCCTCTGCCAGGATATCCTCAGCATTCTCCTGAATGTTGGTAGCGGTGTTCATTACGCACTCCTTAGCGCGCAGACCAGCTGCCAGGCAGTTGATGTAGCACTTCTTTGCATCACTGCTTCCCAGAACCTTCATACCAGCAGTTCCGAACAGAACGCCACCTGCGAATAAACCAATCTTCTTTACGCAATCTACACTAATCTTCATGATAAAATCCTCCTTCTTTATAAGACCAATTATTTTTTATTTTTCGGGGTTCGTCTCTCTTATTCTTCATCTGTGCTTATATCCAGTATAAACCGTCATCGCCAGACAAAGCATCATCGCCCAGGCCCAGAATCTGTGTTGCTTCATCCCTTTCTCACACCTCTCTTCTGTCACCCAAAACAGCAGTGATTTTTCGGTTTGTCCGAACCGTTAAACAGATGTTATCACTCAAGATCCCTGTTAGTCAAGCCCAACTTTTATCAATAAAAAATGTTGTTTTTCGCTAACTATTGTGTTGTTTTTTGCTAACCGCTATGTTGTTTTTTGCTAACCATTTCGGCAATGATTTGGGCGCATACTTTTCCCAATTTTTCTGTTTTTTCTATTTTTTTGCCTTTCTTCTTTCTCTGTTTTTCTTTACAGTCCCCGCAATTCTGTACTATAATATTTCAAAGTAGGGATTGATAAATTACCCATTTCAGAAACAGATAGCTCAACAAAACAGGAAACGAAAAAAACAAAAAAGAAAACAAAAAACGATAAACAGGACAAAGGAGATTATTTTCATGGCAACAGTCATTTTGAAAAAAGGCGAGGGCCGTACCATCAAAGCCGGCGGAGCCTGGATTTACGATAATGAAATCAATGAGATCAAGGGGGATTACGAAAACGGAGATCTCGTTCATGTAGAAGATTTTGACGGATACCCGATGGGGCAGGGCTTCATCAACACCCGCTCCAAGATCACCGTCCGCATGATGACACGGCGCAAGGATACCGTCATCGATGATGCTTTCCTTGAGATGCGCGTGCGCAATGCGTGGGAGTACCGCAAGTCCACAGTCGACACCTCCAGCTGTCGTCTGATTTTTGGAGAGGCAGATTTCCTTCCGGGACTCGTCGTGGACAAATTCTCCGACGTTCTCGTTGTGGAATCTCTCGCACTCGGTATCGACCGTTTGAAGCTGACAATCCTCGACCTTCTGAAAAAGATTCTCGCGGAGGACGGTATCACAATCCGCGGAATTTACGAGAGAAGCGACGCAAAAGTTCGTCTTCAGGAGGGAATGGAGCGTTTCAAGGGATTTATCGGCGAGCCATTTGACACAAAGGTTGAGATCATTGAGAATGGCGTTCACTATATGGTAGATGTTCAGGATGGTCAGAAGACCGGTTTCTTCCTCGACCAGAAGTACAACCGTCTCGCAATCCAGCGTCTCTGCCCGGGTAAGAAAGTTCTCGACTGTTTCACCCACACTGGCTCTTTCGCTCTGAATGCAGGAATCGCCGGTGCTTCCTCCGTGCTCGGTGTGGACGCTTCTGAACTTGGTGTCGCACAGGCAGAGGAAAACGCTTCCTTAAATGGTTTATCCGATCGCGTTAAATTCACCTGCGCAGATGTCTTTGATCTTCTGCCACAGTTGGAAGCGCAGGGTGAGCAGTATGATGTTGTTATCCTCGATCCTCCGGCGTTCACAAAGTCCCGCAACTCTATCAAGAATGCCGTCAAGGGTTATCGCGAAATCAACCTGCGCGGAATGAAGCTCGTCAAGGACGGCGGTTATCTTGCCACCTGCTCATGCTCTCACTTCATGGACCCGGAGCTCTTCGCAAAGACGATCCGCGAGGCGGCAGCCGGAGTTCATAAGCGCCTGCGCCAGGTTGAGTATCGCACCCAGGCAGCAGACCATCCGATCCTGTGGGAGAAAGACCAGTCTTCTTATTACCTGAAGTTCTATATTTTCCAGGTATGTGATGAGAAGTAAGGGGTTGTATTGGTGACGACAAACTTGTTTTTTCTAATGCTACAGCACCTTAAATTTTTTATAATTTAACCTGTTGTGCTATTTCAAACAAATTATTGTAAAGCCTGCAAAAGCGCAGAAAATCCCTGCCGTTACTTTGAAAACA
>JAJEPU010000004.1 GCA_020686985.1 Brotaphodocola catenula
GCGCACTCGGCGCAGGAGTAGATGGTTGCCGAAGCAACCGCGCCTCGGCGCGAGAATGTGCCAAGGCACATTCTTTTTTTCATACATTTTCATGCGCAAAACAGGCAAAAGAGAAGCCGAAACAGAAAGAAAAATGAATGAAAATGACGATACAGAAAGCAGAGTAAAAGAGGTGTCAAAGGACATTTCGACGAAATGAAAAAAAGTGCTTACGAAGACAGAAAATTTTCTGTATAATGGGGACTTGCAGTTTGAAATTGGAAGAGTTTTCAGACATAAGAAGCTGAAAAAAAGAATGAAACGGCAAGGAAACGAACCGAAAAAACAAAAGGCAACAGAGAAAAGAAAACGACAGAAAAGAAAGAAACAAAAAAGAGAAAAACGAAAGAAAAAAGGAGAAAAACGAGTATGCCACAGAATAAGAGAGAGAGTTTGATTTTTACTGTGATGATGTGTTGCACGATGGTGCTCTGGATGAGCATTTACAACGTGACGCTTCACATGGGAGCACTGAATTTGGAGACGATTAAGGAAGCATGGGTGGGATTTCCGATCGCCTGCATATTTGCAATGTGTCTCGACTGGTTTGTTGTGTCTGGATTTGCAAAGGGATTTGCCTTCCGTTTTCTGGTAAAACCGCAGGATAGCGGACTGAAGAAGGCAATCTGTGTATCTACCTGCATGGTTGTTCCGATGGTATTTTTCATGTCCCTGTACGGCGCATTAGAGGCATGCACCCATACTGGCGCTTGGAATCTTGTTCCGATCATCTGGCTGACAAACATCCCGAAGAACTTTATCATGGCACTTCCGTTCCAGCTGATCGTTGCAGGACCGCTGGTTCGCAAGGTATTCCGCAGTCTCTTCCCGGTAGGAACGGTACTGGCATAAGACAGCATAAGAAATAAGAAACGGGAATCATCACGTGCGATCATGTATCATTACATACAATTACGTATAATCGCATCATAAATATTGAGAAAAAGAAATCTCTTTCCGATATGATTTTGGATTCTGGAGACAGATAAACGATCAATCATATCGGGAGAGAGTTCTTTTTTTATTTGGAGTAGTGTTTTGGGTATGTTTCTACTTCTCCTGTGTATCTTCTGGCAGGTTCTGGTGAATCAGATTCAGCACAGAGCGTAAATCTTCGGCGTTGATCTGACCGGGAGCGGAAACCTTTCCGACTGCACCGAAGGTCAGAGCGGAACCGAAGACTTCCCCACAGAGACGGCTGATGAGACCCGTGCCTCCCATCGACATTGTGATGATCGGTTTTCTGGAAAAACGGGAAGCGTTTTCCGTAGCAGAGAGCAGGCGGATGACATCGCGTCTGGAAGTTGGCATGACAGCGATTTTCAGGATGTCAGCGCCCAGAAAATCCATTTTCTTGAAAATATTCAGAAGAGTTTGTTCAATCGGGGTCTCATGAAAATGATGATTCGATGCAATGACCGGAACTTCGTGTGCGTGTGCGTCCGCAATTATGTTCTGAACAATGTCATCACCGCTGAAGATTTCGACATCGATCAAGTCGACAAGACCGGAGGTGACGGCGCGGTGATTTAAGAGAATGTAATCCTCCATTGAGATTTCGCACTCTCCGCCCTCTTTCTTGGTGCGGAAGGTGAAGAGGAGAGGAGTGTCCGGGAGAATCTCGCGGAGGGTGTGAAGTGCCGTCTCCATCTCATTCTGATCGAGAATATTCTGGAAGTGGTCGACACGCCATTCCACGACGTCAGGGGAAACGTTCTTGATCGTTGTGGCAGACGCAGTGATCTCTTCTAAGGTAGTGCCTACAATCGGGACGCAGACTTTCGGAAGTCCCTCTCCGATTGTGATGTTGCGGACGGTAACAGATTTCTTCATAATTTAATAAATCCTTTCTAAATTTTTCTGAGGATGTTGAAAATCTCAAAAAATCTTTTTGAATGATGCTGTGAATGACTTTGACATACCGAAAAGATTGGAATTGCTGTTTCCATCATATCATGGAGACGGAGCGGGTGGCAAGCATTACTGGTATTACGGTGTTACGGGGATCACTATTCATGCGCATGTGCCAGGAACGAAGATTTTGAAAACGAAGAAAAATAAGTTGACATAAAGGATAAGTTCTCGTTATGATTATAAGATAAGGCAAAAAAGATAAAAGAATAGGGAAAGAAGGAATGAAGAGTTATGCCAGTTGGAATTTTGGTTAATGCGCTGTCGATTGTGGCAGGAGGTCTGATCGGTCTATTTGTGGAGGATCGACTCGATCTTGACTTTAAGGAAAATCTGAATATGATTTTCGGTGTCTGTGCGATGGGAATGGGAATCAGTTCGGTTATGCTGATGAGAAATATGCCGGCGGTCATCTTTTCCGTGGTAATCGGAACTGCAATTGGACTGATGATTCATTTAGGAGATAAGATTCAGAAGGGCGCAGGCATGATGCAGAATGTTGCATCAAAGATTGTGACGAATAAGAATACTTCTATTTCAGAGGAAGAGTTCATGACAACTCTGGTGACGGTGATTGTGCTGTTTTGTGCGAGCGGAACCGGAATCTATGGTTCGATTGTATCTGGAATGACCGGAGATCACAGTATTCTGATTGCAAAGTCGGTGCTGGATCTGTTCACGGCAATGATTTTTGCATGCATGCTTGGTGGAGTGGTGTCTCTGATTGCAATTCCTCAGTTAATCATCTTCCTTGCACTTTTCTTCTGTGCAGGTCTGATTTATCCGATGACAACCCCGGAGATGATTGATGATTTTAAGGCAGCGGGCGGATTTATCATGCTGGCAACCGCTTTCCGTATGATGAAGGTAAAAATGTTCCCGACAGCGGATATGATTCCTGCGATGGTGCTTGTATTTCCGGTGAGCTGGATTTGGAGCACCTGGATTCTTCCACTGGTGAGCTAAAACAAAGAAATGGGAATGTAAGGATATGAGAAAAAAATATGGGTTGACAGAAGTGTATTTTTTTCTGTATAATTGCATTATTATAGAAGCGAAGTACACAAGTACTTTATGTGATCAGAAGGATCATCGAATATAAGGCGGAAGCCTGTATTTGGTGATCCTTTTTCGTTTCATAGGAAATTGCGTCCTATGAAGCAAAAAATGCTCCGCAAGGATGCAAAGCGCCAGTGGCGCTTGTTATGCACCGACCGCAGTGGAACGAAGAGGTGCATTCGGCGCAGGAGAATATGGTTGCCGAAGCGATTACATATTTGGTGTAGCTGCCGATCTGATTTTTGGAATTTCCATTATTTTTTATTATTTTCAGAAATCTCATTTTTTAGAAAGGACAGGAAATATGGATCAAACAAGACAAAACAAAAAGAAAACTCAGAGAGAGAGCAATCAGGAGAAAACAAGAAAACTCACACTTTCCGCAATGTTCTTTGCACTTGGAATTGTGCTTCCGTTCTGGATTGGACAGATTCCGGCAATCGGAAAAGTATTGCTTCCGATGCACATTCCGGTTCTACTGTGTGGATTGATCGTCGGCTGGAAATATGGACTTGCAGTCGGATTTCTGCTCCCGATCGTGCGCGGAATGCTCTTTGGCATGCCGAAGCTGTTTCCGAATGGAATGGCGATGGCAGTGGAACTTGGAACGTATGGACTGGTAATCGGACTTGCTTACGGACATTCCAAGTGGAAAAATATGCTTGCGCTTTATCGGAGTCTGATTATTGCAATGCTTGCAGGACGCATTGTTTGGGCACTCGCTGAGGTGGTACTCTTAGGTGTTACGGGAAGCGTATTTACCTGGCAAATGTTTATGGCAGGAGCTTTCCTCAATGCAATCCCGGGAATCATTCTTCAGCTCGTGCTGATTCCGACTGTGATGATGGCTTTAGATCGCGCGAATGTTCTGAAACTTTCTCAGACAGAGCGGGCATAATAGACGCGCAAACATTCACGATTCAGTGAGTTGTGATAAATTGCGATATTGATTTTTTGAGGAATTAGAGAGAAAATAAAGAAAGATACAAAAGGATACAACAAGATATAAAAAGATACAGAATAAAGACATAGAATAAAGACACAGGAAATTTAGAAAATGCAAAAATCACAAGAATCTCAGAAATTACAAAACATACAAGGACAGAATCAGGATGGCTGTGATGACCAGAAAGGGATGGCGGAAGAGTTATCCTGTATGGCTCAGGAGACAGAAAATATCCTGAGAGAAATCCGCGGATTGCAAGCTCTGTATCCGCGGGTTTTTGTCGCTGTTGACGGCAGATGCGGGGCGGGAAAAACGACACTCGCGCAGGAGATCCAGAAGCGGACGGGCTGTGTGCTCTTTCACATGGATGATTTTTATCTGCGGATAGAACAGCGGACGAAGGAGCGTTATGAAGAGCCGGGAGGAAATGTCGACCGGGAGCGTTTTTGGGAAGAGGTGCTGAATCCACTAAAGACGGCGGAGAATGGAGCGACTTTGAGCTATCGCCCGTTTCTGTGTGGAAAGTGGGTGCTCGGGGATCCGATCTCAGTAGAAGTCGGATCGCTGATTGTGGTGGAAGGCTCGTATTCGTGCCATCCAGAGCTTTTTGATCAGTATGATTTGCATGTGTTTGTGGATATTGATCCCGAGACACAGCAGGAGCGCATTTTAAAGCGAAACGGGGCAGAGAAACTTGAGATGTTTCAATCACGCTGGATTCCGATGGAGGAGATGTATTTCTCTGCATTTGATATTAAGAAAAAATGTGAGATTCAGTTGAATGCGAATAGGAAAAGCGTATAAGAAAGAAAAATTATAGGGGTATTATTCTAAGAAAAAAGAAACAGGAGAAGAACGATGAGATCATTATATCTGGAGTGTTATTCAGGAATCAGTGGAGATATGACGGTGGGAGCACTTCTTGATCTGGGAGCAGATCAGAAAGTGCTTGAGAAGGCACTTGCGAGCCTTCCCATTCAGGGATTTCAGACAGAAGTGACGAGAGTAAAAAAGTCCGCACTGGATGCATGTGATTTTCTTGTAAAGCTGGATGCAGAGCATGAAAATCACGATCACAATATGAATTATCTTTACGGACATCATCATGGGGAGGAGCATCATGAACACTGCCACGATCATGTTCACGATGACGATCATACGCATACTCATGAGCATGATGATCATGACGCACATGGTGAGGAGACGCATGATCACCACCATCATCATCACGAGCACCGCGGAATGAAGGAAATTCTGGCAATTTTGGAGCAGGCGGATCTGAGTGAAGGAGCGCGCAGACTTGCCGTGAAGATTTTTACAATTCTCGGCGAAGCAGAGGCAAAGGCGCATGGAACGACATTGGATCAGGTACATTTTCACGAGGTCGGAGCGATCGATTCCATCATAGATATTGTGTCGGTAGCGGTATGCTTTGATAATCTGGGAATTGAACATGTCATCGTCCCGTTTCTCTGTGAGGGAAGCGGAACCGTGTGCTGTCAGCATGGAATTCTTCCGATTCCAGTTCCGGCAGTCGCCAATATTGCAACAGCAAATCGCTTAAGACTGCGTATGACCGGTGCAAAGGGCGAGTATGTGACGCCGACCGGTGCAGCGATTGTGGCGGCTGTGCGTACCTCCGAGAAGCTGCCAGAGACCTTTGTGATTGAGAAAATCGGACTCGGTGCAGGAAAGAGAGAGCAGGAGCTTCCGGGCATTCTGCGCGCAATGATTTTGAATGATGACGAAGCATCCGCTGACAGATGCAGGAATTGCAAAGTTTCAGGCTGATTATGAGGCATCGTTGAAGTAAGAGAAGAAATAAAGAACGCTGTGACAGAGAAATTCTTTGCCACAGCGTTCTTTATTTTGCTAATCAGGTTTTTATCAATTTCGGGTGATACCTTATACCCCTTCTGCACCGTCGGCATTTGCAATACCGCCAGTTGCAGATTTTGAGGAAGAGGAGGTTGGGTGATAGATGGCAATCGGATTGCCCGGTCTCCACCAGTTTAAGAGGTAGGCAACGACGAACATCAGAGCGACACCGCCGAGGATCACCCAGGTCACAAGATTTGCGCCGTAGACACCAAACTGGGAGATGATGATCGGAGGAACAACCTGAAGGGCAACGAGAATCGGACGATTGAACAGATCAGAGATTCCAGAATCCTCGATACCGCGGGATTTTAAATCCGGGTCAACAACGCGCTGGAGAAGAACTCCGGTGGCAGCAACACCAGTTGCATGACCCCACACCATCATGTTGCGCTCGAACCAGTCGTAAGGAGAACTCTTTGCGCCGACGAGCATGAACCAGAGGAAGGTGACAAGGAAACCTGCGACACAGACCACAATCAGCGGAACTGCGTAGTGCATAACGAGAGCGAGTTTTACAGAGCCGACACCGGAGATGATCAGGAAATCGGTGGAGGTTCCGCTGATTCGGCTGATTGTGCTTCTGTCGATATATTTGCTTGAGCCAGTGCGCTTTAAGATGCCCTGCATTACGAATCCGAAGAGCAATGCCATACAGAATGCCGGAATCTCAGCCGGGATCAGGGTTTTCAAAAACTGACAGAGATAATATCCGCAGAGGGACGGAACAAGAACGATTGCGAGGTGAAATGCCATTGGGTCCACGCAGATGCTGGAGATGGTGATCTTGCCACCCTGTTTCTGCTTTTCCGGTGCAATCAGACCGGTGCGAAGCTCAGAAGGGAGGTTTTTCGGATCAGTGACATAGTGAGTATAGCCTTTTCGAGTGCCCCAGTTGATGATCGCGATGCCACCGAGGATACCGCCGACAATGCCGATGGTTGCAGTTGTCATGCCGAGGTCACCAGCTTCCTCCCAGCCGAGACCGGCGAAGGTAGAGCCGACTGCGGCAGCCGTTCCATGACCGCCGTAGAAACCGGTTGCCATCATAAGACCGAAGCTGGGATTTAAGTTTGTGAAGAAACGGTTTAATACATATAAGGAAAGAAACATGCCGACACCATACTGGAGAACGGCGATTCCGGTGATGTTAAAAAACATTCCACCGATTGCCTTTCCACTCAAATGTTCTTTGGCGGGAGCATCACCGATCGGCATTGCCGCGAAGATCAGAACGATTAGGACGCTTGCGTAAGTTCCGAGACTTCCGGAAAACGGAATCACGCCGAGACCATTTGGTCCAAAGGCGAGTGCTAAGAATCCGGCGATCAGAGACGGGGGAATCAGAAGTTTCTGAAAAATTTTTACGTTTGCTCTCAGTACCTGACCAACCAGAAGAAGTCCGGCCATCAGGCTTACATCGGTAAATACAGTCCATAAAGTCATGTTCGATACCTCCATGTGAAAAGTGTGAAAAAATAGCGCCGAGGCCATTATAAAATGTATAAATATGCAGAATATGCATAAAACACATTTCCGCAGATAGCGCGGATGCCTCTGACGCCTTTGTCAGTCTTTGTCAAGGATGAACCCCTTAATAAAAGGATTATTGATCAGTTTCGCTCGAGTTGCCTGTATTATACGACCCTAAAATCGAAAAGTCAAGCGGTTTTACAATATTTTTCCTGTTATATCAACAACGCTTTAATTGTGAAAGTCCAGGACAAAATTATTGAAAAATGTTTGGAAAAGAAATTGACAAAGTGAAAAAAGTATGTATATAATGCATACATGTTGCATACGAAACAGATGCGAATCTGGTAGAAGGCAGATACAAAACAGAAAGCAAATGCGAAAAAGAAAAACAGGAATAGAAAAGTCAACGAAAGTCAAAATGGGAAAGACCAGGGAAGATTGAGGAGACTTGAGAGGAGGCAATTATGATCGAACAGGATACTACCGTTACTTATGACTGTCTGATTATTGGAGCCGGTGTAGTGGGAAGTGCGATTGCGAGAGAGTTGTCGCGTTACTGTCTCAACATTGGCGTATTAGAAAAAGAACCGGATGTGTGCTGTGAGACAAGTGCACGAAATTCCGGAGTTCTCCACGCAGGATTCAACAACAAGCCGGGATCATTGATGGCGCGTTTCTGTGTGGAAGGAAACCGAATGTTTGACCAGATTGCGAAAGAGCTGGATATTCCATATAAGAGAACCGGAAAGCTGATTGTGGGTTTCAACGAGGATGATCGAAAGCGTCTGGAACAGATGAAGGCAACCGGCGACAAGAATGGAGTTCCGGGGCTTGAACTCATCGACAAGGAGCGAATTCACGAGATTGCCCCTCTTGTCGGCGGAGAATTTGCGATGTGGTCCCCCTCAACGGCGATCCTCGATCCATTCCAGTACACGGTTGGACTTGCAGAAAACGCAGCAAAAAATGGCGTTTCCTTCTTCTTTTCCCATGAGGTCACAGCGATTGAGACGGACGAAGACGGGATTTACACCGTGACGACGACGAAAGGAAGTTTTCGGAGTCGCTGGATTGTAAACAGCGCCGGTCTCGGCTCTGCAAAGATCTCCACGATGCTCGGAATTGACGAGTACACGATCTATCCGTGCCGGGGCGAGTACTTCATTCTCGATCAGAAGATCGGACCGATGCTTCCGGTTCCCGCCTATCCCGTTCCGAATCCGAAGGAGGGCGGACTTGGCATTCACTTGACGCCATCGATCGATGGAAATGTCTTTATCGGACCGAGTTCCGAGTACATTGATTCCGATGACGACTATTCGGTGACACAGCACACGATGGATCTGTTGATCAAAGACGGATCACGGATTTTCCCTTATTTAAAGAAAGAATCGTTCATCCGAAACTTTGCGGGAATCCGACCGAAGCTGGCACCGAAGGAGGAGGGCGGATATCACGACTTTGTGATTGAGCGCCGAGATGAGATTGCGCCCCATGCGATCAATCTTGTGGGAATCGAGTCACCGGGTCTGACGAGCGCCGTGCCGATTTCAAAGGAAGTGGTTCGACTGATTGAGGAGGTTGAGACGCTGAAAACCAATCCGAACTTTGATCCGATCCGCAGACGCACAGAGACCTTCCGTGACAAGACACCGGATGAGCAGGCAGAGCTGATTCGTCAGAATCCGGATTACGGCGATGTGATCTGTCGCTGTGAAAATATCACGCGCGCCGAGATCCTCTCCGCGATTCACAATCCGCTCGGTGTGCACACGGTGACGGGGGTGAAATATCGTTGTCGTGCGATGATGGGACGCTGTCAGGGCGGTTACTGCCAGGCTAAAATTTCAGAGCTTCTGATGCAGGAGACAGGGACAAAGAAAGAAGACCTGCGTTACTGTCGGGAGGACGGATGGATGTTTACGGGCGATGTCCGAACGAAGACGGAAACAGACGCAGATAAAAGCTGTGAGAAAGAGGATGCGCTTTGAGCGGACAGGAGGGAAAAAGATGAATCCAGTACATAAAAGTGTAGTGATCATTGGCGGTGGTCCAGCAGGGCTTGCCTCAGCAATCAGACTCTATGAAAAGGGAATCAAAGATATTGTGATTCTTGAGAGAGAACACCAACCGGGCGGAATTCTCCGCCAGTGTATTCATGACGGATTTGGACTGACCCGTTTCAAGGAGACACTCAGCGGTCCGGAATATGCGAGTCGCTTTGTCGATCAGGCGAAAAAACTTGGAATTGAGATTATCACGGACACGACGGTCATCGGTCTGACAAAGGATCGCCTTGTGACTTCGGCATCTCCGAATGGACTTTTGCAGTATCAGGCGGATGCGGTTATCCTCGCAATGGGATGTAGAGAGAGAACGAGGGGCGCACTCTCGATCCCAGGAGAGCGTCCGGCGGGCGTGATGACGGCGGGCGTGGCTCAGACTTACGTCAACCTGAAAAATACGATGGTGGGACGCAACGTCATCATCCTCGGTTCCGGCGATATTGGCATGATCATGGCGCGCAGAATGACGCTTGAGGGCGCAAAAGTTCTTGCTGTCTTTGAGATTCAGCCGTATCCGAGCGGACTTCCGAGAAACATCGAACAGTGCCTGAATGATTACGGCATTCCGCTGTATTTGAGCCATACAGTGACGGGAATTCACGGAAAATCCCGACTTGAGTCTGTGACGGTCAGCGAGGTGGATGAGAATTTCAAGCCGATTCCAGGAACGGAGAAAGATTATGACTGTGATACGCTGATCCTCTCAGTTGGTCTGATTCCGGAAAATGAACTCTCCTTAAAAGCCGGGGTGACCCTCGATCCGAGAACGAAGGGACCTCTCGTCGATGAGAACTGTCAGACGAAGGTTCCGGGAATCTTTGCAGGAGGAAATGTTCTCCATGTTCATGATCTCGTCGATTTCGTTTCTCTCGAGGCAGAGCGTCTCGCAGATGCCGTCGTCGACTGGGTGAAGACACAGGAGCTTCCGGAGTGTGAGATTGCAGTGGAAGCAGACGGTCCTCTCGGATATGTGCTTCCGGAGGCGATCAGCGGGGAGAAAGATGTGACGTTCTCGATGCGTGTGCGCCGTCCGATGAAGAACTGTCGTATTACAATCTCTCAGGACGGGGAAGTTCTTGTATCTAAGAAGCTGAAAAAGGCGATTCCGGCGGAGATGGAGCAGATGGTGCTTCCCCATGCAAAGCTGAAATCCAAGAATCCGGTAAAGGTGGTGATCTGCAGTGAATAGAGTATTTACCTGTATTTTATGTCCAAACGGATGTGAGATTGAAGTCGATTATGAGGGGACAACGCTTCACTCAGTCAGCGGAAATCTCTGCCCGAAGGGAAAAGAGTATGTGACACAGGAACTGGTATGTCCGAAGCGAAACATCGCAACCTCTGTGCTTGTAGAGGGAGGCGAACTCCCGCTTGTGAGTGTGCGTCTGACTGCCCCGATTCCGCGCGAGGAGATTTTTCATGTGGTTGAGGAGATTCGCAGACAGTGCCTGACCGCACCGGTCTATGCTGGAACCGTGATTCTTCCAAATGTTCTCGGTCTCGGCGCAGATGTGATTGCGACAAAGACCATTGCTCGTGCCAGAGGGCTTGCCGGTATCACGGAAAGCAAAACGTAAGCTCTTGTCGGAGCTGACGGAGCACACGATTGCGGGTCATTGCTTTCGGCGTCCGAGCTGCCAGAATGCGACCGCGCTGGCACTTGCAACATTCAGAGAATCGACCTCGTGGTACATCGGAATCATCACGGTGTAGTCGCAGTTTGCGATCGTTTCCTTAGCGAGACCATCACCCTCTGTTCCGAGAACCAGAGCGAGTTTGTCTTCGCGCATCAGCTGTGGATCGTCGATCGAGACCGAGTCCTTCTTGAGTGCCATTGCGACACTGCGAAATCCCATCGCCTTTAAGCGATCCATGCCGTCTTTTGACCAGTCGCCATCGATGAAAGTCCACGGAATCTGAAAGACGGTTCCCATGCTGACGCGGGAGGCACGGCGATAGAGCGGATCAGTGCATCCGTGTGTCAGAAGCACGGCATCCATGCCGAGACCGGCAGCGGAGCGAAAGATCGCGCCGACGTTTGTCGGATTCATCACATTTTCGAGGACAGCGATGCGGTGAGCGTTCGCACAGACACTCTCGATCGACGGAAGTGATTTTCGGCGCATGGCACAGAGGATTCCGCGCGTCAGTGCAAATCCGGTGAGCTTTGTCAGGACATCGAATTCTGCGACATATGCCGGAACATCCGGGCATTTTGCGAGCAGATCTTTCGCCTGCGTCTCAATGTGCTTTTTTTCAAGCAAAAAGGAGACTGGCTCATAGCCTGCCTGAAGCGCCCGCATGATGACATTAGGGCTTTCCGCAATAAAAAGCCCGGTCTGCGGTTCGTAGTAGCGCAGAAGCTGGTTTTCATTCAGCCGTGCATATAAGTCAAGTTCCGGTGCAGAAAAATCTTTAATTTCTATGATATTTGCCATAATCAAAAAACTCCATTTCATCATTTCTGGTCTTATTTTATAACGGCGCAGACAGATTTGTCCAGAATATGTTTGCGCAATGCGTGAACAGTAACAATTGACACTTTTTATCAAATATGATATGCTTGGTAACGAAAAATAAGAGAGCAAAACAAAAAAAGTCTTAAAACTTTCAAATTTTTTAAAATAAAAAAGATAGCAATGAGATGACAAGCGCGGGAGCCTGTGTGACAGGCTGAGAGGAAGATTGATCTTCGACCGTACCTGATTTGGGTAATGCCAACGGAGGGAAGCCTGAGAATGAGGAGTGTATCTCCGGAGCAAGTTTCCCGGAAGATATGCTCTTTTTATTTTTACAGGTTTCAATTACAGATCCAAAATACCGAAATCAGGAGGATGAAAAGGATGGAAAAAGAAAGAGTAAAGACATTTCGCATGGTATTTTTGGCAATGATGGTGGCAATCGGCGTGGTAATCTCCCCGATTCTGAGAATTGAGGGAATGTGCCCGACCGCGCATCTGATCAATATCACCTGTTCCGTGTTTATGGGACCGTGGTATTCTCTTCTGTGTGCCTGCATGATTGGTGTGATCCGCATGATGTTCATGGGAATTCCGCCGCTGGCTCTGACCGGAGCGGTGTTCGGAGCGTTTCTCTCCGGTGTATTTTACCGTGCCTCAAAGGGAAAAATCATCTGTGCGGTCTTCGGTGAGATCTTTGGCACCGGAATCATCGGTTCCCTCGTTTCCTATCCGGTTATGGCATTTCTGATGGGAAGAGAGGGACTCAACGCGTTCTATTACACCCCGATGTTTATCTCCGCGACGATTATGGGCGGAGTTACCGCATATGTATTTTTAAAGGCGTTGAGCCAGACGGGAATGCTTGCAAAAATTCAGGAGAGTCTGGGAGCAAAAATTTATGACAAGAACGGAAGAAAAAAGAGAGATGGACATGCAACTGATGAAACGCATGCAGGAGATGCGAAATTATATTAGAGAGACACAGCCGTTAATTCACTGTATCACAAATCCGATCTCGATTCATGATTGCGCGAATGTGATTTTGGCGACGGGCGCGCGACCGATCATGGCAGAACATCCGAAGGAAGTGGAGGAGATCACAGCGGTCTCCTCCGCTTTGATGCTGAATCTCGGGAATATCACGGATGTGAGGATGGAATCGATGAGACTTGCACTTGCGCAGGCGAACCGAGATAAGATTCCGGTGATCCTTGATCTCGTCGGCGTGACTTGCAGTCATCTGCGCCGAAGATTTGCGGAGTCCCTTTTGGAAGAGGGACAGTTTGCGGTGATCAAGGGAAATATTTCAGAGATTTTGGCGGTTGCTTCCCTGCCGTTTCACGGAACCGGAATCGATGCAGGGGCGGAGGATGCGATCTCCGGGGAAAATCAGAGCCAGCGCGGAGAAGTCGCAAAATCGTTGGCGAAAACGTTGGGCTGTGCGGTTCTTGCAACCGGGAAAAAAGATCTCGTTGCGGTCTCTGATCAGGCATTTCTTGTCTCAAACGGAGATCCGGCATTGTCCGGAATCACAGGGACGGGATGTATGGTGGGAGCGCTGACTGCGTCCTATCTTCCGGCAGTCTCAACCCAGTCTCTTAGATCTTCTATTGGAACAAAAGGCACGGATTCTGAGTATTTGGTGGGTGATTCTTGTGCAGAGGCGGAATCCGCATTTTCAGAATGGGCTCTTTCGGCACTTCTCGGTGTTGTCACGATGGGAATTGCAGGGGAGAAGGCGACAAAAGATTCCCGCGGTCCGGGAAGCTTTCAGACAGCACTTCTCGATGAAATTTTCTGCTTGAGCGAGGAGGAGTTTGCGAGAAAAGCCCGGATTTACCCGCTGTGACGTAAAAAGAAAAATGGATGAGAAAGAACCAGAAAGAAGAAACAAAAAAGAAACAGAGAAAAGAAATAAAGAAAAAATAGGAAATTAGAACTAGAAAATAGGAAATCAATAGGAAATAAAAACGAGGGGAGGATGATGCAGAGATGAAACATTTGGATATGAGTCTGTATCTGGTGACGGACAGCACCTATCACACGGAGGAATCGTTGCTTCGGACAGTCGAGGAGGCATGTGAGGGAGGAGTCACGATTGTACAACTGAGAGAAAAGCATGCAGGAGGACGGGAGTATCTTGAGAAGGCACGAAAGGTTCGCGCAATCACAGAGCGCTATGGCGTTCCGCTGATTATTGATGACCGTGTCGATGTGGCGATGGCATGTGGAGCGGACGGCGTTCATGTCGGAGCGTCGGATCTTCCGGTCGCAGAGGCGCGTCGGATTCTCGGACCGGACAAGATTGTCGGAGCGACCGCAAAGACAGTGGAGACGGCGCTCAAAGCATATGAGGATGGGGCAGATTACCTTGGAGTCGGAGCGATCTATCCGACAACGACAAAGGTTGTGACAATCCGCACCGAGGTTTCGACGCTCGATGCGATCTGCCGTGCCGTGCCGATTCCGGCAGTTGCGATCGGCGGTTTGAACCGGGAAAATATGGGGATTCTGGACGGAACCGGAATTGCCGGAATTGCGGTGGTATCTGCGATCATGAAATCGGAGAACCCGAGAGAGACGGCGAGAGATCTGCTCGAGGAAGTGCACCGGATGAGAAGGAATTTTGAATTCAAATAAATTAAAAGCATCCGTTTTTAGTATTGTGAAGTATTGTGGTCTGCATTGAAAAGAGGACGCTCCTGTGTTAAACTATCCATAACACGGGAGCGTTTTTATGTGTGGTTCGCACAGCGGTAGATCGTTGCCAAAGCAACCGCGCCTTAGCGCGAAAATGTGCAGGAATTTTTTAGAGAGCGAGAATACAAGACAATGGTGAAAAAATGGGAGATTACAATCCCGCAGTTTACGGGAAATGAATCGCGCAGAGCTTATATCTATCTGCCGGAATCTTATGAATGGGACCCGGAACGGCGATATCCGGTTTTATATATGTTTGATGGTCACAACGTATTTTTTGACTGGGATGCCACCTATGGAAAATGCTGGGGAATGAAAGAGTATATGGATCAAAGTAAGACCCAGATGATCGTAACGGCGGTGGAATGTAACCGCGGAGCGGACAATGGACGACTCTCCGAGTATTCTCCGTTTGATTTTTCCGATGTAAACTATGGAAAATTTAAGGGACGCGGAAGAGAGACGATGGAATGGTTTGTGCGCGAATTTAAGCCGTATATCGATCAGAATTACCGCACGATTCCAGATCGGGAGCACACCTACATTGCAGGAAGCTCGATGGGCGGTCTGATGAGTCTGTATGCAGTCAGTGCGTTCAATGATGTATTCTCCAAGGCAGTGGCGCTGTCTCCGTCAATCTGGACGGCACCGGGAAAGATCGCAAAGATGATCCGAGAGACGAATTATGGACCGGATACGACAGTTTATCTCGACTACGGTTCAGAGGAGCTTGGATATCGCGAGAAGGCATCGGACCAGTTTGCAAAGGTGACGGGACTTATGATCAAGAAGGGCGTTTTCGTATCCTCACGAATTATCCCGGGAGGCACGCACAGTGAGGCAAGCTGGGAGCGCCAGATTCCGTTTTTTATGGAAGCCCTGAATTATCAGCGATAAGATAATATAAGAGGAAGGATGGCAAGCGACATGGAGATGAATTACGTAAAGCAGTACAGCCCGGCTCTGGGAAGAGATATGGAGTGCAAGATTTACGGTCATGGGGGAAGACCGGTGCTCTATATTCCTTGTCAGGACGGGCGTTTTTTTGATTTTGAAAATTTTCATATGCATGAGACCTGGGCACCGTGGATTGACCGCGGGGATGTGATCGTGTTTGCGATCGACACGATTGACCGGGAGACCTGGTCGGATGCAAATGGAGATCCGTACTGGAGAATTCGTCGGTATGAGCAGTGGATTCGCTATATCACGGATGAGATGGTGCCATTTATGAGAAAGACGGTGAATGATAGAAATGGCTGGACGGGATATCCGGATGTGATTGCATTTGGATGTAGCCTCGGGGCGACACATGCATCAAATCTCTATTTCCGAAGACCGGATCTCTTTGACGGAGTGTTGGCTTTGAGTGGCGTGTACTCGGCATCCTACGGATTCGGAGACTATATGGATGATATTGTCTATATCAACTCGCCGGTGGATTATCTCGCAAACATGCCGGAAAATCATCCGTATATTGAACTCTACAATCAGAAAAATGCGATTTTCTGTACCGGACAGGGACCGTGGGAGATTCCGGAGTCCACAAGACAGCTCCAACAGATTTTGGAGCAGAAACACATTGATGCGTGGGTGGATTACTGGGGTCACGATGTTTCCCATGACTGGCCGTGGTGGCATAAGCAGGTGGAATATTTTGTGCCGTATCTCTTAGGTCAGCATGCATAGGATTCGTAAACGCGAAACAGGATGCAAAAAAGCCAAAGGGTACAAAGCTAAAAGGAACTTGTGAGGCAGAGGAGTTTATAACATAAAAGCGTTTATAAGGTGATGTTGAAATGAAAAAGGGAGGAAGAAAGAGTTATGAAAAATTTTGTGTTTATCTCACCGAATTTCCCGACAAACTACTGGCAGTTTTGTCGGGAACTCAAGAAGAATGGAATGAATGTACTCGGAATCGGTGACCAGCCTTACAATGAGCTGAGTGAGGATCTCAAGGAGAGTCTGAATGAGTATTACAAGGTCAGTAACCTTGAAAATTATGATGAGGTCTATCGTGGTGTGGCATTTCTGATTTTCAAGCACGGTCAGATTGACTGGCTTGAGTCGAACAACGAGTACTGGCTTGAGCGCGATGCCAAGCTGAGAACGGCATTTCACATCACGAGTGGATTTCAGGAGGAGGATCTTCCGCGCATCAAGTACAAGTCGAAGATGAAGGAGTATTATCAGCGTGTGGGAATCCCGACAGCGCGCTATCATCTCGTCGATGATCTTGAGGGCTGTCAGGCATTTATTGAGAAAGTCGGCTATCCGGTTGTCGTGAAGCCGGACAACGGAGTCGGCGCGGCGAGCACCTACAAGCTGAAAAATGAGACGGAACTGGAAGATTTCCTCAAGGAGCGGGAGGAGAAGATGCCGGACGTTCCGTACATCATGGAGGAGTTCATCGAGGCGGAGATTAATTCTTACGACGCGATCATTGATTCTCACGGAAATCCGTTGTTTGAGACGGGAAATGTGACTCCGGTTTCGATCATGGATATCGTAAACAACGGCGACAATTCGATTTACTACATTGTCCGCGATCTCCCGTCTGATGTGAGGATGGCGGGTCGTGCGACCGTCAAGAGTTTTGGAGTCAAGAGCCGTTTTGTCCACTTTGAGTTCTTCCGTCTGACAAAGGATCACGAGGGTCTCGGTCACAAGGGCGATGTGATGGCACTCGAGGTCAACATGCGCCCGTGTGGTGGATTTACCCCGGACATGATGGACTTTGCAAACAGCACAAATGTATACAAGATCTGGGCGGACATGATTGCCTATGACAAGACGGAGATAACCCCGGGTCGCCGTTCCTACTGCGCATTTGCCGGACGTCGCGATGGCAAGAAATTTGTAATGAGCGATCAGCAGATCAGAGAGAGATACGGGGAGCAGATCAAGATGGATCAGCGTCTTCCGGATGTGCTTGCGACTGCGATGGGAAATCAGATGTATGTTGCGATCTTCTCGACGAAGAAGGAGATGGATCAGTTCTTTAGCGATATTCTGGAGTGCAGGGAAGACTAGAAATATAAAATAATCCCAGAAGATTAGATACAGAATAAAAGGAGACTTCCGTTTGATAGACGGAGGTCTCCTTTTGTTTATCTGCTGTCTTATTTATTTGATTTATCCGGCGTTTGATTTATTTGGTATTTTATTTTACAAATACAATCTTTCCGATCTTGTGGATCTCCTTTGCCGGAGCCGGGGCCGGATAGCCGAGAGCAGCGATTCCGTAAGCGGAGTGGTCATCCGGAACACCCCAACTCTTTAAGATTGCGCGGACTTCCGGCACATCACAGCAGTCGCGAAGCTGGTTGATCCAGACAGAACCGATGCCGAAAGAATGGGCGGAGAGGAACATATTTTCCATTGCGCAGGCATTGTCATCGATCGCATGACGGCTTGTTCTCTCATTCGTTGTGATCACGATTGCGGACGGCTGATACATATCGTATCCCTCGCGTCCGAGTGCCTTGCCGATCGCACTTGCGAGTTCCTGAATTTTCTCGGTATCGGTCACGACGGTGAACTGCCAGGTCTGGCGATTCATTCCGCTCGGAGCGTAGATCGCAGCCTGAAGAATCTGGTCAAGTTCCTCTGTCGGGATCGGTTTCTTTTCAAAGGCACGGACACTTCTTCTTGTGAGTATGTTTTCCATTACAGCGTTCATTTATAATCCCTCCTGATGCTCGTTTAACTGCTAACTACACTCTAGCATAGGAAAATAAAAAAGACAATTCCTATTTTTTTGAAAAATAATGAGAATAATTATCGATAAAACGCATTAATCCTATAAATGTCGAATGATACAATAGCTGATTGTTAGCGTTTCTGTTTTCGATTTAAAAATTGAGAAATTGCGGGAATGGTGGGGATATGATAAAATAAAAATCGAGCGAAAAAGAAAGATTGTCCGTTCAGAATAAACGAAAAAAGGAATTATACGATATTTATGAGATACGAATTTGCACCGATGGAGGGAATCACCGGCTATGTATACCGGAACGCTCATCATCAGTTTTATAAAAAGATAGACCGCTATTTTACACCGTTTATCACGCCGAATCAGACGAGAAAATTTACGAGCAGGGAGATGAATGACGTGCTTCCGGAGCACAATCAGGGAATCGAGATTGTTCCTCAGATTCTGACGAACAAGGCGGAGGATTTTCTCTGGGCGTCGGAGAAATTGAGAGATCTCGGCTATGAGGAGGTCAACTTAAATCTCGGGTGTCCGTCGGGAACCGTTGTGACAAAGAAGAGGGGAGCGGGATTTCTCGCATTTCCAGTTGCACTGGATGCCTTTCTTGAGGAAGTGTGTAATGGGATCAACAGACTTGGAATGAAGATTTCTGTGAAGACGAGAGTCGGAAAAGACAGTCCGGACGAGTGGGAAGAGCTTCTGGAGATTTACAGTCGGTATCCGCTCTCAGAACTGATTGTGCATCCGCGAATTCAGACAGATTTCTACCGGAATCATCCAAATCTCGATGCCTATGAGCTGGCAGCAGAGAAGAATTCGTCAAGTAAAATTTCGCTCACTTATAATGGAGATCTGTTTTCGATTCAGGATTTTGAGAACTTGATCGAGCGTTTCCCGAATACAGAGACTGTGATGATGGGGCGTGGACTTCTGACAAATCCGGCGCTTGCGGAGCAGATTGAAGGCATGCAGGAGAAGTGTGGAAGCAGTGAGGCAGGATTTTGCAAGGCGCGGCGAGATGATCCTTGCTTTTCGGAAAAAGAAAACGAAGAGAAAGAAAAGTGCGATGAGAAACAGAGACTTCGTAAATTTCACGATGCCCTTTTGGCAGGATACAGCGAGGCGATCCCCGGAGACAGAAATGTTCTGTTCAAGATGAAAGAACTCTGGTTTTATTTCGGACAGGCATTTGAGAATGATGAGAAAGCACTCAAGCAGATTCGAAAGGCAGTGAAGATGGATGTCTACCGGGATGCGGTCGCAAAAATCTTCTCGGAATGTGAATTAAAAAATCCACCGGGATTTCAGTAAATTTCAACAAGAATTTGGGTGGAATGAGAAGAGGACAAAGAAAAAAGCAGTAGAGCGACATGGCGAACGATATGGTGATGCAAGATCCTATATTGGAAAAGATACATGAAAGTACATGTATATGAAAATGAATGGGAAAGAAATGTGTGGGGAAAAGAAAATGGCAGTCAAAACGGTAATTGTGGATAATGCGCCGGAGCTTTTGGAGAGACTTGGCGGATTTTTGGAGGCAATAGACGGAGTGGAGCTTGTCGCGAGATTTGAGGAGGCGGTTTCCGTCGTCGATTTTGTGAGGGATCAGGATGTGGATCTCGTCTTCACAGATATTGTGATGCCGGATATCAGCGGAATCAGTCTGGCGAGAAAGTTGCAACAACTCCCGAATCCGCCGGCGGTTGTGTTGATGTCGAGTATTCCGGGATTTTCGCTCGAGGCGTGGAAAATTCAGGCATACACGTTTTTGGAAAAGCCGTATACGAGGGCAGATGTGGCGAAAGTGATATCGAATTTTGAAAAAGAGTGATAAAATCCTAACATTAGGGGTAGAAATATAAATGATTTTGTGATAGAATAGCTTGGAAATAAAAATAGTAACTATTTGCAATATAGTTTTGCCTTTCAGAGTGGATGTCCTCCACCTAAGTTATACGCTCCGCGTGGATGCGCAGTAATTCTGATGGGAAGATGTCAGCAAAGCTGACCGGAATTACGCGTCAGGTCTCCGCGAGCGTCGGCTTGAAAATATAAAAAATAAACCAGAAAACGACAGAGGAGAAAATAAAATGATCAGTGATATGAAGATTTCCGATTCAATTGTATATGTTGGCGCAAATGATAAGACGATTGACCTGTTCGAGAGCCAGTATCCGGTTCCGAATGGCGTTTCCTACAATTCTTATGTGATTCTGGACGAGAAGGTAGCAGTCATGGATACCGTGGACCCGAGAGCAACTGAGGAGTGGTTTGCAAATCTGGAGCGCGTGCTCGCAGGTCGCCATGTCGATTACCTTGTAGTTTCCCACATGGAACCAGATCATGCCGGAAATGTACAGAAATTCGCAGAGAAATATCCGGAGGCGAAGATCGTTGGCAATGCAAAGACGTTCGGCATGATGGCACAGTTCTTTGACTTTGATCTGACTGACCGCAAGGTGGAAGTGAAGGAGGGCGGTACGTTAGAGCTTGGAAGTCATACACTTCAGTTTTTCATGGCACCGATGGTTCACTGGCCGGAGGTTATGGTTGCCTACGAGCAGAGCGAGAAGATCCTGTTCTCCGCAGATGGATTCGGAAAGTTTGGTGCAACTGATGTCGATGAGGAGTGGGATGATGAGGCAGGTCGCTATTTCCTGAATATTGTTGGAAAATACGGCGTTCAGGTGCAGGCACTTTTGAAGAAGGCTTCCGGCCTCGATATCCGTATGATCTGTCCGCTTCACGGTCCGATTCTGAAAGAGAATCTTGGTCACTACCTTGGACTGTACCAGACCTGGAGCAGTTATGAGCCGGAGAAGAAGGGGGTTCTCGTGGCATTTGCATCGATCCACGGCAACACCGCAAAGGCAAGCCAGCTGATGGCAGAGTATTTGAGAGAGAATGGCGAGGCAGATGTGACGGTGATGGATCTCTCCCGCACCGATGTCTCCTATGCGGTTCGCAAGGCATTCTACTATGACCGTATCGTTCTCGCCGGTGCAACCTATGACGGCGGAGTCTTCCCGTGCATGGAGGAGTTCCTTCTGCATCTGAAGTCTAAGAATTATCAGAAGCGCACCGTTGGAATCATCGAGAATGGCACCTGGGCACCGCTTGCAGGAAAGGTGATGAAGGGAATCCTTGAGACGATGAAGAACATCACGATTGCAGAGCCGATGGTTACGATCCGTTCGACAGTCAAGGAAGACACGAAAGAGCAGATGAAGGAGCTTGCAAAAGTTCTCACAGCGTAATAAAATAAAAAAGACAGAGGGGAAGCCTGCGCATGCCAGACTTCCTCGTTGTATATGTATGGAAATATAAGATATAAGAATGAGAGAAACCTGCATCAGGGTTAAAATGATTGAAAAGATTCATCTGGGCAGGGTGGGGACAAGAAAGGGTGAGAGACATGAAAATTATTTATGCGATTGTGAGTGCGGATGATGGAAACAGAGTGACGGACGTGCTGAACGATCATCGTTACAGCGTGACGAGACTTGCGACGACGGGCGGTTTCCTGAAAAAGGGAAATGCGACTCTGATGATCGGTACACAGGACGACAAGGTGGATTATGCGATTGAGCTGATCCGTGAGACCTGTGGCAAGCGCCAGAAGATCAGCTGTGATATGCCGAGTCCGAGCATCGGTTCGATGGCAGGCAATTACATGACGATGCCGGTCAGCGTGGAGACAGGCGGAGCGACAATCTTCGTGACGGATGTGGAGCGCTTTGAGAAGTTCTAAATGAATAAATTGTTTGAATATTTATATACAATTAGACAATTTACAAAAAATATAAAAATAATTTACAAAAAGTGTTGACAAAAACGAATGGATCTGGTATTATAAAGACAACAAAGAAAGAGAAACAAAACAAAAGAGAACACAAGAAGTTCTCGAAAGAAATTCTCAGCGAAAGGGAATTTCAAAAAAATCTAAGAAAAGGAGGTACAATCCACCGAACAGTTAAATGAGTTTCCCTTATCAAAATCAAAAATCCGAAAGGATTGAGAAAAAAGATAAGCAAGGAAACAGGGAAAAGAATCTGTAAGTGGAACAAGAACAAACATTTTCCAGATCCAAACGTTATTGCAGACAGAGAGAAAAGAATCGGTTTTCTTATATGACGAGAAAGTATAAGAAGGACGATAGATTTCAGAATCGGATAACAGAAAAGAAAAAGATATAAAAAAGGAAGGAAAATAAAAAATTCAACCACATACAGAGGAAGAAAGATATATATATAGAACAAAAAACTTCATAAGGAAAAAGCAAAGAGAGGTATAGTCCAGTGGACGAAGTGAACTGAAAGCGGATGCCAGAGATGTCAATCATTGGTATCCGCTTTCCTAGGTTTTACGGAAGGATCAGGGCTGATCGAATTCCAATCCCTCCAAATTAAACGGTGGTGTGTATTCTTCACGCGCACTGCTTTTTTTTTGCATAAATCCGTGATCGAGACCGAGGGCGAGAGCAGTGTCGACAACTTTTTCGTACTCATAGCTGGTGATCCGGCGGTTCAGTTCCGGGCAGTCGTCAAGATGGCGGTAGGGGGTGTACTGACTCATCAGGCTGATAAAAAACTGATCCTTCGGGAAGTGGTCAGCGATCCAGGTTAAGAGCGCGATCGAGTCGTCCTTGTATCCGGGAAGAACGAGATGTCGGATGATGACACCGCGGTCCATGATCGAAACTTCCTGACCATCGGGAGATACCTCGGTGTGAAACGATGGAGTGCCGGTCTGCTCAATCATCTGGGCGATCGCAGAACTTGCCCGCGTGAAATAGTCGGGAGCACCGGAACAACGGCGAGCAAGGTCAGAGTCAAGATATTTAAAGTCCGGAAGCCAGATGTCGACATAGGGCCTGAGGGCGAGAATCGTCTCTGCGCGCTCGTAGCCACCGCAGTTGTATACAATCGGGATCCTGAGATCTGGTTTTGCGAGGCGGAGTGCCGGAAGAATCCACGGGAGGTACTGGGTCGCCGTCACGAGATTGATGTTGTGTGCGCCCTGATCCTGAAGGTTCAAAAAGACCTTGGCAAGCTGTTCACTACTTAAACTCTTTCCGAAATGCTCCTGGCTGATCTCATAGTTTTGACAGAAGACACAACGCAGGGTGCATCCAGAAAAGAAGACAGTTCCACTGCCCGCAAAACCGCTGATACAGGGTTCTTCCCAGTGGTGGAGTGCAGCGCGGGCACAAAAGATTCCCGCCGGGGAGGAGCAGTAGCCAGAGCGGGTGTGCCGATCGACTTTGCACTGGCGCGGACAGAGTTCACAGGAGAAAATCTGATTTTCGAGATCAAGGGCTGAGAGGTTCATGGTATAATAAAAATCCTTTCGTTGTGTTGTGTATGCTTGAGTTTCCTATAATAAATCTTTAATATTTTATCGATTAAAATCGGTCTGTTTTTTGCGTTTTTCTGTATTGAATCATGATTTGCTGTATATATTGGAAGTAGGAAATCGGAACAGAAATTGATTCTCAGTATATAAGAATTTTTAAAGGATTGCAAGGCAGAGTTTTTTAGTTAAAGTTTGAGACTTGAAAAATTGAAGAGACTGTTGTATAATCAATCCATAGAAAACAGAAAGACGTAATTCCTGGAATGTTCGACAACCTTACCCATTTTGAACCTACATTTCTGACTCAGGGATTCCAATATTTGCAGACCGATGTCAAGCCTCCAATGAGCAGTGGAAGGCAGAAGCCTGCGTGAGGTTGCCCACCTAGCACTGCTAGGCGTCAATAAGTAAGACCGGCATTTTGGGATTACGAAAGATAAAGCAACGAGCAATCGTTGCTTTATCTTTTTTTTTTCAGAAAAATGTGCTACTCTTATAAGCGAAAGACGCACAATGAGGAAAAACAGGAAGAACATGTGCCGGGGATTCTGGCACAATCTGAAACTGGAGGCTGGAGTGAAAAAAGAAAAATTTGAAACGTACATCTACTGGGGTGTGACCGCATTCGTGGTTCTGGTTTTATTGGTTGCAGTGATTTTTCTGCTGATTAACTGGAAATCGGCACAGAAGATGTGTACTGCTCTTTTGGGAATTCTCGAACCGATCATTTACGGAGCAGTGTTTGCCTATCTCATGGCACCGATTTACAATCGCGTATGCCAGTGGACGGAAAAGATTTTTTCGCTTGTGAAGCTGGAGAAGGCAGGAAAGAAATTGAGCACGACGGTTGCGACGCTGGCGAGTCTGCTGGTTCTTGTCGCAGTCGTGACAGGTCTTGTCTCGATGCTGGTTCCACAGGTGATTACGAGTATTCGAGGAGTGATCGAGGCACTCCCGGCGGGTGTCTTGAATCTGGAAATGTGGTTAGAACAGCTCTTCCGCGACAATCCGGATGTGGAGGCACAGGTGATGCAGTACTATGCGAAGGCATCGACATGGCTTCAGAACTGGCTCACAAATGATCTGATCCCGAACATTTACAACATTGCGACGGGAGTGTACAGCGGAATCTTTACGGCTGTTCATACGGTCTTAAACATGATCATCGGTCTGATTGTCATGGTCTATCTGCTGAATATGAAGGACAAGCTCAAGACGCAGACGATCATGGTGATCTACGGGGCTCTGCCCGTGCGTGTGGCGAATAAGGTGATCGAGGAGGTCCGCTATGTCCACAAGATTTTTGGTGGATTCATCATTGGAAAACTTCTCGATTCCCTGATTATTGGAATCTTGTGCTATGTTCTTCTGAGTTTCATGAACATGCCGTACGTTCTGCTTGTCAGCGTGATTGTTGGTGTGACAAATGTCGTTCCGTTTTTTGGACCGTTTATCGGGGCTGTGCCGAGTGCTTTCCTGATTCTTTTGGCAAGTCCGATCAAATGTCTGTATTTTATTATTTTTATCCTTCTGCTTCAGCAGTTTGACGGAAACATTCTTGGTCCGAAGATTCTCGGGGATTCGACGGGACTCTCGAGCTTTTGGGTATTGTTCTCGATTCTGCTGTTTGGCGGGGTGTTTGGTTTTGTCGGAATGATCATCGGAGTACCAACGTTTGCAGTATTTTATAAACTGATGAAGGAGCTGATTTCCTGGTTGCTAAAGAGAAAGAATCTCTCAGCTCAGCCGGGAAAGTATGAAAACCTGGATCATATTGACGAGGAACAGAAGACTTACATTCAAAAATAAGAGGCAACTATGAAGAGTCGGAAACTAATCGCATTTATGGGCGGAATGGTGACACTGATCGCCGTATTGATTGGAATTATTCTTCTTTGTGAACCGCAGAGGGACGGGATCTCGCGGGCGGAGGTTGCCCGTGCGGTTGTTTTAGCGTTGAAATCGCCGGAGGAAGTGTCCATGTGGCGTCGGGAGGCGGGAAGTTCGCACTTTTCAGCGGACACTCAGAGTCAGTGGTACATTCCGTGGATGGATTATCTGTATGAGAATGGATTTCTCACGGAGGAGGAGACACCGGCGGACGAGAAGACAGCGGAGGGCTGGCTGACTTACGGGGAGGCACAGCAGATTGCGGAAACCTCCGCACCGACGCTCGGAGTACTGGTGGATGTGACGAAGAAGAATCGAAATCAGCCATATCCGGAGGATTCGTGGTGGATTCTGTATGATGCGATCCTGAAATCTGCGGACCCGAAAGGAAATGTGAAGACGCAGAGTGTGCTGGTCTATGGAACACCGGAGACTGTTCCGTCAGCGGAGGCGTGGACGGTGTATACGAATCTGGGACAACTGCGTTTTGACGGATTGACGCTTGATGCTTATCTCGATCATGAACTTGAAGCCTATGTGAGAGGAAATCAGCTGATCCATGTGATTGCGGACAATGGTCAGAATACGACGTACCGCAATGTCTGGGTCATTGATGCTGACGAGAGTGAGATGAAGGTTTACTTAGGCGATCTTGAGCGGACGATTTCGTTTCGCAGGAAAGTAAAGAAAAAGAAAGCCGAGGAGATGGTTCACAATCTCGCAGATATCCAGATGGAGAAGGGCAGGATTGCAAAAGTTTCGCTCAAGCAGGACACGATCACGGGAAAGGTTCTGTCCGTGCGGAGTGATTCGATCGAGATCGAGGGATACGGATCTGTTCCGTTTGATGAGGAGTACAAGGTACTCCGAACGTATGGGACAGTGAAACGGGAAAATCTCTCAGACATCCTGATTGGATATGACCAGAATGAATTCGTCGTCGCAAAGGGAAAGATCTGTGCGGTTTTGACTGTGCGGGATGTCAATGCTGATACAATCCGTGTTTTGTTGATGAATAACGGATTCAAGAGCATTTTTCACGATACGGTGACGATCTCATGCAGTGGTGCGATGACGATGACACAGGGCGATCAGGAGACGACGCTCGAGGCGGGAAGCACCGTCTCTTTTTCTAAGGGAGACGGTCAGCTCACAGCAGGCAGAATCATCTTAAAACCTCAGAATGAGACGGATGAACTGACCGTACCGACACTTGAGCGCACGCTCGGAACACCATCGTATGCGGGCAGACTTGAGATTGTGGAGGCGGATACGGGACTTGTTCTGATGAATGAGCTGTATTTAGAGGATTATCTCAAAAAAGTTGTGCCGAGTGAGATGCCACCGAACTATGAGAAGGAGGCACTCAAGGCGCAGGCAGTCTGTGCGCGCACTTATGCCTATATGCAGATTCAGAGCAATACTTACAGCCAGTACGGCGCCCATGTCGATGACAGCACGAATTTTCAGGTCTACAACAACGTGGAGACGAATGAGAGAACGCGGGAAGCTGTTGAGGAGACTTACGGAAAAATGTTGCTGTATAAGGGAAAGCCGGTTTCTGCGTATTACTTTTCGACTTCCTGTGGAACGACGACGGACGGAAGCATCTGGGGAAATGATTCCTCGGAGACTCCGTATTTGAAGAGTGTGGCGCTCAGTCCGGGACGAAAGACGCTTGATTTAACAGAAAATGCGGATTTTTCGTCGTTTATCAAGGATGCGGATTATCCGGCTTATGATTCGTCCTACCCGTTTTATCGCTGGAATGTGATGACAAACGCACAGATTCTCGGGGATCACATCGGCGGAATCGGAACAATCGAGAGTGTGAAGATCACGGAACGCGGTCCGGGTGGTGTCGCACTCAAGATGCTCGTCAAGGGAAGCGAGGGGGAGAAAACGATCAGTGGTCAGAATGCGATCCGGTCGGCACTCGGAGATTCCAGCCTGACGATCAAGCGAAAAGACGGGAAGACCTCGGAGGGATGGAGCTCCCTGCCGAGTGCATTTTTGACGGTCGAGGATGTCGGCAAGAATGACAAGGGAATCACGCGGTTTAAGATTTATGGCGGTGGTTACGGTCACGGTGCAGGCATGAGTCAGAATGGAGCGCAGGGAATGGCAAAAGACGGTATGACCTGTGAGGAGATCCTGAAGTTTTTCTACGAGGGCGTGAGTGTGGCAGAACCCCCGATCGGGGAACAGCAGGCGAAAAATGCACAGAATTAGTCGTATTTGACTGTACCCGTGTATGTGTCTACATGGGGATATGGATACAAATATATGGATATAGACATATGAACATATGGGCATATGATAAGGGTAGGAAATTTTTGAATAGGAGACGGGGCAATGGTTCGGACGGGACAAAGAATTTTGGCAGTCTTACTGCCGGATCATAAGGTAAAGCTGGGACTTGCGTGGGCGTCTATTCTCGCAGTCCTCTGCGTTGCGTTGAGCGTGGCGATTTCGATGTTTGGAATGCGCGGGTTTGACATGATTCTCGGAAACAATGCCCGAAGTCTCTCGTTCTGGTCAGCGATGGATCAGGAGCGAACGACGTTCAGCCGTTATATCCAGAGCGGGACACAGGAGGCGAGGGAGGAGTATCAGGAGGCAAGTGAGAAGACGAGAAGAGAGCTTGCAAAACTGTCCTTTGACTATAAGAAAATCGGTGCGGACTGCTATGCGCGAACCTGGTCGATCAAGAGCCTGTATGAGAACTATGTGCCGGAGCGGGATCTCGTTTTGATGATGGATCAGCAGGAAAGTGGATATCGTGAGCGCTTGAGTCGGGTGTATCGGCTTCAGGGGTACTTGACCGCATATGCGGGACAGCTTGAGCAGATGACGATTCAGCTCGGAAACCGGCAGTACCAGAGCAGTCGGACGATGCTTGTGCTTGTCCCGGTTGCAACGCTTTTTCTCGGTATCCTCTCACTGAGCCTGACCTGGTATATCTCGGCACTCAGGGAAAAGCACGATATGGAGCGACAGCTTGCGGATGTTCAGCTCCAGATGCTCAAAAACCAGATTAAACCTCATTTCTTATTTAATACGCTGAATCTGATCGCAAGCATGGCGCAGATTGAGGATGCAGAGGTGACCGAAAAGATGATTGAAGCCCTCAGTCGTCTGTTTCGCTACAACTTAAAGTCGAGTGAGTCGGTCATGCCACTTGAGCGAGAGCTCAGGGTAGTGCAGGATTACATGTATCTTCAGCAGATGCGTTTTGGAAAGCGGATTCAGTATCAGTCGGACTGTGCGCCGGAGACTCTGTCTCTGCTTGTGCCGTCGTTTGTGCTTCAGCCTCTCGTCGAGAATGCAATCAAGCATGGTCTGTCGACGCGGAGCAGTGGCGGACGGATCGTTGTGCGCTCATGGATGGACGGAGAGCGGTTTCGGATGAGCATTGCGGACACCGGAGAGGGAATGAGCGAGGAGCGCCTTGAGGAGGTCAGACAGCGACTGAAACGGGGCGAGAGAAACGATATATCATCCATAAAGAGAGAAGAAGCAAAGAGGGAAGATAGCAGGAGAGAGGATACAAAGAGCGGAGAACACACCGGTACCGGAATCGGGCTCTTGAATATCTGGAGTCGCATTCACGGGATGTACCGCGATGGAGAGATGGAAATTTACAGCAGACCGGGTGCGGGAACGGTTGTGCAGTTGGCCTTTACACCGGAGAAGGGGCCGGAAGGGGGAGATTCAAATGTATCGGGTATTACTGGCAGATGATGAGCAGATTGAGCGTATGGCGCTTGCGCGGAAACTTCAGCGCGCTTTTGGCGGTCAGTTGGAAATTTGTGAAGCGTCAGATGGAAAGATGGCGATCGAGGTATTTCAGAAGCAGAAGAGCCAGATTGTGATTATGGATATTTCGATGCCGGAGATGAACGGGATGGAGGCAGCGGAGGAGATCCGAAAGATGGACGCGAACTGCGTGATTCTGTTTCTGACGGCTTATGATGAGTTCTCGTATGCGAAGCGCGCGTTTGTGATCCGTGCGCTCGATTATCTGCTCAAGCCCTGTGATAAGGAGGAGCTGTCTGCGGTCATGGAGGAAGCGATGCGAATCACGGATCAGAGGCTGGCCGGGGAGTCTGAGCAAACGCAGGCGGAGGAACAACCGGAGTCTGAGCCGGTTTACCGTGACGGAGGAGCCGGGGATACGCGACTTGACTGTGTTGCAGAGACGATCCGCCAGTACATCCGTGAGAACTATATGAATGAGATTTCGATGCAGGATGCCGCAAGGTGGATGCAGTACTCAGATGCGTATTTTTCCAAGTTGTTCAAGCAGTGTTTTGATCAGAACTTCACGACGTATCTGATGCATTTTCGGGTGGAGGAGGCAAAAAAATTGCTCCAGAACCGCCAGATCAGCGTCAAGGATGTGAGCGCCAAGGTCGGGTATTATGATTCCAACTATTTTGCGAAGGTGTTCAAGCGGATTACGGGGATGATTCCGTCAGAGTATCGGGCGCAGTTTTTTGCGTCGTAAGATGTAAAGAGCGTAAAGAGCTAGAAACAGATTTTAGAAAGAACTAAGGTGCAACTCATCATTCTTCCGGACAACCGGCAAGAGTAATCTGCGAAAAGACCGTTCCTGTTGGCGCAGGGGCGGTCTTTTCATGTTTAACAGAAAAATGTTTGATCGTTAATGCGATGGTTGAGGTCGGAAGTGTAAATGCATAAGAGAATTCCGGAGACCGCAAAAAAGATCGAATTCCCCCCCCGATTTGAGATGGGAAGCATGGATAAAATCGAAATGGAAAAAATAGCGAATTTCCGAGAAAAACTATGTAAAATTTCCAAAAAATAAAGATTCCGGATGCGCTGGATCTTTCTGGGGGACAATAGAGTGGGGGAGAGGAGAGAATTTTGTGGACAAAGTATACAAAGACAAAATCTTCTTCCTAAATCGCAAGGATTTACGGTACAAAACAAAATCTTAACGCTATATAATGGGAGTCGTGGTCAAGAGAGCGCAAAGTATGCGCAAAAGATGATAAAAATGATCATATCCTGAAATGATATGCGATATGCAGGAATGTTTTGCATTCCATCCATATAGAAGGTGCATAGAGGAGTCTGGTTACAAATGTATGGTGTTATCGATTTTTAAATGTATACAGGGAATGGGTATTGAGGCATATTGATTTGGGGCAGTGGCAAACGAAAAAAATGAAATGGAGGGAATAAAAGGTGAAGAAGATTTTGAAGCAGGCGACAGTGTGTCTGTTTGCAGTGACGATGGCATTTGGTTTAACCGGATGTGGATCACTCACAAACGGAAAGCGAATCATCCGGATTTCGCATGCACAGTCAGAGACCCATCCGGAGCATCTTGGACTTCTGGCATTCAAGGAGTACGTGGAGGAGAATCTTGGGGATAAGTATGAGGTGGAAATCTTCCCGAACGAGCTTTTAGGATCTGCACAGAAGGCAATCGAGCTGACTCAGACAGGTGCAATCGATTTCGTAGTGGCAGGTACTGCAAACCTTGAGACATTTGCGGATGTTTACGAGATTTTCAGTATGCCGTATCTGTTTGATTCTGAGGAGATTTACAAGTCTGTCATGCAGGATACCGACTACATGGAGAAGATCTATGAGTCTACCGATGATGCAGGATTCCGTGTGGTAACCTGGTACAATGCAGGAACGAGAAACTTCTACGCAAAGACCCCGATCCGCACACCGGATGATCTGAAGGGCTTAAAGATCCGTGTACAGCAGAGCCCGGCGAGCGTAGCAATGGTAAATGCGTTCGGCGCAGCAGCATCTCCGATGGGATTCGGTGAGGTTTACACCGCTATTCAGCAGAACGTTATCGATGGAGCAGAGAACAACGAGCTCGCTCTGACGAACAACAAGCATGGTGAGGTTGCAAAGTATTATTCCTACAACAAGCACCAGATGGTTCCGGATATGCTTGTTGGAAACCTGAAATTCCTTGAGAGCCTGAGCCCGGAAGAGTACCAGGTATTTAAGGATGCAGCTGCTCTGTCCACGGAAGTAGAGATGGCTGAGTGGGATAAGTGCGTGGATGAGGCAAAGGATATCGCACAGAATCAGATGGGCGTAGAGTTCATTGATGTCGATGTTGATGCATTCAAGCAGAAGGTTCTTCCGCTCCACGAGCAGATGCTCAAAGAGAACCCGAAGATTGTAGATGTTTACAATCACATTCAGGAAATCAACGAAAAAGCGAAGGAGGGAAAGTAAATGGAAGCGATGCATAACTTGAGAAAAGGCATTATGCGCGTTCTGGGAATCGCAATGATCGTCCTGTTCGTCCTGATGACCGTGATCGGAACGTATCAGATCGTAACCCGTTATTGCTTCAACCGTCCGAGTACCGTATCTGAGGAGCTTCTGACCTACTCCTTCACCTGGATGGCTCTGCTTGCTTCTGCTTATGTATTCGGTAAGAGAGATCACATGAGAATGGGTTTCCTTGCAGATCAGATCACCGGTCCGACAAGAAAGATTCTTGAGGCAGCAAGCGATATTATGACCTTCCTTCTTGCAGGCGTTGTTATGCTGTACGGCGGAAGCTCCATCACGAAGCTGACAATGATTCAGAAGACAGCTTCCTTACAGGTTCCGATGGCATACATCTATGTGATGGTGCCGATCAGTGGTGCGTTGATTATGCTCTTTAGCATTATGAACCTGATTGATACCTGTCATAACGATTACAGCAAGCAGAAGAAGGAGGAAGAGTAAGATGAGCTCAATCGCAGTTGTATGTGGCCTGATTATTCTGGCCGTCCTTGTAGTAATGTTACTTGGCGGTATGCCGATCGCAGTAGCACTTGCAGTATCTTCCATCTGTGCAATCCTTCCGGTTCTTGATTTAAACGTAGCCGTTCTGACCGGTGCACAGCGAATTTTTTCCGGTATTTCCGTATTCAGCCTGCTCGCAATTCCGTTTTTCATTCTTGCAGGTAACCTGATGAACAAGGGCGGTATCGCAATCCGTCTGATCAATCTGGCAAAACTTTTTGTAGGTAACATCCCGGGTGCTCTGGCACACACGAACGCAGTAGCAAACATGCTCTTCGGTGCAATCTCCGGTTCTGGTACCGCAGCAGCTTCCGCAATGGGTTCCATCATTGGACCGATTGAGGAGGAAGAGGGTTATGACCGTGACTTCTCCGCAGCAGCAAACATTGCAACCGCTCCGACCGGACTTCTGATCCCGCCGAGTAACGTTATGATCACGTTCTCTCTGGTTTCCGGAGGAACTTCCGTAGCAGCTCTGTTCATGGCAGGATATATTCCGGGAATTCTCTGGGGTCTTGCATGTATGGCAGTTATCTACTACTTCGCAAAGAAGAAGGGATACCGCAGTACGAAGAAGTTCTCCAATAAAGAGAAAGTAACCGTATTTTTACAGGCAATTCCGTGTCTGTTCATGATCGTTGTTGTAATCGGTGGCATCATCGGTGGTATCTTCACCGCTACCGAGGGAAGTGTCGTAGCCGTTGTATACAGCCTGATCCTTTCCGTTGTATTTTATAAATCCATCAAGATTTCCGAGCTTCCGAAAATCTTCTTAGACAGTGCTGAGATGACCGGTATCATTATCTTCCTGATCGGTGTTTCTAACATCATGAGCTGGGTAATGGCATTCACCGGAATCCCGACCGCAGTTTCAGAGGCAATGCTGAGCATCTCTGACAACCGCTATGTAATCCTGTTTATCATCAATATCCTGCTCCTGATTGTCGGAACCTTCATGGATATGACTCCGGCGTGCCTGATCTTTACGCCGATCTTCCTGCCGATCTGCCAGCAGCTTGGTATGAATACGATCCACTTTGGTATCATGATGATCTTCAACCTGTGTATCGGAACCATCACCCCGCCGGTTGGAACGACTCTGTTCGTCGGTGTAAAGGTAGGCGGAACCAAGATCGAGAATGTAATCAAACCGCTTCTGGTTTACTTCGCAGCAATTTTTGCGGTGCTGTTGATCGTATCTTACATTCCGGCTGTTTCCCTGTGGCTCCCGAGCCTGATGGGTTATGTATAAGGCATAGCATGATCTAAGTGTGATTTAAGTATTATCGTTGAGTTTGAGTTATCGTTAAATAAATAGGGTTGAGTGTTTTTAAATAAATCTTTCAAAGATTGGAAAAATTAGAAAAGCGAAAATCTTCTGGGATGAATGGGTACATCCCGGGAGGTTTTCGCTTTTTTTGCGTTTTATTTTCCCGTGTTCTCTATTTCTGCGTTTTTGGGGAATGCCATTTCCTGCCCTTCCCTGGCGGTCAATATAGGATGGATTTGGGTCAACCTTTGCTGTGGCGACTGGATGGATCGGAATAAGCGTTGCTGTAATAAGAGCAGAACAGTTCAATAAATGCCTGCTGTGGTTTGGAAATATAGTTTTTGCTCGAGGTCACAATATCAAAATGACGGATGGCGTGGGGAGAATCAATTTTATAATAGCACATCTCCGGGTGGACATTTGTCATCAGCCAGTCACTGATAAAAGTTGCCCCGATTCCCGAACACGACAGATGAAACGAGGTGACAAGCTGAGAAACCTGGAGCGTGATCCGGGGAGTGATCTGTGCCCCTTCAAAAAAGGTCATGCTCCGGCGGTAGAGATTGTTGCCGGGGGTCAGGAGAATGAATGGAGTGTCGACAAAGGGTTTCAGCGTGACTTTGGGGCAATCTTCCTCCTCAAAGCGATGGGCTAGGATGTCTTCTGAGGTGAGTGCAAATTCGGCAAGCTCTCTGTTTACGGGAAAGGAGATCGGGACAGACAGAAGAATCGTATCCTGAAAGGCGGGAATCCGCTGCAGTTTGTCGGAAGGGTCCGGTGTACAGTTAAATGTCAGGTCGATCTGATTCTCTTTGATCATATTGATGAGTTCCCAGGAGCCAGTCTCGACGAGTTGCAGATCAATTCCCGGAAATTTTCTCTTGTAGGCGGAGAGTACGGGTGGAAGGATGTAAGCGTTAAAATAGTGCGTTCCGCCGATTTTGAGAGATCCGGTCTTTAAATCTGTCAGATCGTTGAGCTGGGCGGAGAGTTCTTCTTCCAAATGTTGAATCTGCTCGATTTTCTGAATATAGATTTTCCCTGCCTCTGTGAGTTCAAGCGGTTTTTTGTCGCGGTTAAAGAGAGAAAGTCCCAGTTCGTGTTCTACTTTCTGAACTGAGATGCTCAGAGCCGGCTGGGTTAAAAAAAGTTCTTCTGCCGCCTTTGAAAAACTTCCATGTCTGTACACGGTATAAATATACTTCATTTCCTGTTGCATGATTGGCGTCTCCTTTATGTGTTATCTGTTTTTCTTCATTTGCGTTCAGGTTCTTGTTTGAATCTTTGTAAATGTTTCTTTTATCCTCCCCCCTTGATATATAAAAATAATTTATATAAATATAAAAAGCATAAATTTGATTTTAGTTTATTCCTGCTTTATACTGATGTCAAGAGAAAAAAAGATCAGTAAGGCGCCTGAAAAAGAATTTCTTGAGAATTTTATAACTTTATAGACAGTAGGGAAAACAGGAGGAGAGTCATGAAGATTGATGCCCTTATGATGGACAGCAAGGACAATGTGGTTACATGTGTGCGGGATATCAAAGCAGGAGAAACGGTTAAATATCGCAATGGAGATCAGATGTGTGAGATCACCGCAAAGGAGGATATTCCCTTCAGCCACAAGATTTCATTGAAAGATCTGGCATCCGGAGAGAAAGTTTTTAAGTATGGAGAACTGATCGGAAAGACGACGAGAGAGATTCTTGCGGGTTGCCTTGTAGATCACACCAATATTTACAGCGTTCCGAGAGATTATGAAAATGAGTACGTTGCAGAGGGAGAAGATTCTGATTACAAAGCACCGGAAGTCAAAACGGTGGAGAGAGACGGAAAACTTCAGTTTCTCGGATATCGCCGTTCGGACGGACGTGTGGGAATCCGCAACCATGTGCTGATTCTTCCGACCTGTGCGTGCGGAAGTGAGTCAAGCCGGATCGTGGCAAGCCAGGTGCGCGGTGCAGTCAACATTGTGTTCAATACAGGCTGTTCCGATGTGGCAGCGAACACGGAGATGTCTCAGAAAGTTTTGACCGGATTTGCCTGCAACCCAAATGTTTACGGAGTTGTAATCATTGGTCTTGGATGTGAGACGGTTGGTCACAAAGCACTCAGAGAAAAAATTCAGAAGATGACGGACAAGCCGGTTGTCTCATTCGGAATTCAGGAAGAGGGAGGAACGTTAAAGACGATCGAGAAGGCAGTTCGCTCCGCGAGAGAGATGGCAGCGCAGGCCGGTCTTGTGAAGAAAGAGTGGTGTGATATCTCAGAGCTTCTGATGGGAATTGAGTGTGGTGGTTCTGATGCAACTTCCGGAATCGCATCCAATCCGGCAGTCGGTGAGCTCAGTGACAGACTTGTAGATTTGGGCGCTTCCACAATCATGAGTGAGTCGATTGAGTGGATCGGCGGAGAGCACATTGTGGCAAGAAGAGGAGCAACTCCTGAAATTCACAATCAGGTAATCAAAGTATGTGAAGACTACGAGAAGCATCTGAAAGTTGCGGGTCAGGACTGCCGTGCAGGTCAGCCGACTCCGGGAAACAAGGCAGGCGGTCTCTCAACGATTGATGAGAAGAGTCTTGGATGCATCCGAAAAGGCGGAACGAGACCGATCGTGGAGGTTCTCGAACAGGCAGTGCGCCCGAGCCGTCATGGAGCGATCGTGATGGATACCGCAGGATATGATATTTCTTCCGTGACTTCCATGGTAGCTGCCGGATGTGCATGTGTGATCTTTACAACGGGACGAGGTACGCCGACCGGAAATGCGATTGCACCGGTACTCAAGGTGACCGCAAATAAGCGCACCTATACCCATATGGAAGACAATATGGATGTGGATCTGAGTGGAATCATTGATGGAAGCACAACGATTGCAGAGTGCGGAGAGATGCTTTTAAACGAGATCGTAGAGGTGTGCAGTGGAAAACTGACGAAGGCAGAGGCGTACGGATTTTCTGATATTGCCGTTGATCATGTATGTAGATTCGTGTAAATGCAAGCGCATATAGGGGGAGAAATCGACGATGAATCTGATAAAAAAATGGAACAGTCTGGGGCTGTTCACGAGAATTATGATTGGATTTGTTCTTGGAATCGGAGCAGGAGTGATTCTTGGTGAGAAGGCAGGATGTCTTGCGTTTCTTGGAACGATCCTGACTCGCCTTTTGACGATGGTGGTAGCTCCGCTGGTGCTGGGACTTCTGATCTGTTCCGCAGCGGATGTAAAAGATTTCCGTACACTTGGAAAGATCGGTGGAAAGACACTCGGAATCTTTCTCGGCGGTACTGCAATCGCTGTTGCGATTGGTCTTGTGCTCTGTAATGTGATGCAGATCGGTGCAGGATTTGTGATGGAGACGACTCAGGCTTATGATGCAACGGAGGTTCCGAGCATTGTAGATACCCTGATGAATATCATTCCGACAAACCCATTTAACTCTCTGAGTACGCAGAACCTGCTTCAGATTATTTTCTTTGCCCTGCTCCTCGGCTTTTCTCTGATTAAACTGGGAGATAAGGGAACGCCTGTTCTTGATTTCTTCCGTGCATGGACAGAAGCATGGAAGGAGATCACAAACATTGTTCTGGAATTTACTCCGTATGGTGTTTTTGGACTTATGGCAGACATCGTCGGAAGATACGGAATGGATATTCTGGTTCCGTACATGAAGACAATCGGTGCCTACTACCTGACCTGTGCATTGTTTACGATTTTTGTTCAGGGTGGTCTTATGGTTGGACTGTATGGAAAAATCAGTCCGATCAGGTTCTTCTCTGTCATGAAGGAAGCCATTCTCTTTGTATTTGCAACCTGCTCGAGCGTAGCGACGATTCCGCTGAACTTAAAGTGCACGAAAGAACTTGGAGTCAGCGATAAGATTGCAGACTTTGTAATCCCGTTTGGTGCTGTCATGAATATGAATGGTACCGCAATTTATGAGGCAGTTGCCGTTATCTTTGCTTCTCAGGTATTTGGAATCCATCTGACCGTGACTCAGCAGATCATGGTAATGCTGACCGCAGTTCTGGCATCCGTTGGAACTGCCGGAATTCCGGGTTCTGGTCTTGTGATGCTGACGATTGTCCTGAATGCAGTCAATCTTCCGCTTGAGACGATCGGTCTTCTCGCCGGAATCGACAGAATCCTGAACATGGCGAGAGTGATTCCGAACATTGTGGGAGATGCAGCGGCAGCAGTTGTTGTTGCAAAGAGTGAGAAGGAGTTAAATCCGATTAAATAAATCAATCAAATAAGAAATCCAATCTTTCTGCCAAAAGATGTGAGATAAAATGTGATAATCAACCAAACGATCAACTTGGATGCTTAGACATATGCAAAAAGTATGTCTGGGCATACCTGGGGAAAAGCGAAAACCTTCCGGGATGAAATGAGAAAATCCCGGGAGGTTTTCGCTTTTTTTGCATCATTCAGAGTGGGATGGTTTCCCCTTCTGGGTGATACGCTCCGCATGGATGTTTCCTCGTTTTTGTGACTTCCAGAAATCATAAAAATCGGGTATAATGAAAGGTACCCATTAAATGCAGGATTCCTGTGTTTGTGAGGAAAAAACTTAAAAAACAAAATTTTATTATGTAAAGGGGTGCTGTTTATGTCGCTTGTTTATGCAAAAGGAAAAGAGTTTCACATTCAGACAACACCGGAGATTGTAGGAAAATATGTGATTCTTCCGGGAGATCCGGGAAGGTGTGAGAAGATCGCAAAATATTTTGATCACGCAGAGAAGGTTGCGCAGAACCGTGAGTTTGTGACGTATACCGGAGAACTTGACGGGGAGAAGGTGTCTGTCTGTTCAACCGGAATCGGTGGTCCGTCCGCATCGATTGCGATGGAGGAGCTGATTCACTGTGGAGCGGACACGTTTATCCGTGTCGGAACTTCAGGTGGAATGCAGCCGGAGATCTGTGGGGGAGACCTTGTGATTGCAACCGGAGCGATCCGCATGGAGGGGACAAGCAGAGAATATGCTCCGATCGAATATCCGGCAGTTGCGCATTATGATGTTGTTGAGGCCCTAAAGGCAGCGGCGGACCGGATGAATGCGAAGAGTCATGTCGGTGTTGTACAGTGCAAGGACAATTTCTACGGTCAGCATTCTCCGGAGACAATGCCGGTATCCTATGAGCTGGAAAACAAGTGGAATGCATGGATCCAGTGCGGGGCACTCGCATCAGAGATGGAGTCGGCAGCTCTTTTCATTGTAGGTGGGGTGCGTCGCGTCCGGGTCGGATCGGTGATGCTTGTGATTGCAAACCAGACCCGCCGTGCGATGGAACTTGAGGATCCGCAGGTCTATGATACGGATCTGGCTGTCCGTGTTGCCGTGGAGGGACTGCGTGAACTGATCCGCAAAGACAGAGCGAAGAGGGCATAAAAAATCCCCCGTTCGCTTTCTCTTCGGAAAACGGACAGGGGATCAAAAAGGGGAGGATAAGTATTTTTCATTTTTCTTTGGTACTAATGACAGTATTTCCCGGATCAGCCGGTTTATGCAGGAAAATAAAAAAATCTGATGATTTTGAGTCTGGTGTTTTGCTATAGAAAATTTTAGTATTCATAACCCCAAATCTGTCAGACATTCTATACAGATTTGGGGGACTGTTTGTTTTTGATGACAGGAAATTGATAATTGATTGACAAAGAAATTGATGATTCGTATAATAGAAGTATGTTGTACGGTTGTCTGATAAATAAGAAGGGACGGAAAAGGGGCGAGAACCGTGATTACATAATTTATGAAAATACAAGGGGAAAGAGGACATCTTATGATTATTTCGCGTTCAAATATCACGGATCAGATTGTTCAATATTTCAAAGAGAAGATTGTTTCTGGAGAATGGAAAGTCGGGGAGAAGATTCCATCGGAGAATCAGCTCACGGAGACTCTGGGGGTGAGCCGTGCGAGTATCCGAACTGCCATTCAGCAGCTGGTCGGGATCGGGGTGCTTGAGAGCCGTCACGGAAAGGGAACTTTTCTTCTCGATGATGAGGTGGATGAAGGAGGAGCGGGAGACGGGAAAATCACAGCTCAGGACTGCAAAGATACGCAGAAAGTGTTGGAATTCCGACGGATTGTTGAACCGGAAGCGTGTTATCTTGCGACGGAGAATGCAACGGACGAGTTGATTGATCAGCTTCAAAAGGCACTCGATGAGATGGCAGGAAACAAGGAGAATCAGAAAGCGTTTATCGCGGCGGATCTTCGATTCCATGAGCTGATTTGCAATGCCTCGGAGAATCTGCTTCTGGAGAAGAGCATGAGCAAGGTGTTTGAGGAGGCAGGGCGAGATCAGGCACGGACATTTCAGCTCTTTGGTTTTAAAGATGGAATCTATTATCATCGTCTGATTCTGGATGCAATCAAAAAAGGAGATGCAAAACGGGCGCGGGAGAGCATGTTTGATCATCTCCAGATGGGAATTGATAAGTTGAACAGCCAAAGCAGGGAGATTGAGATCAAATCTCAAAAATAATAGTGCATTATGCATAATAAAACAATGCAAAGATTTGAAAAACAGACAAAAGATGCATTTAAAATAAAAAAACAGATAAAGTAGTTGACAAAACAGACAAGGGTGATTATAATCACAATATAACTTGTCAGACAAGATAGAACAAATGAAAGTGAGCAATAAAGGCTGTCAAAGGACAGCCTTAAACAAAAAAACAACTTGTCAGACGACTTACAAGAAAGAGGTATAAGGATGGCAGTAACAATCAGCAAAGTACGGGTAATTTGTACCGCACCAGAAGGAATCAATCTTGTGGTTGTAAAAGTGGAAACGAATCAGCCGGGATTATATGGTCTGGGTTGTGCAACCTTTGCTTATCGACATCTTGCAGTAAAAACGATCGTGGAGGAGTATCTTGATCCGCTTTTAAGAGGACGGGATGCAGAGAATATAGAGGAGATCTGGCAGCTGATGCATCAGAACGCCTACTGGAGAAACGGACCGGCGGAGAACAATGCGATCTCCGGTGTGGATATGGCACTCTGGGACATCAAGGGAAAGATGGCAGGAATGCCGGTATATCAGCTGTTTGGAGGAAAGTGCCGTCAGGGAATTCCGGTTTACCGTCATGCAGATGGAAGAGATCTCGAGGAACTCTGTGAGAACATTGAGCGTTTCCGGGAGATGGGAATTAAGACGATCCGCTGCCAGTGCGGTGGATACGGCGGAGAAGATTATGGAAATACGCCGAAGGATGCTCCGGCGGGCTCACTTCCTGGCATTTATCTCGATTCTAAATCTTATATCCGTGACACGGTAAAATTATTTGAAGGAATTCGAAATAAGATTGGATATGAGATGAATCTGGTTCACGATGTTCATGAGAGAATTGCTCCGGTTGAGGCGATCCGTCTGGCGCAGCAGCTGGAACCGTTTGATCTGTTTTTCCTTGAAGATCCTGTATCGATCGAGCAGACTGACTGGCTTCGCCGTCTGCGCAGTCAGACAAGTATTCCGATTGCAGAAGGAGAGCTTTTCAACAACCCGGCAGAATGGAAGCATCTGATCAGTGAGCAGTTAATTGATTTTATCCGTGTCCACATCAGCCAGATCGGAGGAATCACTCCGGCGAGAAAACTTCAGATTTTTGCAGAGCAGTTTGGGGTACGCACTGCATGGCATGGACCGGGCGATATGTCTCCGATCGCACATGCTGCTAATATCCATATTGATCTGGCGGCACAGAATTTTGGTGTACAGGAGTGGTCAGGAATTGAGCCTCCGAACTATGTGATTCAGGATCTGAAAGGACCGCATGGGGCACTTCTTGAAGTTTTCCCGGGTCTTCCGGAATACCGGGACGGTTATGTATATGCAAATGACAAGCCGGGACTTGGCGTGGATCTGAACGAAAAAGAGGCAGAGAAATATCCGTGTGAAAATACCGTTACCCGTTGGACGCAGACGAGAAGGAAAGACGGAGCGCTTCAGACACCGTAAGCGAGGGGCATTTTTGTATTGGGAGGGATTAAAATGAAACGCACACAGGTAGCAGCGCTCGTAGCGGTGGGCGCGTTTGTGGCAGGCGCGGTAGCAATCTGGCATGATTCAAAACCGATGGTATCTTCTAATGGAACGATTACGCTTCGCATGGCGCAGACTTCCTCGGAGACAGGAGCAATCGGACAGAGCATGAATGAGTTTGCCGATGAAATTTATGACCGGACAGACGGAAGATATAAAATCGAAGTTTATCACAATGGACAGCTTGGAGCAGAGATTGACACGATTGAGGGATGTCAGATGGGAACGATCGATATTGCGGTGGTCAATCAGTCTACACTTGGAAACTTTATCAGCAATTTTCAGGCATTGGATATTCCGTATCTGATCACATCGACCGATCAGGCAGACCGTGTATTTCTGGGAGAAATTGGGGATTCTTTTCTGGAACGGCTCTCCGGTGTACAGCTTGTCGGTCTTGGGATCTGGGAGTCTGGATTCCGAAATCTGACGAATGGAAAAAAAGATATCAATTCGGTTGATGATATCAAGGGACTCAAGATCCGCACGATGGAGAACCAGATTCACATTGCATTCTGGAAGGCGCTCGGAGCGGATGCGACTCCGATGGCATGGGGTGAGGCGTACACCGCACTTCAGCAGGGTGCCCTTGATGGACAGGAAAACCCGTCTACGGTTATTCTGACAAATAATGTAGCACAGGTAAACAGTCATCTTGCAATTACGGAGCATGCATATTCTACCGTATTTCTGATTATGAGTCCGACAACCTGGGCATCTTTGGGCGAGGAAGACCAGAAAATTTTCAAGGAGGTCATGGATGAGTGCAGCCAGAAGGAGAGAGTGCTCAGCCGCCAGATGGATACAGAAGCTGTGGAACAGCTCAAAGAGCAGGGAATGACCGTTACTTATCCGGAAAAACAGCCATTTATTGATGCAGCGTCTTCTTTGTATGAGACATGGGAGAAAGATTATGGAAAAGTGATGTCGGATATTCGAGCACTGAAGACAAATTAGGTGGGAGGACGAGAATGAAGCAGATAATTCGAGCATTTCTGATAATGCAGAAAGTGATCACAGCGGTGATCAGCATTGCATTGACTGCCATGATTGCAGTCGTATTTTTGCAGACTTTCTGTCGCTTTGTGATATTTAAAAGTCTCTCTTGGTCAGAGGAATTGTCACGTTATTTATTTGTTGCAGTGATTGTTCTCGGTGTCAATCTTGCAATGAGCAATCACATGATGGTAAGAATCGAGATCATTGACAATTACCTGAAGGGAAAAGCAGCAGTAGTTATGAATCTGGTTCGTCGTTTTGCGGCATTGTTTGTAAATATTATTTTTATGTACAGTGCATTTAAGCTGATTGAGATTGGCGGTTATCAGACAAGCCCGGCAATGAGCATTCCAATGAGTTTCCTGTACAGCATTATTCTGGTTGGATTTGTGCTGAATGTGCTGGCAGCACTCATGGATATTTATCAGACTTATGTGCGTCAGGTATCGGGAAAGGAGGAAAAATAAATGCAGACAGCAGCAATAGCTTTGATTGTGGTTCTGATCGTTGCGATGGCGCTTGGATTTGAGATTACCTGGGCGCTTGGACTTGCGTGTATTACAGCAGTCCTTCTTGACCCGAAATTAACATTTGTAGTGATTTCTCAGAGAATTTTTGCAAACTCCAACAGCTTTTCGATGCTTGCGATTCCGGCATTCATGCTGGCAGGTGACATCATGTCGAAAGGTGGACTCTCAAAACGTCTTGTTGCGTTTGCGGATTCCCTTGTTGGCTGGATCTCAGGCGGCATTTCTCTGGTGTCAATTGTGGCATGTACGTTTTTTGCAGCAATCTCCGGTTCTTCCGTTGCGACGACCGCAGCGATTGGTGGTCTGATGTACCCGGAGATGGTTGAGCGCGGATACCCGGAAGATTATTCGGCAGCGGTTCAGGCGATTGGAGGAACACTCGGAATTGTCATTCCGCCGAGTATTGTTATGGTTATCTATGGAAATATCACAGGTGTTGCGGTCGGAGATCTTCTGATGGCGGGTATGCTTCCGGGAATCATCTGCTGTGTCTGCCTCTGTATTTATGCTTTTTACAAGGCAAAAAAATACAATTTCCCAAAGGCAGACAAATTTTCTTTCAAGCGTTTTCTTCTCTCTTTTAAGGATGCGATCTGGGCTCTGATTATGCCGGTGATCATTCTCGGAGGAATTTATGCTGGAATCTTTACTCCGACGGAATCCGCAGTTGTAGCAGTTGTGTATGGCCTTCTGGTATGTTTGATGATTTACCGAGAAGTGACACTCAAGAGTGTATGGGAGATCATTCAGAATACTGCTGTCGGAACGGCAAACCTGATGATCCTGGTTGTGACAGCCCAGATGTTTGGATGGCTGATTTCTTATTATCAGATTCCGCAGTATGTGACAGAGTTCATGCTTTCTTACGTTTCTGGAAAATACATGTTCTGGGCAATTATCATCATTTTGTTGACGATTTGCGGAATGTTCCTCGAGGTTGGTGCGACAAACCTGATTTTAGCACCGATTCTGGCACCGATTGCAGCGGCATTTGGAATTAATCCGGTTCAGTTTGGACTTGTGTTTGTATTTTTGTTAGCAATGGGACAGGCAACTCCGCCATTCGGAACTTGTATGTTTGTTGCATGCGGAATCAGCAAACGCTCCGTGGGCGGTGTCTCAAAACAACTGGTACCGTTTGTTCTGGTTGAGATTTTGTGTGGAATCCTTTTTGCACTGGTACCGGCGTTGTCAACGCTACTTCCGAGCCTGATTTCCTGATAAAAATGAGATCAGGAAGAACAGGAAAAATCGGAAATCGAGGAGCAGGAATTTTTGCGAAAGCAATTTAAAGTAACAAATAAAAAGAATCAAAAAGAGTTAAAAGAATCAAAATGATCCATGCCGTCCATGCTGGAATGGAAAAATGGGAAAGATGAGAGTTCTGTACGAAAAGGAGGTATATTACAATGAAAAATACGATGAAGGAAGTTGTAGTAGTAAAACCGCACGAATATGAGGTAAGAGAAGTTCCGGTTCCAGAGCTTCAGAATGAGGATGAGGTTCTGATCCAGATGAAATCTGCAGGTGTCTGCGGAAGTGACCATCACATCTATCACGGACTGAATCCGTGTTCCACTTATCCGCGCATTCCGGGTCATGAGAATGCGGGAGTGATTGCCAAGGTTGGAAAGAATGTCAAGAATGTAAAGGTTGGAGATCACGTTATTGTCGATCTGATTTCGACCTGCGGAACCTGTTATCAGTGCAGAATCGGAAGAAAGAATGTCTGTGAGCATGTGAAAGTGCGTGGATCAGGTGCAGACGGAGGCTGGAGAGAGTATTTTACGGCACCGGCAAAGGAAGTGTACAAGATCAGCGATTCTGTTGACTGGAAGGATGCAGCTCTCGTGGAGCCGTATGCGATCGGCGGACATTGCACGAGCCGTGCGCGAATCGTTCCGGATGATGTTGTCTTCATTCTCGGAACAGGAACGATTGGTTCGATCATTCTTCAGACCTGCAAGGCGAAGGGATGCAAGACTGTGATCTGTTGTGATGTGGATGAGGCATCCTTGGAGCGTGCAAAGGGATATGGTGCAGATTATGTGATCAATTCTAAGACGGAGGATGTCGTAAAGCGGATTCAGGAGATCACAGAAGGTCATGGCGTGACGGTAGCTTTTGATTCTGCATGCTTCCCGGGATCTTTGACCATGTGTATGCAGCCGGGAATCCTCTGCAATGCGGGACGCATGATTCCTCTCGGATTCTCGACAGGAAAAGAAGAGATTACGCAGGCGATGATCAACCAGAGAGAGCTTGACATCATTGGTTCGAGAATGTCCTGCTTCCAGTTTGAGCCGACGATTGAGCGCATGGAGAAGGGAGAACTGAACACAAAGGGAATTGCAACGATGTTTATCCCATTCTCTGAGATTGACAAGGTATTTTACAACATGGATCATCCGACTCCGGAATCCAAGAAGATGGTAATCCTGTTTGATTAATTAAATAAATGTTGAGATTGTTCATTGGACAGGCAGAGAAAGAAAACATAAATAGGCAAGACAAAAGCGAAAATAAAAGAGAAACTAACAAAAAATAAAGAAAGAAAACCAGAAAAAGAGGAGAAACAGCCATGAAGTATGATTACAAGAAAATGTTTGATGTAGCAGGAAAGAATGCGATTGTTACCGGAGGCGCTCAGGGACTTTCAAGAGGTATGGCAGAAGGTCTTTTAGAGAATGGATGTAAGGTTGTCCTGATTGATGTGCAGAAAGAAAAGCTGGAGCAGGTGTGCAGGGAGTATCGTGAGATGGGATACGAGGCATACGGTGTATGCGGAAATCTGGCAGATCGTGCGGATGTGGATCGTGTTTTCAAGGAGGCGATGGAGATTCTTGACGGACGTCTGGATGTCCTGATTCCGGCAGCAGGAATTCAGCGCCGTCATCTCCCGGAAGAGTTCCCGATTGAGGAGTGGGATCTTGTCTTAAACATCAACTTGAATGCAGTATTTCTGATGATTCAGAAGGCTTTGCAGGTAATGCTCAAGCAGAAGACGGGCGGCAAGATTATCACAATCGGTTCCATGGTAACCTGGTTCGGAGGAACAACGGTTCCGGCATACACCGCATCGAAGGGTGCAGTTTCTCAGCTGACAAAGAGCCTTGCAGTTGACTGTGCCGGAAGAGGAATCAACATTAACTGCATTTGTCCGGGATATATGGATACAGAGATGTGTGCCAATATGACTCAGGCGAGAAAAGATGAGTGTACAGTAAGAATTCCGGCAGGCAGATGGGGAACCCCGGATGATCTGAAGGGACCGGTTCTGTTCCTTGCATCTTCTGCATCAGATTACTTAAATGGCGCAACCATTCCGGTAGATGGTGGTTATCTGGTAAAGTAATGATTCACCTGTAAATGGATTCTTCTGCTAAAAATAGATGAAGCGATAAGACTGTCAGAACGATTCTGATAGTCTTATTTGCATTTGGATGCTGGCCAGACATGGATTTTGCTGTTTTATGAGAGCTTTGTCAGAAAAGAAACACAGGTTGACGTTATTTCCCGAAACCCTTATAATTTTCTTGAAAGAAATTAAGGCTATCTCTTCAACAGTCAGGAAAACAAGAAAACAGGCGAAACACAGGAAGGAAAATTACAAGATGAAAAACGTGATTGTCGGACAGTCTGGCGGTCCTACCGCAGTGATTAATGCAAGTCTTTACGGAGTCATCCGCGAAGCACTGAAATCAGAGGAAGTTGGTCATGTCTATGGAATGATCAATGGAATCGAGGGCTTTTTACAGGATAAGTATATGGATCTCGGAGAGGAACTCTCAGAGGGCGAGTTAGAGCTTCTGAAGCTGACTCCGGCGGCCTATCTTGGTTCATGCCGTTACAAACTGCCGGAAGATCTGTCAGCAGTTTTTTATCAGACGATTTTTGAAAAACTAAATGATCTCAATATCGGATATTTCTTCTACATCGGAGGAAATGATTCGATGGATACGGTGAGCAAGCTGTCCCGCTGTGCACAGGAGAATGGAAGCGACATCCGTTTCATCGGAATTCCGAAGACGATCGATAACGATCTGATTCTGACCGATCATACGCCGGGTTACGGAAGTGCGGCAAAGTATGTGGCTTCCACGGTCAGAGAGATCGTGCTTGATGCTTCTGTCTACCAGCAGAAGGCAGTGACGATCGTGGAGCTCATGGGGCGTCATGCGGGCTGGCTGACCGCCGCAAGTGCGCTTGCAAGAAAGTTCCCGGGCGATAACCCGATGCTGATCTATCTGCCGGAGTCGAACTTTGAGCTTGCAGATTTTGCGAAGGATCTTGAGAAGGCACTTGAGAAGAGAAACAGCGTGATTGTCTGCGTGTCCGAGGGAATCTCCGATGCGTCTGGAACCTTTATCTGCGAGTACGGAGATGAGGCGATGGTTGACAACTTCGGTCACAAGATGCTGACCGGATGCGGAAAAGTGTTAGAGAACTTCGTGCGCCGTCAGCTTGGAATCAAGGTGCGCTCGGTGGAGTTGAATGTCAGCCAGAGATGCAGTGGAATCGGGTCGTCACTGACCGATATCGAGGAGGCATCCCGCGCCGGAAGTGAGGGCGTGAAGGTGGCGCTTGCAGGAGAGACCGGTGTGATGGTCGCATTCAAGAGAACCGGCGATGATCCGTACCAGATGGAGTGTGCAATCGAGGATGTCAATAAGATCTGCAATCAGGAGAAGCCGGTGCCGGCAGAGTGGATTGTAAACGGAAATGATGTCTCCGAGGAGTTTCTCACCTATGCGCGTCCTCTGATTCAGGGAGAGCCGGTGCGCCCGATGAAGGATGGTCTGCCGGAGTATCTGCATAGAAGGTAAGAAAAGATTTGCAAAATTTTCGTACTTGTTATATACTATGTAAGAGTCTGTACAGAGGGATCTCTGTGCCCGAAATGTGTTTGTGACAGAAAGTATTGCGAAACCGATTTTGAATGAAACACGTTTTGGTATATACAGGAAATCAATAACATCGAAATGATGTAAGAAAATGTAAAAAAACGAAGGAAGGAAACAAAATCATGGCATTATTAGAGACATGGAGAAACCTTGCTTACGGCAATGGTTTGAGTGATAAAGAGAAGGAAAACCTGTGGAACGGTTACTTCACGATCGAGAAGGGCATCTACGAGCAGATCCTTTCCAACCCGACTGAGGTTGTTACCGGAACCGTTAAGGGACTGGCTGAGAAGTACGGTACCGAGGTTCTGATCATGACCGGATTCCTTGATGGAATCAACGAGAGCTTAAAGGGCTACGAGAACCCGATCGACACGATGGACGAGGATACCGAGGTTAAGATCGAGATCGATCCGGAGAAGCTGTACTACAACATGGTAGAGGCAAAGGCTTCCTGGCTGTATGAGCTTCCGCAGTGGGATTCCATCCTGAGCGAGGAGACCCGTAAGGAACTTTACAAGAAGCAGAAGGCATCTGGTACAATCCGCAAGGGAAAGAAAATCTTCCCGAACGATCCGTGCCCGTGCGGAAGCGGTAAGAAGTACAAGAAGTGCTGTGGTAAAAACGCATAAGTTGCGGGAACATACCGTGCATGATCGTTGCCGTTTGCGCAGTGAGTGAACAGCAATGCCATAAGAGGTGAAAGAGGAGCAGGAGTATCCGGTTTACGGCGGGGTGCACCTGCTCTTTTTGCCACATGGAGAAAATGTGTTTACTGCAAAGTGTTTGTTGCAAAAGAGGTGAGAAGAGAAACAATGGAAGCATATACAGGATTTGCGGGAGTGTATGATCTGTTTATGGACAACATTCCATATGAGGAATGGTGTGAGTATCTGACCGGGCTTCTGAAGGAGTATGGGGTGGAGGATGGACTTGTCCTCGACCTCGGATGCGGAACCGGAAAACTGACTCGTCTTTTAGCGGATTATGGTTATGATATGATCGGTGTGGATCTGTCCGAGGAAATGCTTCAGATCGCGGTTCAGAAGGAGGCAGAGGAGCCGAGAGGAATTCTGTATCTGGAACAGGATATGCGAGAGTTTGAGCTTTACGGAACGGTTCACGCGGTTGTGAGCATCTGCGATTCGATGAATTATCTGATGGAGTACGAGGATCTCGTTCAGGTTGTCCGACTTGCGAATAATTACCTTGATCCGCACGGAGTCTTTATCTTTGATCTCAACACCGTGTACAAGTACCGGGAAGAGCTTGGAGAGCAGACGATTGCGGAGAATCGTGAGGAGAGCAGTTTCATTTGGGAGAATTTCTACGATGAGGAGGAGATGGTCAACGAGTACGATCTGACACTTTTCATCCGCGAGGAAGACGGACGATACGGAAAATATGAGGAGACGCACTACCAGCGCGCCTATGAGCTGGAGACAGTCAAGAAGGCGATTGCGGAGGGCGGAATGGAACTCGTGGCGATTTACGATGCATTTACGCATGAGGCGCCGACTGAGGAAAGTGAGAGAGTGTATGTGATTGCGCGTGAGCGCGGAAAGGAATAGAGGGACAAACGATGGGAGATTATATGATTCGTGCAACGGCGGCTGAAGGTCAGATCCGTGCATTTGCTGCAACAACGAGAGATATGGTGGAGTATGCGCGTGCAGCGCATAATTTGAGCCCGGTGGCATCCGCTGCCCTTGGTCGTCTGATGACCGCAGGTGTGTTGATGGGTTCGATGATGAAGGGAGATCAGGATCTTCTGACCTTGAAGATCAACGGAGATGGTCCGATTCACGGCATCACAGTGACGGCTGATTCTCACGGAAATGTGAAGGGATATGTCGGAGATCCGCAGGTTATGCTTCCTCCGAATGAGTTTGGAAAGCTCGATGTCGGTGGTGCAGTCGGAATCGGTGTGCTCAGCGTGATCAAGGACATCGGTCTGAAAGAGCCGTATGTCGGACAGACTCAGCTTGTGACGAGCGAGATTGCCGAGGATCTGACCTACTATTTTGCAACTTCTGAGCAGACTCCGTCGAGCGTGGCACTCGGAGTTCTGATGAATAAGGATAACACAGTTCGTCAGGCAGGCGGATTCATCATCCAGCTGATGCCGGGAGCATCCGAGGAGATCATTTCCGGTCTTGAGGAGAGGCTCAAGGAGATCACTTCGATCACCTCTCTGCTCGATGCAGGAAATACGCCGGAGCAGATTCTTCAGAAAGTGCTTGGCGGATTTGGTCTGGAGATTCTGGATTCGGTGCCGGTTCAGTTCCATTGCAACTGCTCCAAGTCGAGAATCGAGAAGGCACTGATCAGTGTCGGAAAGAAAGAATTGCAGAGCATGATCGATGACGGAGAGACGATTGAGGTCAATTGTCATTTCTGCAACAAGCATTATCCGATTACGGTTGAAGAACTCAAGGAACTGCTTGAGAAGGCAAAATAAGAGTAATATTGGATCGAACAAAGTGAAGGAGAAGGGGGAGACAAGATGGAGAAGAAAGAACTTGCGCACTATGTGGATCACACACAGCTTTCTCAGACTGCGGTCTGGGCGGATATTGAGAAACTCTGTGATGAGGCGATTCGTTTTGAAACGGCGTCTGTGTGTATTCCGCCGTCCTATGTCAAGCAGGCGAAGGAGTATGTCGGGGAGAAGATGGCGGTATGTACCGTGATCGGATTCCCGAACGGATATAACACGACCGAAGTCAAGGAGTTTGAGACGCGTCAGGCACTTGAGGACGGAGCGGATGAGATCGACATGGTGATCAACCTCGGCTGGGTCAAGGATGGACAATATGATCTTGTGGAGGAGGAGATTCGCACGCTCAAAAAGGCATGTGGGGAAAAAATTCTGAAGGTTATCATTGAGACCTGTCTGCTGACTGAGGAAGAGAAAATCCGCATGTGCGAGGTTGTGACGGCTTCCGGAGCAGATTTTATTAAGACCTCGACTGGATTTTCCAAGGCGGGTGCAACGTTTGAGGATATTGAGCTATTTGCAAAACACGTCGGAGAAAACGTAAAGATCAAGGCAGCGGGCGGAATTTCAAGCCTTGAGGATGCGGAAAAGTTCCTTGAACTCGGGGCAAACCGTCTCGGAACGAGCCGGATCGTGCGCCTTCTCGAAGCAGAGGAGCAGGCATAGATGAATCATAAGAATACCATGTATACCGATACCATGCATTCGCAGGCATCTGCGGATGAGATGACAAAAAATCTGATTGAGCGGGCGACAGAGGCGATGGGACGCGCGTATGCGCCATACTCTCATTTTCAGGTGGGAGCTGCGCTTCTGACAAAAGATGGAAAAATCTATCTCGGATGCAACATTGAGAATGCGAGCTATACGCCGACAAACTGTGCGGAGCGCACGGCATTTTTCAAGGCAGTCAGCGAGGGCGAGCGGGAATTTGAGGCGATCTGTATCATCGGCGGAAAGAACGGTGTGGCAAGTGGCGTGACGGCTCCGTGTGGCGTCTGCCGTCAGGTAATGCGGGAGTTTTGCAACCCGAGTACGTTTCGCATCATTCTTCCAGACGGAGCAGATTTCTATCAGGAGTTTTTGCTGGAGGAGCTTTTTCCGCTCAGCTTCGGTCTGGAAAACCTGTTGGATTGATTAAGAAATAGCATAGATCGCAAGAAAACAGAATGGTTAGAAAGAATGGAGGATGGACAGAATGGCAGAAAAGACATTTAAGCGGGCTTTTGTGATTGTACTGGATTCTCTTGGAATTGGAAATGCGAAAGATGCAGGAGAGTATCACGATGCAGGAACCGACACGCTCGGTCACATCTCGGATACGGTGGAGACCCTGGATATTCCGAATCTTCAGAAACTTGGACTGGCAAATCTTCACCCATTGCGCCAGGTTCCAAAGGCAGATCATCCGCTTGCCTACTATGCGCGGATGAATGAGGCGAGCCACGGCAAGGATACGATGACCGGACACTGGGAGATGATGGGATTAAAGACGGTAAAGCCGTTTATTACATTTACGGATCACGGATTTCCGCCGGAACTGATCGCAGAGCTTGAAAAGCGCACCGGTCACAAGGTGATCGGAAATAAGAGTGCGAGCGGAACGGCAATCCTCGATGAGCTCGGTGAGGAAGAGATTGCGACTGGTCATATGATCGTTTACACTTCGGCAGATTCTGTGCTTCAGATTTGTGGAAATGAGGAGACGTTTGGTCTTCAGGAACTCTATCGTTGCTGTGAGATTGCGAGAGAGCTGACGATGAAGGATGAGTGGAAGGTTGGACGAGTGATTGCCCGTCCGTATGTCGGAAAGAAGAAAGGCGAGTTCAAGCGTACAAGCAACCGTCACGATTATGCGGTTCCGCCGTTTGGGGAGACTGCGCTTGATGCACTCAAGGAAACCGGACTCGATGTGATTTCTGTGGGTAAGATCAACGATATTTTTGTCGGACATGGAATCACCGAAGCCTTTCACTCGAACAGTTCGGTTCATGGAATGGAGCAGACGATTGAGATTGCAAAAGAGGATTTCCACGGACTCTGCTTTGTCAATCTCGTAGATTTCGATGCACTCTGGGGTCATCGCAGAAATCCGGTCGGTTATGCGCAGGAAATCGAAAGATTTGACAAGAAGCTCGGAGAACTGCTTCCTCTGCTCGGTGAGGATGATCTGCTGATTCTGACCGCAGATCACGGAAATGATCCGACTTACACGGGAACGGATCACACGAGAGAGCAGGTTCCGCTTGTGATTTATTCCAAGGGATTTGAGGAAAGCGGAGAGCTTCCGGAGACGAACACATTTGCAGTCATCGGCGCGACGATTGCGGATTACTTTGGCGTGAAGATGCCGGAGGGAACGATTGGAACTTCGATTCGTGAGGAACTCAAATAAAGGAAAAGTTGAAAAGTTGAGAAAAAAACAGTGGAATCCGTGACGAGAATGTGCTAAACTGTGCTCTGTGAAAATTTTGTCTATCAGAATCGCAGATGAATGAGATTGAGACTAGCTGTGATTTTCTGTACAGGTTTTGTCTCTGTTTTGAGCAGGGGATTATTTAAAAACAGGATGATATAGAAGATAGAAGTAAGAAGTAGAAGCAGAGAAACAGGAGAGTGAGAACGATGGAACATAAGGCATGGCATCATTTTCTGACAATCACACAGCACAAGATTCTGGTGATGGAGAACTGTTTTCGGGTGGGACTTTACCGGCAGGGATTGCTCCATGATCTGTCGAAGTACAGCCCGACGGAATTCTTGACAGGAGTTCGCTATTATCAGGGAACCCGTAGTCCGAATGCAGCGGAGCGTGATGAAAAAGGATATTCTTCCGCATGGCTTCACCATAAGGGAAGAAATAAGCATCATTTTGAGTATTGGATTGATTTTTCTAAGACAGCCGGTGGAATGGCAGGTTGCAAGATGCCGGTCAACTATCTCGTCGAGATGGTGATGGATCGAATTGCGGCCTGCCGGGTTTACCGGGGAAAAGATTATACGAGTGCATCGCCGTGGGAGTATTATCAGCATGAGATGCCGTATCTGGATGGGTATATGCATCCGGACACAAAAGCTGAGCTGGAAAAAATTCTGATTATGTTGCGCGACCAGGGCGAGAGGAAGGCATTTTCTTATATGCGTTATCTTTTGAAGCAGGGAGATTACCGGGTTAAAAAGTAATCTGGATTTGAGACTTTTCGGGCATCTGGGTATTTGCATATTTGTATCTTGTATCTGATCAGGAACCGTTAATCATTTGAGGAATCTGAATCAGTGAAAACGTCGCAAAAATACGGATAAAGTTCTGCATAAGATTCGAGTTCTGCTTCTGACTGTGGAAGAAATGGGATCAGTCCCGTGCAGTCAGTTGCAGAGCACGATTGAAAATCAAGTTCGTCGAGAGCGGACGAGTTCACCTCACATCGATAGGGATCCGGGTCATGGTTCCTTTTTTTGTTTTGGAAATCATTTGGCTGGTTATTTTTAGGCATTAGAAAATCCCCTTTCTTTTTGTGAATGCTAGGTTGCTTATTTTTTCTTGTGGCAAGTATAGCATTCACTTGAGTGGGGGATTTTATGCGAAGTATTGGTATGGATTGTATGATTTTATTTGGCAGGGCGCCGACGGCAGAAAAAGTCATGCAAACTCGTTCTCACTCCGGGTTTGTCTGCACTTTTCTGCCTTACATCGCGCGAGGTTGAGTCAATCGAAAGTAAAAGAAAAACGATTAGAAATATTTTTATGGAATTTATTCAGGTATTGTAAAAGTTTTTTCTCTTTTATGGAAAGAGAAAGGCAAGAATCAGCGATGCAAAGCGTCTGATTGGAACCGAGGTAATAACCAGAAAAACGGTTGCCACATTTCCAACGATCAGTAAGAGACGATTTACAGCGCCCTGAGAGGAGCACAGGCGCAGGCAAAATCCCTTTTTCATCGGCCAGAAAAGTTTTTCCTGACGGAAATTAAATATATCCAGCAGAAGATGAGAGAGAAAACCGACGCCAAAGTACGGAGCCGCATCCGGATAAATGACATCCATGCAGGCGGTCAGCATAATCATTGCCGGAAAAGAGTGCATAAATGAACGGTGTGGTTGTCTGGAACCGTAGGCACAGATCATAAGAAATGCCATTAAACCGGTCAACAGGCGGGAGACACTGCTGTTTTGCATCAGGCTGTCATAAACTCCAAGACGAAAACGATAATCGATGAAAATGACGATGGAAGTTACCGCAATCGTGGCAGTCATGATTTTATCGGCTCCCTGGTGAGCCTGTGAAGTACCGCAATCGATGTCACTGATCATCCCCCCGACTGCCGCTGCCGCCGTTCCGGTGATAAGAACGGGAAGAGTCTGCGGTTGTAAAATAGCCAGGGCAGATGCCATTCCGACTGCAAAGTGAGTTTTTCCTAACATTTGTAAAGTTCCTTTCCAAAATCTGTATATCTAAAATACTTTTATTTCTAGGGTGTAAGATGAAAAGCTAAATATTAAACTTTCATTATAGTCCATCCCATAGCTGAAGGAGTGGGGTTTTCACATATTTGTTGTAAAGTGGTAGAGACTATCATATCAGAAAATACAGAAAAAGACGAGAACTTTAAAAAAACAGACTTGAAAAATTAAGATATTCAGAAATATAAAAAACTGTGAAAACTCAGAGATTAAAAACAATCTGGTTTCTCACAGTTTTTTGGTTAGACAGATAACAGCTCCGACGGGCGGGAAAGATTCTGCAAACCCGTGTGAGACGTCGGTGCTTAGGTCGCGTACTTTGCGACCTTATGCACCGCTACGTCGAACCCGGAGCGAGAGCGAGTTTGCAGAACTTTACTCGCCTGTCGGAGCGTAAAGTATTAGATCTCTCCAGCCTTCTTCAAAGAAGCCTCAACAAATCCACGGAACAGCGGATGTGGGCGGTTCGGGCGGGATTTCAGCTCCGGATGTGCCTGGGTTGCGATGAACCACGGATGAGACGGGATCTCGATCATCTCAACGATACGTCCGTCTGGGGAAATTCCGGAGAGCATCATGCCATTCTCCTGAAGAACGGTGCGGTAATCGTTGTTGACCTCATAGCGATGACGATGACGCTCATGAATCGTCTCCTCACCGTAGAGCTGGTATGCCTTCGACTCCTTATTCAGAACACACGGATAGGAGCCGAGACGTAAGGTTCCGCCGATATCCTCAATACCATTCTGGTCAGGCATCAGGTGGATGACCGGATGAACCGTGGACGGGTCAAGCTCTGCACTGTGCGCATCGCTGTAGCCGACTACATCGCGGGCAAATTCAACGATTGAGAGCTGCATTCCGAGACACAGACCGAGGAACGGAATGTTGTTCTCACGCGCGTACTGGATCGCAAGGATCTTTCCATCGATTCCCCGGGAACCAAATCCGCCCGGAACAAGGATTCCGCTGACATCGCCGAGAATCTCACCGACATTCTCTTTTGTTACAGTCTCAGAATCTACCCATTTGATATGAACCTCTGCATGGTTTGCAACACCGCCGTGTTTCAAAGCCTCGACGACAGAGATGTAAGCGTCATGAAGCTGAGTGTACTTTCCGACAAGGGCAACGGTCACCTCATGCTCCGGATGCTTCCAAGCGTCGATCATTGCGCGCCACTCCGTCAGATCCGGCTCCGGACACTCAAGCTGGAGACACTGGCAGGCAACCTCAGCGAGATGCTCCTTCTCCATTGCAAGCGGTGCCTCATAGAGAACTTCGACATCGAGGTTCTGAAGAACGTGGGTCTTCGGAACATTACAGAACAGAGCGATCTTACTGCGGATCGAGTCGTCAAGAGGATGTTCGCTACGGCAGACAAGGATATCCGGCCAGATTCCCATGCTCTGAAGATCCTTTACGCTTGCCTGGGTCGGCTTTGTTTTTAACTCGCCGGAGGCCTTGAGGTAAGGAATCAGGGTGACATGGATCAGAATTGCATTCTCATGACCGACCTCATGCTGGAACTGACGGATTGCCTCAAGGAACGGCTGGCTCTCGATATCTCCGACAGTACCGCCGACCTCAATGATTGCGATTTCGGTCTCGTTCGTGGAGTAGTTGCGGTGGAACCGGCTCTTGATTTCATTTGTGATGTGGGGGATAACCTGTACGGTGCCTCCGCCGAAATCTCCGCGACGCTCTTTCTGAAGAACGCTCCAGTATACTTTACCTGTGGTGACATTGGAGTTCTTGGTCAGGCTCTCATCAATAAAACGCTCATAGTGACCGAGATCGAGATCGGTCTCTGCGCCGTCGTCGGTGACGAATACTTCACCGTGCTGAACCGGGTTCATGGTGCCCGGGTCGATGTTGATGTAAGGATCAAACTTCTGCATGGTTACCTTGTAACCGCGGGCTTTCAAAAGACGGCCGAGGGATGCGGCGGTAATTCCTTTTCCCAAACCGGAGACAACGCCTCCGGTGACAAAAACGTACTTAACTGGCATGACTGTGAAACCTCCTTTTTCATTGTGCATGTACTTCCAAAGTCTCAAAATAAAGTCAAATCTCAAAAAATTTAAGATTTCAAATGAAAAACAAATATGAAATGAAAAATAAATATTAAGAGATTAGATAAAAGGAGATTGGGGAAGTACATAATCATGTGGGGATAATTCTATAAAAATGACTTCCGTAAAAATAACTTGTACATTATACATCTCTCAATCACAGAAATCCAGAGGTATTTGAAAAAAGTTATTTTTTTAAGTGCGCGCCTTGATTTCTAGGAAAACAGCCATTATAATGAGAACAGTTGCGCCAAAAAAGGGAGGCAAACAGACAAAAAAGAACAGGAGAACTTGCCTGAATTATGGACAAAAAAACAAACAACGGCTCTGAGGGAAATGGAAAATTACCGAAGGGTCAGCTTTTGCTTATCCTGATTGCAGTTCTGGTGACACTCTTTTCCGCAAATCTGATGCGGAGCTATATGATGAGCAAGAGCCAGAAAGAGATCAGCTACGATGCCTTCATCCGGGACGTGGATGATGGGCAGATTGAGTCTGTGACGGTGAGAAGCACGCAGATTCAGCTTCAGTATAAAAAGGATTCTGAAAAATACAATCCGGTGATTCAGTATTACACGATTCCGATGAATGATCTTCAGTTGACAGATCGTCTCTATGAGCACGGAGTCAAGATGAAGCGGGAACTTCAGGATACGACAGCGATGATTGAGACAATCATCAACTTGATTTTCCCGATCGCTCTGTTTGCGATGCTGATGTTTTTCATGTCAAAGCGCATGGGCGGTGTCGGAAAGAGCACGGCGAAAGTGTACATGGAGAAAGAGACCGGAGTGACATTTGCGGATGTCGCGGGAGAGGATGAGGCGAAGGAGTCCTTGGTGGAACTGGTGGATTTCCTTCACAATCCGGCGAAATACACGAAAATCGGCGCAAAACTGCCAAAGGGAGCGTTGCTTGTCGGACCTCCTGGAACTGGAAAAACTTTGCTTGCAAAAGCAGTGGCAGGAGAGGCAAAGGTTCCGTTCTACTTCCTTTCCGGATCAGATTTTATGGAACTCTATGTCGGTGTCGGAGCATCGAGAGTCAGAAGCCTGTTTAAGCAGGCACAGCAGACAGCTCCGTGTATCATCTTTATCGATGAGATCGATTCCATCGGAAGAAGCAGAGGCGGTTACGGCGGAAGCGATTCCGAGCAGCAGCAGACGCTCAACCAGATGCTCTCGGAGATGGACGGAATGGATTCGTCAAAGGGACTCCTCGTTCTTGCGGCGACAAACCGTCCGGAAGTGCTTGATCCGGCTCTCCTTCGTCCGGGTCGTTTTGACCGTCGCGTGATCGTGGACAAACCGGATCTGAAAGGACGGACCGAGATTCTTCAGGTTCATGCGAAAAATGTCTCCCTCGATGAGACTGTGGATCTTCCGGCGATTGCGCTTGCAACCTCCGGGGCAGTTGGTTCGGATCTTGCAAATATGATCAACGAGGCAGCGATTCTTGCCGTGAAGAATGGACGAAATGCCGTCTGCCAGAAGGATTTGTTCGAGGCGGTTGAGGTCGTTCTCGTCGGCAAGGAGAAGAAAGATCGTGTTCTGAGCAGGGAGGAGAGACGGATTGTCTCTTACCATGAGGTCGGACACGCGCTTGTCAGCGCACTCCAGAAAGACGCAGAACCGGTGCAGAAGATCACGATTGTTCCGCGAACAATGGGAGCGCTCGGCTATGTGATGCATGTGCCGGAGGAAGAGAAGTACTTAAACAGCAAGAAAGAGATCCAGGCGATGCTCGTCGGATATCTTGGAGGACGTGCCGCAGAGGAGATTGTGTTTGATTCTGTGACAACCGGTGCATCAAACGATATTGAGCAGGCGACAAAACTTGCGCGTGCGATGGTAACGCAGTATGGAATGTCCGAGAAATTCGGTCTGATGGGACTTGCCTCTCAGGAGAACCGGTATCTCGACGGACGTGTTGTCATGAACTGTGGAGATGCGACGGTAGCGGAAGTCGACAAAGAGGTGATGCGGATTCTCGATGAGGCTTACGAGGAGGCAAAACGCCTTCTGCGAGAGAATCGGGATGTGATGGATCAGATCGCAGAATTTTTGATCGAGAAAGAGACGATCACCGGAAAAGAGTTTATGCAGATTTTCCGCAGATGCAAGGGAATTCCGGAGCCGGAGAATCAGCTGACACCGGCAGAAAAACTCGAGCAGGAAACCGAGAAAGAGATTGCCAAGCAGAATGCTGAGACAGAACTTGCAGGGCAGAATCAGAACGAGGAAATGCAAGAGTTCCCGTCTGCACAAGATGTGAATGGGGATGTGCAGGATGTGCCGAAGTCGGAAGAGGAAGAGACAAAGCATCAAACAAATTTGGAAGAAGATTGACAGGATACAGCAAGATCGATTTCAAATGCTCCAATTACATGAATAGAACGATGGATGAAATGAATGAGATTTTGCGTCTAAAAAAGCTGGTGAAAAACAGTGAGGTGATCCCTCAGGGATGGTTTTTCATCAGCTTTTTTCATTTCACAGAATCTCAAATCACAGAATTTTACAGGAATGCCCTGAATTTTACAGTCCCGGAAAAAGTGTCTCGGTCGTGGAGACGGAGGCTTTTGCGAGTGCTCTCTCAACCGCGCGGATCAGTGCCTGGGAAGTGTATTTCGATTCCTGTGGGTAGGTCAGATTTTTGAGAGACTGGGTTGCGCAGATCTGTCCGCTCAAGTTCTTGGCAGATGGGGCGACGAGAGGATACATTGCGGACACAGAATCGCTTAATGGGACGAGAGTGACACCGGTGATTTCGACTGCGTCCACGGTGACTTCGACGTTGACCTCCTGAGAACCGAGGTGAAGAGCACTCGAGTAGACACCGGGGTGGTAGACGGTTCCTTTGGCGGAGGCTGGAGTATCTTTTTTGGGGCGGAACATAATCACAAGCAGAAGGATCAGAAAGATGCCAAAACCGATAAAAACAGCGGTATAAATAATTTCCTTCATGCGGAGAACGACGATTTTTGTTTTGGAACTCATGGGGGAGACCTCCGGGGATGTTTGATACAGTGTATTCTCCTGCCATTCGTTTTATGATATACTTGAAGCTAGCAGTTTCAATGACGGAAAAACAGAAATAGATAAAGAAGAGGAAGAAATGGAGAAGACAAGACTATGGCGCTTCAGCTGATTTTAGGAGGCTCTGGTTCCGGAAAGACGACGGCTCTCTATGAGATGGTGATTCAGGAGTCGATTCAGAATTCAAACGAGTCTTATTTTGTGATTGTGCCGGAGCAGTTTACGATGCAGGCACAGAAGGATATGGTGATGATGCATCCGGCTCACGGAACGATGAATATCGATGTGCTCAGCTTTCAGCGTCTGGCATACCGGGTATTTGAAGAGCTGGCAGTGGAGAATCTTCAGGTTCTCGACGATATGGGAAAATCGATGGTGCTTAGAAAGGTTACGGCACTCTGCCGGAAACAGCTTGTGCTTTTCAGCGGACACTTGAACCAGGCGGGATTTGTCGGACAGCTCAAATCGATGATCTCGGAGTTTTATCAGTATGGTCTGACACCGGAACTTTTGAGAGAGACGGCACCGGAGGCGAAAAGTCCGCTTTTGCGCCAGAAACTCGAAGAATTTGCGGTCGTGTTTGAGAGCTTTCAGCAGTATATAGAGGGACATTATATCACGGCGGAGCAGGTGCTTGATGTGCTGTGCCGGATGATTCCGAAATCTCAGATCATCAAAAACAGCAAGATTGCACTCGACGGATACACCGGTTTTACACCGGTGCAGTATCGTCTGATTGAACTGCTTCTCGTCTATGCGAAGGATGTGACTGTGACCGTGACTGCGGACCCGAGCGAGGCGATTTACCGAAATATGGGAATGCAAAATCTTTTCTATATGAGTCACCAGATGGTTGTGCGCCTGTCAGAACTTGCAGAAAAGAATCAGGTCAGGAAACTGCCGGATCGTCTGTTAAATCAGGAACCGTTGCCCCGTTTTAAGAAGAGCCCCGGAATTGGCTGGCTCGAGCGTCATCTGTTTCGCTATGGAGGCGGAAATTTTCAGGGGAAACGGGATCACAGTATCGAGCTCTATCAGGCATCGGGAGTGTCGGAGGAGATTGAGCGCGTGGTTCATCAGATTGGTCGGGCAGTCAAACAGGAAGGACTTCGCTATCGTGACATTGCGGTTGTCACCGGAGATTTAGAAGGGTATGGCAGAGAGATTCAGCACCAGTTCGCGTTAAATGAGATCCCATGTTTTCTCGATGACCGAAAAACAGTGCTCGATAATAGTCTCGTCGAGCTGATCCGCTCGGCACTTGAAGCGGTTCGGAGGGATTTTTCCTATGAGAGCGTATTTCGTTTTTTGAGAACGGGTCTTGTCGTCCGTGAGTCGGAGATGACAGACCGGATGGAAAACTATGTGCTGGCGCTTGGAATCCGTGGTGGACGGCGCTTTCGGGAAACCTGGGAGCGGACATACCGCGGAGCGAAAGAGTTAAATCTGGTGGAACTCAATGCGTTTAAGGAGAAGGCACTTGCCCCGCTGTTCCATTTGCAGAAAGCGTTTCACAGGGAAGATTTGAATGTGTCCGGGATGGTGCAGGGACTTTTCGAGCTGTTGACCGAGTGTCGCGCGGAGGAGAAGATGGAAGCGTACGCCCAGTATTTCCATGAGATCGGGGAATTCCGTCTGGAGAAGGAGTACACACAGGTCTATGGGCTTGTCAGAGAGCTTCTTGACCGCCTCTCTCAGCTTCTCGGGGAGGAGAAAGTCAGCCGTCAGGAATTTCAGGAAATCCTTGATGCCGGTTTTGCCGAGATCTCTGTTGGTGTGATTCCGGCGACAGTCGACCGTGTCGTGGTCGGTGATATTGTGAGAACGCGACTCGCACATATTAAAGTGCTGTTCTTTATCGGAGTCAATGACGGGATTGTGCCGATGCACCGGGATAGCGGAAGCCTGCTCTCAGACCGGGAGCGTGAATTTTTCGGACAGTGCCATTTGGAGCTGGCACCGACGGCGAGGGAGGACAGTTTTCGCCAGCGCTTTTACCTTTATCGGCTGATGACAAAGCCCTCTGAGCGACTTGTCGTCTCATATTCCTGCGTGGGACCGGACGGAAAAAGCCGTCGCCCGTCCTATTTGATCGGAGAACTGAAAAATATGTTCCCGGGACTCTCGGTGATTCGCGAAGAGTGGGAAACTCGCAGGGAGAAGGAGAAGATTTACTCGCTTGAAGAGGCGAGAAAACAGCTGATTTTCGGAATCGGGGAGTTTCGCGATGATGTAGAACTGTGGCGCGAGAGTTCGGTGCAGAAAGAACAATCGGCGCAAAAAGAAAAAGAAAATGGGTCAACAGAAGCATCAAAAGGCGAAGTGAATGTAGTTGCCGATCCGAAAAAACAGAAGGAAATGCAGGTGTGGAAAGAACACGCAGAATTCCTCGAGCTTTACCGGTGGTTTTTAAATTCCGGCGAGCATCAAAGTGAGGCGGAGAAGCTGGCGGATGCCTCCTGCTACATCTATGAAAAGCAGGGAATCGGTCATGCAGTTGCGCAGGCACTCTACGGCACGATTCTGAGCGGAAGCGTGACGCGACTTGAGCAGTATGCGGCGTGCGCTTACGGACATTTCCTCAAATATGGACTCGAACTTGAGGAGAGGGCAAAATTTGAGCTTGCACCGGCGGATCTTGGAAATCTGTTTCACGACTCGATCGATCTGTGTTTTGAACGTGTGAAAGATCAGGGACTTGACTGGCAGACGATCACAGAGGAGCAGAGAAAAGATCTTGTGCACAGCTGTGTGGAGAGTGTTGCGTCAGACTACGGAAATCAGATTTTGGGAAGTTCGTCGCGAAATGCCTACCTTGCAAAGCGCGTGGAGCAGATCACGCAGAGAACGGTCTGGGCGCTCCAACAGCAGATTCAGAGAGGAGATTTCGTCCCGGCGGGATTTGAGGTGTCATTCTCCTCTGCCGACAACTTAAATGCGATGAAGATCGCGCTCTCCGAAGAGGAGTCTTTGCATCTGCGCGGACGAATCGACCGCATGGATCTGTGTGAGGATGGAGATCAGGTCTATGTCAAGATCATCGATTACAAGTCGGGAAGCACCTCATTTGATCTGATGGCACTCTACTATGGACTCCAGCTTCAGCTTGTCGTCTATATGGACGCTGTGATGGAGATGACTGAGCGCCGTTATCCGGAAAAAAAGGTTGTTCCGGCAGGAATTCTCTACTACAACATTTCCGATCCGGTTGTCCAGAAGGAGGAGCATGCGGATGCAGAGATGGTAGATGCGCAGATATTGAGACAGCTGAGGATGAATGGTCTGATCAACAGTGAGCTTGAGGCGATTCATCATCTCGACCGCACGATTGAGAAGGAGTCCGACATCATTCCGGTCGTCTTAAAGAACGGGGAGGTGCAGGAGAGCAAGTCCTCGGTCGCAAATCGGGAGCGTTTTGACTCCCTTCGCACCTATGTGCATGAAAAAGTCCGCAAGATCGGTCAGGAGATTCTCGATGGAAGAATCAGTGTGGAACCGTACAAGAACGGTCAGCGATCGGCGTGTGATTACTGTCCGTACCATGCAGTCTGTGGATTTGATAAGAAGTCTGCGGGATATGAGTTTAAGAAGTGGAAAAAGATGAAGTCGGAGGAAATCTGGGAGGAAATATGTCAGACAGATCAGAGAGAGAAGAAAAAGAAATAGAGAGCGCGAGAGAGTGTGCGCGCCCGGAAGGGGCGAAAACGGCGATTAAGTGGACGAGACAGCAGAAGCAGGTGATTGAAAGCCGGGGAAAAAATCTGCTCGTGAGTGCGGCAGCGGGAAGCGGAAAGACCGCCGTCCTCGTCGAGAGAATCATCGAGCTTGTGACGGAGGGGGAGGAACCGCTCGATATTGACCGTCTTCTTGTGATGACGTTCACGAAATCGGCGGCGGCGGAGATGAGAGAGAGAATCGGCACGGCGATTGAGAAGAGGCTTGCCGAACATCCTGATGACGCTCACCTCCAGATGCAGTCTGCTCTGATCCATCACGCGCAGATCACGACGATCGACAGTTTCTGTCTGAGCGTGATTCGGGAGCATTTCAACCTTCTTGACCTTGATCCGGCATTCCGAATCGGAGATGAGGGAGAGATTCTCCTGCTTCGCCAGGATGTGATGGCAGAACTGATTGAGAATCGGTATGCGAATGGCGGGGAGGCATTTGAGCGTTTTGTCGGGATGTATGCACAGGGAAAGAGCGATGCGGGGATTGAGGATTATATCACGCAGGTGCATGCGTTTTCTCAGAGTAATCCCGATCCGAAGCGATGGCTTGATGAATGTCGGGCAGAGCTTAATCAGAATCCGAAGGATCTTGATTTGGAGTCAGAGAACCTCGATCAGGAACTCAAGAAGGCGGGAAACTATCCGAGATGGCTGGAATTTTTGCTTGTGGATATCAGACAGCAGGCGCAGGAACTTGCACTTCAGATGACGGATGCGCTTCAGATCTGCCGTTATGATGATTTTTTAGATGCCTACTCACCGATGTTTCAGTCGGATATTTTTCAGCTCAAAAAAATCGCTTCGGCGCAGAATTTTGAGAAACTCTATGAGGTGCTCAATGAAGTCGGCTGGGATCGCCTTGCAACCGTGAGGAGCAAGGACGTTGATCCGGACTTGAAAGCCTATGTGACCGGATGCCGGGATCGGGTCAAAAAGGCGGTCACAAAAATGAAAGAGCTCTGTTGCTTTTCGATGCCGTCGGAGATGTGGAGCGATATGGAGGAAACGCGGGACGGGATTTTGATGCTTCTCGACCTTGCGGAAGAGTTTGAGGAGCGGTTTCAGGCAAAGAAGCGGGAGCGCGCACTTGTGGACTTCAATGATCTCGAACATCAGGCATTAAAGGTGTTGATCCGGTTTGAGGACGATGGAAGCATGAGTTTTACGGATTCCGCAGATGAGCTGAGCGAGCAGTTTGAGGCGGTTCTTGTCGATGAGTATCAGGACAGCAATCTCGTGCAGGAAGCGCTGTTAAAAGCGGTGTCGGGGGAGCGTTTCGGTCGCCACAATGTCTTTATGGTTGGAGACGTCAAGCAGAGTATTTACCGCTTTCGCCTTGCGCGACCGGAATTGTTTCTCGAGAAATATGATTCCTATGAGCCGTATGAGAGCGGGGAGGGAAGCGATAAAAAAATCGAGCTTCACCAGAATTTCCGAAGCAGAAAGGAAGTCCTCGATGCGGTCAACGATGTGTTTTATCGCATTATGACGAGAAATCTTGGAAATATCCGCTACACCGAGGAGAGTGCACTTCATCCGGGCGCTGAGTTTGCTCCGCTTCCCAATACATTTCCGAATACACTTCCAGATAGGCTTTCCAATGCGCTCCCAAATATGTCGGCAGATGCAGATGAGGAAATGAAGTTAGATCCGATTTTCCAGATGAGAAATCCGCTGATTCCGGAACTCATGCTTGCGGATACCGGGGATGCCTCTATTGCCCAGATGGATGAGGATGTCGCCGATTACACAGCGCGTGAAATCGAGGCAAGGATGATTGTTCGGAAGATCCGGGAGATGACTGATCCGGAGACCGGTGTGATGGTCTGGGACAAGGAGACAAAGGCATACCGGAGAGCGTCGCGTCGTGACATTGTGATTCTTCTGCGAAGCACGGCGGGGTGGAGTGAGGTCTTTACTTCAGTGCTGATGAACGAGGGAATTCCGGCTTATGCGGAGTCGCGCACGGGATATTTCAACACGCTCGAGGTGGAGACCGTTTTGAGTCTGCTCTCCGTGATTGATAATCCGATGCAGGACATTCCGCTTGCCTGCGTGCTTCGTTCTCCAATGTGCGGGATGAGTGACTCAGAGCTTGCACAGATGATGGCGGGCTATCAGGGAACTGCAAAGAAAGGGCAGGATCGCGGAATTTATGCATCCCTGCGTTTCTGGCTGAATAAGGCAGAACTCATGCAAAACATGCAAAAATCAGAACAGGGACAATTGCAGGGGCAAATGCAGAGACAGTTACAGGAACAAACGCAGGGGCAGTTACGAGGGCGGTTACAGAGACAGCGGGTGGATGGACTTCCAGCCTGGGTTTCAAAACTTGAGGAATTTGCACGCCTTCTTGAAGAACTCCGTCTTAAGAGCATTTATATGCCGATTCACCAGCTGATCTATGAGATCTATGAGAAGACCGGATATGAGAGATATGTGTCCGCAATGCCGGCGGGAGCGACGCGCAGGGCAAATCTCGAGATGCTTGTGGAGAAAGCCTCCTCCTACGAGAAGACAAGTTATAAGGGACTGTTTCATTTTGTGCGCTATGTCGAAAACCTGAAAAAGTATAACACCGATTTCGGGGAAGCCTCGACGATCGGTGAGGAGGATGATACCGTTCGGATCATGAGTATCCACAAGAGTAAGGGTCTGGAATTTCCGATTGTGATTCTTGCGGGGATGGGAAAGAAGTTCAACCGTCAGGATCTGTACGGAAAGATTCTGATCGATTCGGAACTCGGAATTGCGACGGACTATGTCGATCCGGAACAACGCTTGAAAAATACAACTTTAAAGAAAAATGTTTTGAAGCGAAAGATGGAGCTTGACAGTCTCGGTGAGGAGCTTCGCATTCTCTATGTGGCGATGACGCGCGCAAAGGAGTATCTGATCATGACGGGAACAGACCGGTCGCTGGAAAAGACGAGGATGAAATATCAGAGAGTTCCGCTTGTCGACGGTCAGATTCCGTACACGATTCTTGCGTCGGCAAACTCATATCTGGACTGGATTTTGATGGCGTGCGGAGGAGAGTCAAATGAGGAGGTCCGGATTCGGATTTCACAGACCAGCATTCCGAGTCTTGTCGGAGAGGAGCTGAATCGCCAGGTTACGACGAAAAAACAGAGAACGTTTCTTGCAGAACTGGATAAAGATCGTGTCTACGATCCAGAGCGCGGTCAGATGCTTCAGGAAACGCTCGGAAAGGTCTATCCGTATGAGGCGGATGTGACACTCCACACAAAGATGTCTGTCTCTGAACTGAAAAAACAGGGACAGCTCACCGATGAGGAGGAGAGCGTGTGCATCGACAGGATTCTTGGGATGAACTGGGAAGCGTGGGAGAGACAGGACGAAGAGGATGAGGAGAGCGATCAGAGTGAGAAGAAGGAGGAGAACGGACAGAAAGATCAGAAAGAGGGAGATCATCCGGACGGTCTGAGCGCAGAAAACAGGCTCCTTGCGATGAAGCGCGGGGCGGAGCGCGGAACTGCGTATCACCGTTTCTTTCAACTGCTTGATTTTTCAAAAGTGACATGCAGAAAAGATATTGAGATTCAGAGAAGGAATCTTATGGCGGAGGGACGCTTGAGTGAGTCGGCAAACCACTATATCCGCAATATGTCCATCTGGAGATTTCTCCAGTCGGATCTTGGAAAACGGATGAGCCTCGCACAGAGCGAGGGGCGACTTCATAAGGAACAGCAGTTTGTAGTCGGAATTCCGGCCCGAAATATGGGAGCAGGGGATTCGGATGAACTCGTGATTGTGGAAGGAATCATGGATGCGTGGTTTGAGGAGAATGGAGAGCTTGTGCTGATGGATTACAAGACAGATCGTGTGGACGATGAGGGGGCTCTTCGCGAGCATTACAGCAGACAGCTCGACTACTATGCGCGCGCCTTGACACAGATGACCGGAAAGAAGATCAAGGAAAAATGGATTTACTCGCTTGCGCTTGAGCGGGAGATTCCGATGTAGCTTCATCCAGTATGAGCAGTGTAAAGTGGAAAATTTTTTCCATGACCCTTTGCACAACGCATGAACAGTAATGAAGGACAGAGAATTTGCGAGCGTCGACTTGAAAATAAGGTTTCGGAGAGGAGAAGAAGCATGACGGAGAAAAAGAAGGAAAAAGGAAGCCCGGCGGGAAGCTGTGAGAGCTGTATGAATTACGAGTACGACGAGGAATACGAGTGTTATACCTGCGAGGTTGATCTTGATGAGGATGAGATGATTTTATTCTTGCAGGATAACTTCAAGGGATGCCCGTATTACCGCCGGGGAGATGAGTATGCGATTGTCAGAAAGCAGATGTAGATATTTTTTCAAAAACATCTTATGGAAAATCAGATGAGAAAATGATAGAATATAACACGCTCTGAGATACAGGTACTTAAGATACCGGTAATCAGGTAATGGATTCAAAGTAAAATGGGAGGAAAAGAGAAGATGCAAAAGAAGACGGCCAAATCTTATGAGATTGACATGTGCAACGGTCCGATCTTCGGAAAACTGGTTTTGTTTGCAGTTCCGCTGATTTTGTCCGGTTTGCTTCAGTTGTTATTTAATGCGGCAGATATTGTCGTGGTGGGACGGTTTGCAGGCAAGGAGTCGATGGCGGCAGTTGGATCGACGACATCGTTGATCAATCTGATGGTCAATTTATTTATCGGCTTGTCAGTCGGTGCGAATGTACTTGCAGGCAGGTATTACGGAGCAAAAAAATTTGAGGATCTTCAGGAGACGGTTCACACATCCGTGATTCTTGCGGTTGGTGGAGGACTTCTGCTGATCTTTGCAGGAGAGACGTTTGCCTCCCCGCTTCTGACGATGATGGGAACACCGGATGACGTAAAACCGTTGTCGGATCTCTATCTTCAGATTTATTTCCTTGGAATGCCGGGAACTTTGCTGTACAACTTCGGAAGTGCGATTTTGAGGGCAGCGGGAGACACGAGGCGACCGCTTTATTTCCTGTTGACCGCAGGTGTGATCAATGCGGTTCTCAATCTCATTTTTGTGATTGGATTTCAGATGGGCGTGGCAGGTGTTGCGACGGCAACGGTGATTTCTCAGTATATTTCCGCCGGACTCATTGTTCAGTGTCTGGTTCGCTCGGAAGCTCCGTATCGCCTGAGATTGCGCGAACTTCGCCTTGTTCCGGAGAAGCTGTTCTCGATCATCAAGATCGGTTTTCCGGCAGGCATGCAGGGCGCAATCTTCTCGATTTCCAACGTTTTGATCCAGTCTTCCGTGAACTCCTTCGGTTCTGTGGCAATGGCGGGAAGTACCGCCTCCGCAAATATTGAGGGCTTTGTCTACACCTCGATGAATGCGATTTATCAGACGGCGCTGAGCTTTACGAGCCAGAATTTCGGAGCGGGAAAATACAACAGAATGACGAAGATTCTTTGTTACTGTCTTGGAATTGTGGTCTTCGTCGGAATTGTGATGGGAGACGGAGCTGTTTTCTTCGGTCGTCAGCTCCTTGAAATTTATTCTTCGGATCAGGATGTCATTGGCTATGGCGTTGCGCGCCTTCAGATTATCTGTGGAACGTATTTTCTGTGCGGAATCATGGATACGATGGTCGGAGCACTCCGCGGAATCGGTTACTCCGTCATTCCGATGTTTGTCTCTCTGACGGGCGCGTGCCTGTTCCGTGTGATCTGGATCTACACGGTCTTTGCGGGACATCGGACACTTGAGACGCTTTATCTCTCGTATCCGGTATCCTGGATCATTACATTCAGCGCTCATGTGATCTGCTATTTGCTGATTCGCCGGAGTATGGCAAAAAAGCGCACAGAGAGCGAGCAGAATAGACGGTGAATCACTCCACTTCCGATGCAGATCGTCAGAAGATAGAGCAGATTTGCAGGCTCGATGCCAAATTTCAGAGCGAGATCGTGGAACACAATCTGAGTCGTCGGATAGTAGGGGGAGATGTAAAACATATCTGCCTCCCCGTGTCCGGGCGCAAAGATGTTGATCAGAGTCGCAATCAGACAGCTGAGCGCAAAGAGTGGAAGGGTGCGCAGAAAACCGCGCCGGGAGAGATCGGATTTTCCATTTAAAAAGATCCAGATCCCGATCAGGATCAGCAGGATGTGCCAGACGTACCCGTGCAGAGTCAGTGTCCAGTGAATTCCGCGAAATCCATCCGGGACGGCGAGCGCCGCAATCCCTCCGAGCAGGTTGAAATCCTGCATAAAGGTTGCAATTGATGTCTTGAGTGTTCTGTTTTTCAAAAACGGAAAAATCAGGCACAGATACATCGGGAGACTGCACAGCTGAAACGGGAAAAACCACCAGTTGTAATGCTCGTGATAGATTGCCACATACAAAAAAATCTGTTTGTAGATCTCGCAGACCGCAAGGAAGACCCCGCAGAAAAACAGAACGCGATCGGACTGCCTTTCGGAGAGTGAAGATCGAAATGAAAATGATAATGATGAAAAAGAAAAATGTTTGTCCATAATGCCATCAGTATAGCACGCCAGGAGGAGCAGGACAAGTCAGAAAATGGAATCATACAGGGAAAGAAATACAGAAAAGAGATACAGAAAAAAAGAGATAAAAAAGAAATTATAGAAAAAAGAGATAGAGAGATAGAGATACGGAAACGAAAGAGATACAAAAAAGAAATAGAGAAAAAAATAGAGAAAAGAAAGGGACAAAGAAGACATGTTAAAGTGTGAGAGAACAAGCGTGATGAATCTGGAAAATGCAATGCGCGGAGCGCGCAATCCAATGAACAGCTGGGCGCGGATGGACAGTGCCTACGATGAGGATGGCAACTACGTACTCGGTCCGAATGATCTCGATCTGGCAAGACGCTTGAGAAAGGCGGGAAGCGATCATCGCAAGTTTGTGCGCCAGATTTTTGTCTCCGTTGATGTGACAGCGCCGATGTACTGGTGGAAGGAGTATGACACCTATAAAGTGGCAACTGTCGCAAATTCGACGAGCACGATGCACAAGATCCATGCAAAACCGTTTGAACTCGATGATTTCAGCCATGATCACATGACGGAGAAGACGCTGAAATTCATGGAGACAGTGGTTGCACAGTTGGAGTCGATCCGCCTGAAATACATGCAGGAGGGAAAAAACAAGGAAGACTGGTATGACATGATTCAGCTTCTTCCGTCCAGCTACAACCAGATGCGCACCTGCACGATGAACTACGAGACGCTGATCAACATTTATTTTGCGAGACGTAATCACAAACTTCAGGAGTGGCATACATTCTGTGACTGGATTCTGTCACTGCCTTATGCGAAGGAGCTGATTGTAGCCGAGGAGGAGACGAAGGAATGAGATTGATATCAGCAGTGGATCGCCACTGGGCGATCGGAAATCAGGGAAAACTTCTCGTGAGCATTCCTCAGGATCAGAAACGATTCCGCGATCAGACGATCGGCGGTGCGATCATCATGGGAAGAAAGACGTTTGAGAGTCTGCCCGGACAACAGCCCCTCTATGGAAGAATGAATGTGATTCTGACAAACAACAAGGATTACAAGGTGAAAAATGCAGTTGTCTGTCACAGCGTCGAGGAGGCACTTGAGGCAGTCAAAGATGTTCCGGAAAATCAGGTGAGCGTGATCGGCGGGGAGAGTATTTACCGGCAGTTTCTTCCGTACTGCACCGAGGCGGATGTGACCTGGATTGATTTCACTTATTCAGCAGATACATTTTTGCCAAAACTCGAGGAGGCGAACGGATGGAAGCTCGTCTCAGAGAGCGATGAGCAGACCTATTTTGACCTCTGCTATACCTATCGCCTTTACCGGAGAGAAAAATAAAAGATCTGAGCGTATAATGAATTTTGTAAAAAATATTTTCAGAAAAAACGCAATAGTTGCTAAAATTTTAACAAAAACAGCCTCGGCTATTGTGTCAACTCGTGTTTAGTGATAAAATGATAATACTTGAGATGTAAGATGTGTCAGCAAGATACAAATAGCAGGAGGTTGAAGAATGTATAAGATATTGAAAGCAGAGAAGCTGGCGGAGAAGATTTACCTGATGGATGTGGAAGCACCGCGGGTAGCCAGATCCTGCCAGCCTGGTGAGTTCGTGATCGTGAAGATGGATGAGAAGGGTGAGAGAATCCCGCTGACCATCTGCGACTTTGACCGGGAAGCAGGCATCCTTACAATCGTATTTCAGGTTGTGGGAGCATCTACTTACAAGATGTCCAAACTTCAGGCAGGAGATTCCTTTGAGGATGTGGTCGGACCTTTAGGACAGCCGTCTGAGTTTGTGAAGGAAGATCTGGAAGAGGTAAAAGACCGGAAGTATCTGTTCGTTGCGGGCGGTGTTGGTACGGCTCCGGTTTATCCTCAGGTAAAATGGATGCATGAGCATGGCATCGATGTGGATGTCATTGTGGGTGCAAAGAACAAAGAACTCCTGATTCTGGAAGATATGATGAAGGAAGTTGCCGGCAATCTTTACATTACAACCGATGATGGCTCTTATGTGAGAAAAGGAATGGTAACGGATGTGATCAAGGATCTGGTTGAGACACAGGGAAATCACTACGATGTCTGCGTTGCAATCGGACCGATGATCATGATGAAATTTGTATGCAAACTGACAAAGGAACTGAATATTCCGACGATCGTCAGCATGAACCCGATCATGGTAGATGGAACTGGCATGTGCGGAGCCTGCCGTCTGACTGTGGGTGATGAGGTCAAGTTCGCATGTGTAGACGGACCGGAGTTTGACGGTCATCTGGTGAACTTTGATGAGGCGATGAAGCGCCAGCAGATGTACAGAACCGAGGAGGGACGCGCTATGCTCAAAGTGCAGGAAGGCGATACCCATCACGGTGGCTGTGGAAACTGCAACTAACCAAAACGGGAACAGACAGAGTTACAGAATGGATCGGAGGACAAGTATGGACGTTTTAAAGAAAGTTCCTGTTAGAGAGCAGGATGCGAAAGTGCGAGCAACAAATTTTGAAGAGGTTTGTTACGGATATAATGTGGATGAGGCAATCGAGGAGGCTACCCGCTGCTTAAAGTGTAAGAAGCCACACTGCGTAGACGGATGCCCGGTTTCGATCAACATTCCGGGATTCATCGCAAAGGTACAGGAGGGAGACTACGAGGGAGCAGCAAATGTGATCGCAGAGTCTTCCGCACTTCCGGCAGTCTGTGGACGTGTGTGCCCACAGGAGAGCCAGTGTGAGGGCAAGTGTGTTCGCGGTATCAAGGGTGAGCCGATCTCCATCGGTAAACTGGAGCGTTTTGTAGCTGACTGGTCGAGAGAGCATGGCTTCGTTCCGAAGGCACCGGAGGAGAAGAATGGCATCAAAGTTGCAGTAGTCGGTTCCGGTCCGTCCGGTCTGACCTGTGCAGGTGATCTCGCAAAGTTTGGTTACGATGTGACGATCTTTGAGGCACTTCATGAGCCGGGCGGAGTACTGACTTACGGTATTCCGGAGTTCCGTCTTCCGAAGTCCACGGTTGTCCGCAGTGAGGTGGAGAACGTAAAGAAACTCGGTGTTAAGATTGAGACCGATGTCGTGATCGGAAAATCTGTGACGATCGACGAGCTGATGGATGAGGAAGGCTTTGAGGCAGTCTTCATCGGTTCTGGTGCAGGACTTCCGCGTTTCATGGGAATCCCGGGTGAGAATGCAAACGGAGTCTTCTCTGCGAATGAGTACCTGACGAGAAACAACCTGATGAAGGCATTCCGCGACGATTACGATACCCCGATTGTTGCAGGAAAGAAAGTTGCCGTTGTCGGCGGTGGAAACGTAGCAATGGATGCTGCCCGTACCGCTCTGCGTCTCGGCGCTGAGGTTCATATCGTATACCGTCGTAGTGAGGCTGAGCTTCCGGCGCGAGCTGAGGAAGTTCACCACGCAAAAGAAGAGGGCATCATCTTCGATCTGCTGACGAATCCGGTTGAGATCCTGACGGATGAGAACGACTGGGTAAAGGGCATCAAAGTGATCAAGATGGAGCTTGGCGAGCCGGATGCATCCGGCAGACGTCGTCCGGTTGAGGTTCCGGGATCTGAGTATGTGATGGATGTGGACACGGTTATCATGTCACTCGGTACTTCCCCGAACCCGCTGATCTCTAATACGACAGAGGGTCTTGAGATCAACAAGCGTCGCTGTATCGTTGCTGAGCCGGAGAATGGTCAGACTTCCCGCGAGGGCGTATTTGCAGGTGGAGATGCCGTTACCGGAGCTGCTACCGTTATCCTTGCAATGGAAGCTGGAAGGCACGGCGCAAAGGGTATTCACGAGTACCTGACCAAGAAGCACCAGAATGCATAAGCAAAGCAAACGAGTATTTGCGATAAAATGCGATCATCGACTTGAAGATGGCAGCCATATAAAGTGCGGGAACACAAAGTGTAATAACACAAAATGCGATAACATAAAGTGTGATAATACAAAATGTGGAAACGTGCGATTAAATGTGATAATCAAACGTGATAAAAAGCAGGAGCAGGATCATGGAGACATGACTTGGCTCCTGCTTTTTCTTGTTTCATAGGAAATTACGTCCTATGAAACAAAAAATGCTCCGCAGGGGTGCAAAGCGCCAGTGGCGCTTGTTATGCACCGACCGCAGTGGAACGAAGATGCGCACTCGGCGCAGGAGTAGATGGTTGCCGAAGCAACCGCGCCTCGGCGCAAGAATGTGCGAAACGTTCCCATAAGCATTGCTTTGATTTGGAAATAGTATCGACTTTATTTTTGAAAGATTTGGGAGTCTGGAGGGATTGCGGAGAAAAAAATCACAAAGTAGACACAGTTTGGACATGTTTTTTCTGTATTTTAAAAATGATTGCAATGTATTGCTTGCAGATAAGCAAGTAATACATTGCAAGGAATAGAGACCCAAGAGATAGGCAATAAAGGAAGGCAGGAGATCCGAATGAGTATTGACAAGATGATTCTGGACAGCTACGAGGAAACGAACTCGGTAAAAAAGGTGGAGAGGGAGACCGGATACAGCTGGTGCCGGATTGTGAAGACGTTAGCAACACACGGGATTGCGACGAGTGATTTGCATCGAAGAATCCTACATTTATATCAGATGGGAGTGACACGGGAGGAGATTGCCTTCAAGACGGGACTTGCGGTGCGGACGGTGGATGCCTATCTGCCGAGAAAGCGCGATGTGGTATACGGGGAAGCGGTTACGGAGAATGCATAGAGATGTCTAAAAAGCAGACAGCGCAGGAGGCAGAGAGATACAATCTCGGCGTAAGCAGATTGTTAGAAAAATGTCAATAAGCAAAAGTGTTGAAAAATTATCATTTTTGCCTTTGTTTTTCGTCAGGGGGTATTTTAGGGAAAATGGTAAAAAACACTGGACGAAATTGTCGTTTTATGAGAAAATATGATCAAGTACGATGAGTAATAAAGAGACGGTTGTGTGGCGTCAGACTGCGGGGTCAAACAGAAGCGCAGTACCATACAGCGCGACCTTATGGCGCGTACTTTATGAGATTACATAGTTGAAAGGAGTTTTGACATGATTTATTCACAGGAAGTAGAAGAAATGTGCACCGTCGCTCAGGGCGTGCATCATGGTGCTGCTCCGATTCCGGAGGAGGCAAAATGGGTACAGTCTAAACAGGTGGGAGACATTTCCGGTCTGACACATGGTGTTGGCTGGTGCGCTCCTCAGCAGGGTGCTTGTAAGTTGACTCTTAACGTGAAAGAGGGCATTATTCAGGAGGCTCTGGTTGAGACCATCGGATGCTCCGGCATGACTCACTCCGCAGCAATGGCAGCTGAGATTCTTCCGGGACTGACTGTTCTGGAGGCTCTGAACACCGACCTTGTTTGTGATGCAATCAATACCGCTATGAGAGAGCTGTTCCTTCAGATCGCATACGGCAGAACCCAGAGTGCATTCTCTGAGGATGGTCTTCCGATCGGTGCAGGTCTTGAGGATCTTGGTAAGGGTCTTCGTTCCCAGGTTGGTACCATGTATGGCACTCTGAAGAAGGGTCCTCGTTACCTGGAGATGGCTGAGGGATATGTAACCGGCATCGCTTTGGATGCTGATGATCAGATCATCGGCTATCAGTTCGTGAACTTCGGCAAGATGACCGACTTTATTAAGAAGGGTGATGACCCGACCACCGCTTACGAGAAGGCAAAGGGTCAGTACGGCCGTATCGCAGATGCAGTTAAGATCATCGATCCGAGACAGGCGTAAACGAACGAATTTGAAGGAGGAGACAAGTCATCATGGCATTATTTGAATCATATGAGAGACGCATCAAGCAGATTGATGCAGTATTAAACAGCTATGGCATCGCTTCTATCGAGGAAGCAGAGAAGATTACCAAGGACGCAGGTCTGGACGTATACAAGCAGGTTGAGGCTATTCAGCCGATCTGTTTCGAGAACGCAAAGTGGGCTTACACCGTAGGTGCAGCAATCGCAATCAAGAAGGGTTGCCGTCGTGCAGCAGATGCAGCAGCAGCAATCGGTGAGGGTCTTCAGGCTTTCTGTATTCCGGGATCTGTTGCTGATCAGCGTAAAGTAGGTCTGGGCCATGGTAATCTGGGTAAGATGCTTCTGGAAGAGACCACTGACTGCTTCTGTTTCCTGGCTGGACATGAGTCCTTCGCAGCAGCAGAGGGTGCTATCGGTATCGCAGAGAAGGCAAACAAGGTTCGTCAGAAACCTCTGCGTGTTATCCTGAATGGTCTGGGCAAGGATGCGGCACAGATCATCTCCCGTATCAACGGCTTCACCTATGTAGAGACCCAGATGGATTACTACACCGGCGAAGTAAAAGAGCTGTGGAGAAAGTCCTACTCCGAGGGTCTGCGCGCTAAGGTAAACTGCTATGGTGCAAATGACGTTCGTGAGGGTGTTGCAATCATGTGGAAGGAAGGCGTTGACGTTTCCATCACTGGTAACTCCACCAACCCGACCCGTTTCCAGCATCCGGTAGCTGGTACCTACAAGAAGGAGTGCCAGGAGAAGGGTAAGAAATACTTCTCCGTAGCTTCTGGTGGTGGTACTGGACGTACCCTGCATCCGGATAACATGGCAGCTGGTCCGGCTTCCTACGGAATGACCGATACCATGGGTCGTATGCACTCTGATGCACAGTTCGCAGGTTCTTCTTCCGTTCCGGCTCACGTAGAGATGATGGGTCTGATCGGAATGGGTAATAACCCGATGGTAGGTGCTACCGTAGCAGTAGCAGTTTCCGTAGAGGAAGCAGCTAAGGCTGGCAAGTTCTAAAAACAACGGATTTAAGCCGTTTATAGAGATGTAGGCGATGGAGTAGAGCTGGATGGTTCTACTCCATTTTTTGTTTTTATAGGAGACATTTCTGTTGCAGAAAAAGTAAAGATGAGTTGCGAGACATAGCGTATTGATTTTATATGAAAATAAAGGTAGAATATTTAGGAGTGGATATGGCGGAGATACGCAATGGTGAGATCTATGAGGCGACAGAAATAAAAGATGATTCGCGCTATTATGGAGTTCTTGATCACTCTGGAGAATGGTATGCTTGTCCGAAAACGCTGTTTGAAATTATCTCAGAGTAATGATAGCTTGTGGGGATTGCATACAGAAAATAGAAGGATAAAAAAAGATGAGAGAGATTGTTAAGTTTGGGTTGAGTGCATTGTCATGTTTTTTCTTTGCACGCGCATTTTTTAATTTGATGAAAATTCTGAAATATTTGTATGAAAAGAAAAAGGAAAATAGCTAAACTGAGTGTAAGTATAGAGGTAATAAAAAATGTAATTATTATCGCAGTCTCATTGATTCTGGGATATATTGCGCGGAAAATCTTTGAAAAACGCAGAGATAAAAATGGGTGTGAGTAGGGATGTGAAGTATAGGGATGAAAGCAGAGTGGGGTGAAGCAGAAAAGCGTGCTCTGAATGAGAAATTGAATCATCCTCAAAAACTTGTAAAATGTCCGCGCTGTGGAAGTGAGCTTGTTTATGAAAAGCGAGGGAATTCCATTGCAGTAGAGTGCAGAACGGCTCGATGTATTTATGGAGGAATCAGAGGTTTGTAAAAAAGGCTTCTGATTCCTATTTTTTGATTTGCATATCGAGAAAGCACTGGTAATGCAGTCTTTCGTGGATCTTTCGGCAGAAACTTGCCCGCACTCTCATAAAATGATAAAATAGAGGCATGCAGTTATATGCTCTGTGAGCGTTGACTTCAATAAATGAGGGGAGACTGGTAAATGAAGATTCAGAATCGAGAGATTATCCTGGATTATCCGATTCGCAATGAGGTAATGGGAAAAATTGCGGGTTATCACGTAAGACCAGGACTATTTGACATTAACGGAGCGATGGTGCTCGAGTGTGGTGTAAATTTTACGATCCACACGAGAAACGGCACAAGTTGTGAGCTTCTGCTGTTCCATCGCGGGGAGGAAGAGCCATTTGCCGTGCTTCCATTTCCGGAGGAATACAAAATCGGTGATGTATATTCGATGATTGTATTTGGATTACAGCCGGAAGAGTTTGAGTATGCATATCGGATTGACGGACCAAACAATCCGAAAGCAGGTCTTCTGTTTGACAAGAAAAATGTGCTTCTTGATCCGTATGCACGTTGTGTTGTGGGAAAAGAGCGCTGGGGAGAGAAGAAGAGCCGGGATTACCATGCCTGCGTGGTGCGCGACAACTTTGACTGGGGAGATATGCCACAGTCAAAGCGGGAGATGAGTGATCTGGTGATTTATGAGCTTCATGTGCGTGGCTTCACGCGCCATCATTCTTCCGGTGTACGTCATCCGGGAACGTTTGAGGGTCTCCGGGAAAAAATCCCGTATCTCAAGAACCTTGGAGTCAATGCGGTTGAGCTGATGCCGATCTTTGAGTTTGATGAGATGCTCAACTCGAGAGAGGTCGATGGAAAGACGCTGTTGGAGTACTGGGGATACAATACGGTTTGCTTCTTTGCCCCGAATGCGAGCTATTCGTCCACCCATGTGGATGGAACAGAGGGCAAGGAACTCAAAGAATTGATTCGTCTTCTGCATGCAAATGGAATCGAAGTCATCCTTGATGTGGTCTTTAATCACACTGCAGAAGGAAATGAGAAGGGACCTTCTTTCTGCTTTAAGGGAATTGACAACAAGATTTATTACATGCTGACGCCGGACGGATATTACTATAATTTTAGTGGTTGTGGAAATACGCTTAACTGCAACAACCCGATCGTCCAGAATTTGATCCTTGAGTGTCTGCGCTATTGGACGGTTCGCTATCGTGTCGACGGATTCCGTTTTGATCTCGCAAGTATTCTTGGACGAAATGAGGACGGTTCCCCGATGAACAATCCGCCTCTTCTGCGAAGCCTTGCCTATGATCCGATTCTCGGAAATGTTAAGCTGATCGCGGAAGCGTGGGATGCCGGTGGTCTGTATCAGGTCGGAAGATTCCCTGCAAGTGGACGCTGGGCAGAATGGAACGGACGTTACCGCGACACGATCCGCGGATTCTTGAAGGGAGATAACTGGGAAGCCTGGGATGCCGCATGGAGAATTTCCGGTTCCGGTGATCTCTATGGCGGAGTGGCTTCAGATGACCATGCCGAATATGCCGGATACAACTCCTGTGTCAATTTCCTGACGTGTCACGATGGATTTACGCTGTATGATCTCTACGCCTACAATGGTAAGCACAATGAGGAAAACGGGTGGGATAACACGGATGGAGCAAATGACAATCGTAGCTGGAACTGTGGAGCAGAGGGCGACACCGATGACTGGCAGGTCAACCAGCTTCGCATGAGAATGATCCGAAATGCCTGTGCGGTTCTGATGTGCAGTCGCGGTACGCCGATGTTCCTTGCCGGAGATGAGTTTGGAAATACCCAGTATGGAAATAACAATGGCTACTGTCAGGACAGCGAGATTTCCTGGCTTGACTGGTCGTTGCTTGACAAAAATCCAAATCTGTTTGAGTTCTTCCGTTACATGATCCGGTTCCGTCACGATCATCCGGTAATCCGCAAACGCCTTCCGGATGCGGTCTGTGGAATGGAGCCGATTCGCTCTCACGAGGCAGATGCCTTGCGCCCGGGAAATATCTCCCACGACACGAGAACGCTGTGCGTGAGCTTTGCGGGATATGACAAGGATAAGGGAAGAGACGATATGGTCTACCTTGCAGTCAATACCTACTGGGAGGATGTGACGATCACGCTTCCGGATACGCGCAGAGCAGGTTTCTGGTATCTGTATGTGAACACTTACGGGGATGGACAGGGACGCTATTGCTATTCCGAGCAGGAAGCAGTCCGGATTGAGGGAACATTTACGATGCGCCCGCGTTCTGTGGCAGTATTCTCAGTCAGAACCTACTAGAGAAGAAATTTTGTATAAAAGTCTGAGACTTCAGAAATATAAGAAAAAGAATCATAGAAATGTAGAATTATAAAGGCAAAAAACTATAAAAAATAAAATTATAAAAACATAAAAACATAAAAATATAAAAACAAAACCGCTGTGAACCCTCACACAAATGAGAAGTATGAGAGGACACAGCGGTTTTTTTATGATAAATCACATATAAACTGCGATTATCAGATCTTATTTGGTTTTACACCGTCTGTCTCTTGGGAATAAATACCTGGAAGTCTCTATTTCCCTTGAGCTCTTTTCCGGCGGAGATCGTCACGTTCTTATCGGTGATGACGTAATCAAGATCAGCACCAGCTTCAACAACGGTATCCTGCATCAGCACACAGTTGCGAACGCGGGCACCCTTTGCGATCCGAACGCCTCTGAAGAGGATGGAATCCTCGACATCACCCTCAATCACACAACCATCGGCAGCCATGATGTTCTTTGCATTTGCACCGTTGATGTAGCGGGTCGGGTTATCGTCACGAATCTTCGTGTAGATCGGGTTAGCGGAGAAGAGGGCATCGACATTGACGTCGTCGAGCATCTTCATGTTTTCCTCAAAGTAGCTCTTCATATCGGTGATGCGGGCAACGTATCCGTCGTAGCGGTATCCCTGAATATTCAGCTTGTTGACCTGAGGAGCGAGAATGTCGCGCTCGAAGTAGATGTATCCGCGCGCAAAAGCAACCTCAATCTGCTGAATCAGAAGCTCTCTGCTGAGAATGTAGATGTTCATGCCAAAGTTCTGGATTCCCTGCTCCTTGGAGTTCATGTAGATATTTCTCACACGACCGTTCTCAATAGCAAAGGTGTAGTAGAGAACATCGTCTGTGATCGGAGCGGAGAGAAGACCTGCCGGGATCGGCTCTTCCTTGTAAGCGATCGTGACATCAGCACCGCTCTCAATGTGCTTGTTGATGAAATCCTTGAAGTCAAAGTTTGCAACCATGTTCGTATCTGCCAGGATGACATACTTCTCTTTCTGGCGCTTTAAGTGGCTTAAGATGTTGGCAAGAGCCTGTACACGGCCGTTGTAGACGGAAACACCGCGCTCAGCGTAAGGCGGAACGATGTTCAGACCGCCGTTCTTGCGAACGAGATCGTAAGCACGACCGGAACCCAAATGGTCCATCAGGGACAGGTAGTTCTTGCGGACAACAACGGAGATGTTGTCAATTCCGCAGTTTGCCATGCTTGACAGGATGAAGTCAACCAGACGATAACGGCTGGCGAAAGGAATGGAAGCCATCAGGCGTTCTGCTACGAGATCCGGAACCAGAGCGTCGTATGAGTTTGGAAAAATGATGCCCAGAGCATCAGAGTTAGAATTTACCATTGTTCTTCACCATCCTTTACATCGTTGTTGATCATCGCCTTAGGGCCGATCTTTGCGTTTGCGCCGATCTTCACGCCGGAACCGATGGTTGCCACATTCTTCTCATCGCCAGATGGCATGTCGCCGACTACCGCATTCTCGCCGATCTCTACATTCTCAGCGATGATGGCATGACGTACCACAGCACCCGAACGGATCGTGGAACCACCCATGACAACAGAATCCTCAACCACAGCACCCGGTTCTACCTTGACACCGGAGAACAGGATGGAGTGCTTGACACCGCCCTCGATCCGGCAACCGTCTGTGATCATGGAGTTTGTGACAACAGCATTCTTTGCGATCTTGTGACCGGTCATACCGCTGTTACGGCTGTAAATCTTCCAGTTCTCATCGAACAGGTTGATACCGCTGTGCTCCGGATCGAGCACTTCCATGTTTGCTTCCCAGAGAGACGGGATGGTGCCTACGTCTTTCCAGTAGCCATCAAAATGATAAGCGTACATTCTGCGTCCGTCACGCAGGAGATTGGGGATGATATTATTACCGAAATCATTCTCAGAATTCGGATCGGCCTCGTCCTCGATCAGATATTTGCGCAGGATATCCCAGTTGAAAATGTAAATTCCCATCGATGCCAGGTTGGACTTCGGGTTCTTCGGCTTCTCCTGGAATTCGGTGATGCGGTCGTTCTCATCTGCAACCATCAGACCGAAACGGGAAGCATCCTCCCACGGAACCTCCATAACCGCAACACTGAATTCAGCGTTCTTTTCCTTGTGGAAACGAAGGAAATCACTGTAATCCTGTTTGCAGATCTGGTCACCGGAAAGAATAATCACATACTCGGGATTATAGCGCTCAATAAACGAAATATTCTGGTAAATTGCATTCGCAGTTCCCTTGTACCAGTCAGAGCCGGATGCCTTCTGATAAGGCGGGAGCACATGAACACCACCATAGAGACGGTCAAGGTCCCACGGCTGTCCATTGCCGATGTACTCGTTGAGAACCAGTGGCTGATACTGGGTCAGGATACCTACGGTGTCAATACCGGAATTTACGCAGTTGGAAAGCGGAAAGTCGATGATACGATATTTTCCGCCAAACGGAACTGCTGGTTTTGCCAGCTTCTGGGTCAGGGCATAAAGCCGGGAACCCTGGCCGCCAGCAAGAAGCATAGCAATCATTTCTTTGGCCATAAAATTTATCCCCCTCAAAATATTCGTGTATTCTCAGCCGTGCAAATCTTCCATGAGCCGTGTCGCTCAATAAAATCCGTCTGCGGATGCCTGTTAAAAAGACTCTGAGAACACATCTGTATGCGCATTTTTTATTTTTTGGAAAAATCATAAAAAGATCGCGCATAATGAGAATCACTCATATACAAATTGTACCATAAAAACGCAAAAAAAGACAGATGTTTTGTTAAATACAGGAAAGAAAATTTGTGGTATAATGCGAAAAGAGTTACACGGGTATCCAGCGGGATTTGCGGTTTCCCATGTTTCGATCTGGATCCCACTTGAATATCGTAACTTAAAAAAGACAAACGTCTATAAAATTTAAGAAAAGAGAGAGTAAAAAGATGAATTCAAAATACAGAGGAATCTGTTGCATTGTGTTTTCGGCGTTTTGTTTTTCACTGATGAGTGTGTTTATTCGCCTGGCGGGAGATCTGCCGTCGATGCAGAAGAGTCTGTTCCGCAACCTTGTGGCAGTCTTCTTTGCGATTGGGATCATGAAGAAACAAAAAGTGGGATTTTCCGGTGACAAGAAAAATCTCGGTCTGCTCGTGATCCGCTCCATGTTTGGAACGATGGGAATTCTTTGTAACTATTATGCAGTCGATCACCTTGTGTTGGCGGATGCCTCAATGCTCAATAAGATGGCACCATTTTTTACTCTGCTCTTCAGCTTTATTCTGTTGCGAGAAAAGATCAGCCTTGTTCAGGGACTTGCAGTCGCAGGCGCGTTTCTCGGAAGTCTTCTGATTCTGCGTCCGACCGGGTTTGATCTTACGAGACTTCCGGCTTTTGTCGGACTTCTCGGTGGAATGGGAGCGGGAATCGCCTATGCGTTTGTGCGTCTGCTCGGAACGAGGGAAGAGAAGGGACCGTTTATCGTCTTTTTCTTTTCCGCCTTCTCGGTGCTGATTCTGCTCCCGTTTGTGATTATGGGCTATCACCCGATGCAGTGGTGGCAACTTGGCAGTCTGCTTCTGGCAGGACTTGCGGCGACAGGGGGGCAGTTTGGAGTGACGATGGCATACTGTTATGCGCCGGCGCGCGAGATTTCGGTCTATGATTACTCTCAGATCATTTTTTCGACAATCTGGGGGTTTCTGTTCTTCGGACAGATTCCAGACGCAATGAGTCTGGCGGGATACGTCATCATCTGTGCGATGGGAATCTGGATCTTTGTGTACAATAAGAAAAAGGCGCAGGCATAAAAAGCCGGGCACTTTGATAACAAAAAAGACGACTGCGAGAAAGGAAAAGGAGTTCCATTCTGCGGTCGTCTTCGGATTTCAAAGGGAGGAGCCGGCAACCCGTTGTTGCCGGCAATTATGAAAAAAATTTTATCAAATAGTTGGTAGCTTCATTTGATGATCTTAGTATATCGAGAAATTGTGAAAGAAGTTTAGCGGAAGTATGGAATGTTTGTAACAGATTTATGAATAAAAAATGAACGCGAGAGCAGGAGAAAAGGAGACAACAGGAAGACAATAAACAGATAAAAAACAGGAAGAGAACAAATTAGAAAGATAGTAAATTAGAGAGATAACAGACCGACCATATGGATGTGCAAAGATGACGAGAGGTGAGTGATAACAGTGAAGCAGACAATTCGGATCAAAGTAGAAAATGGAATGATTCTGTTTCTGGCGGTACTTTCCGTGATCCTGTTCGGGTTGACGTTTGTGCCGGCATGGACAGTGGAGTATCGGGTAATGACGTTTCTTGAGATGGGAAGAATGGTGCAGAGAGCCTTCTCTGTCATTCTGTTTTTCCTGTCGTTTCAGCTGAAAAAGCGAAAACATTCGGCGTGGAAGATCACCGTCTTTGTCCTGATCTTAAGTTTACTGCGCTGTATGGCAGAACTGACGGAGAGTCCGACGCATCGGATTGCGTTCGTGATCAATGGACTTTTGCTGATTGGATTTTGCGTTTTTCGGACGGATTTCTGCTGTCCGGCATCGAAGCGATCGAGACAGGAGGCAATGGTGCTGTTTGGTGTTTCGCTTGCGGGAATCCTGATCAATGCGGGACTTGGCTATCATTATCTGAAACTTGCCGTACAGCCAAATGGCGGGAGTGTTTCGTTCTGGCAGAGTCTCTTAGAGGGCGCAGGGATGATTTTCGGGATGAGCGTAAGTCCGGTCACAAGCCCATGGGCGCAGAGGGCAGAACCTGTGATTTTCTGGTTCAGCTGGGGCTGTATGCTCGCCTCGGTGCTGTATGCGGTGAGACCGTGGCTTGAGGCTCCGTCGGATGGCCGGGACATCCAGCATGCGCGGACACTTTTGCATTTATATGGAAAAAATCCCTGCTCGTATCTGACGCTTGAGGAGGATAAGACACTGTATTTCGGAAAGAGTGTCGACGGCGTGATTCCGTATGGAACCGTGGATGATACGGTGATTGTCAACGGAGATCCTATCTGTGCCGACGAGAATTTCGGCACTCTGCTCGCAGAGTTTCGGGAGTTCTGCCAAAAGAGTGCCTACAAGCTGTTCTTTCTGGGTTTGACGGACGACTATTTAGAGGAGTATAAAAAACAAGGTTTTGGAATCGTAAAAGCCGGTGAGGAGGCGCGGTTTAAGCTCGCTGACTACGAGATTTCCGGAAAAAAAGGTGCAAAGATGCGCATGAATATCAATCATGCGACGAAAGCCGGAATCACGATCAAGGAGTATCGCATCGGGGAGCAGAGAGATCCTGAGATTGAGGCGGGACTGACTCGAGTCAGCGATGAGTGGCTTTCTGAGAAAAAGAGCGGTCTTTTGACATTTACGATGGGAACGGTCGGTCTGGACAATCCGATGGATCGCCGTTATTTCTATGCGCAGACGGAAGCCGGGAAAATCGTGGCATTTGTTGTCTTCGTGCCGTTCATGGCAGGAAATGGATATATGGCAGATGTGACCCGCCACGGAAACGATGCACCTGGTGGAGTTATGGAGACGATCATTTATCAGGCATTTCAGGCATTTAAGGAAGAGGGGATCGAGTATGGAAGTCTCGGCGTTGCTCCTCTGACCGGACTTGACGAAAAAAGTGCAAATCCGATCGAGAAATTGCTTCGCTTTATCTATGACAATCTGAATGCGTGCTATGGATTTCGTGATCTCTATCGGGCAAAGGAAAAGTACAGCCCGACCGAGTGGGTGCCGTCCTACTATGCATACCTGCCGAAAGTACCGACACCTGATATGTTTTATGCGGTGGTAAAGATTCAGAATCCTCAGGGAGTCATGGATTATGTGCGGTCATTTTTGAAAGAGCGTTTTCAGAGAAAACAAGACAAAAAGGAAGAGAGAAAGCAGGAGAGCAAATAACGAGAGAATTGATATCGTTGGCAATGGAAGGGAAGATGCAGAGCGATGGGGAAAGATGAGATGGAAGATGAGATGAGAAGCGGAAAGTTTGAGACGGATGATGCAAGAATCTATTATGAGGTGCACGGGAGCGGAAGACCGATCGTCCTTCTTCATGGGAATGGAGAGTCCCACAAAATTTTTGAAAAGTATGCGATCTGGTTTGAAAAAAGGGGATTTCAGGTGATTTTGATGGACAGCAGAGGGCACGGTCATTCCCTATTAAAGAGAACGTCGAGTCTGGAATTTACGACTCAGGATATGGCGGGCGATGTCCTCAAGCTGCTCTGCCATCTCGGAATTGATCAGGTCACGCTTCTCGGATTCAGCGATGGGGCAAACATTGCACTGGAATTTGCCTCCCTCTATCCGAAGCAGACGACGGAAGTGATTGCGGTCAGTGGAAATGCAAAGCCGTGGGGGATGCTTCTGCCGTATTATCTGTTTGTCGGCGCAGAGTATGCGGTTGCCGGAATCATGAGGGAATTCTGTCAGGATAAGAGACAGCGCCAGAAATTTAACCGGAGCAGAATGCTCAACGGCTTGATGTTTCACTCTCCGGATTTGACGGAGGAGCGACTGGGGAAAATTCAGGCACCAACGCTGTTGATTGCCGGAACGAACGATGTGATCCGAGTTTCACACAGCCAGTGGATGCAACGCCAGATTCCGGGAAGTCGTCTGGTTCTGTTAAAGAAGGCGCGCCATGTAGATTTCCTGCACAAGAGAGAGCGTTATCTGAGAGTGATTGAGAGATTCTTAAAAGAGGAAAAGGGTACAGTTATAAGACAGAATAATATAAGACAGGATGCAGGAAAGAGCGAAGCAAAGGCCGTGTAAGAGATAGATGCGAGAAAAGAATGTGAAAAAGGAACATGAGAGCGAAGAGTATAAAAAAGAGACCGTGAAAGAACAGGAAAGGAAATGACTGGGATGAGAGAGAATAAGAACACAAAAATTGACCTTCATGGAGATATTTCCATCCCGTATTTAAAGAAAAGCCGATTTACTGGAAGTTTCCGGGGAATGCGTTACCTTCTTGAGAAGGCGGAGCGGACGATCGAGGAGGCACAGGGAGAGGAGCCTGCAAAGACAGAAAACGTAATCTGTGCCGTGATCTGGCCGGAACCGTTTAATTATGAGATCACAGCAGACGAAAAAAAGCACAGCCAGGATTTTCCGTTTACGACGGAGGGAATCTGGGAGGCGGTTGCGTGGCTCAATGAGGAGCATGAGGCAGGTCATTTTTGAGTAAATTCGTAGATCAAGGGAAAAAATCAAAAATTTACACAAAAGAGACAGGAAAAGCCAAAAAGAAAAGCTAAAAAGAAAAAACAAAAAGAAAAGTAAGAGTAAAGAAGAGACTAAGAAAAAATATTAAGAAGAGACATAAGAAGAAATTTAGAAGAGACAGGAATAGGTAGGAGAGATGGGTGCGGAAAATAGAAAAGAGATGAAACTGGAAAATAATCTTGACACGGATGATGTGAAAGGGCTTGTCTGGAGACTGGCGATTCCGTCGATGCTCGCACAGTTTGTCAGTGTGTTTTACAGCATTGTGGATCGAATGTACATAGGAAATATTCCACAGATCGGAGAGAGTGCGCTTGCGGGAGTCGGGGTCTGTGGACCGATTGTGACACTGATTTCCTCGTTTGCATGTCTGATCGGAATCGGTGGTGCTCCGTTAATGAGCATTCGCCTCGGAGAGAAGAATGAGCGCTCGGCGAGGCAGATCCTTGCAAACTGTTTCCTGATGCTTCTTATTTTGTCAGCGGTTCTGACGGTGACGGCGCTTGCGCTCTCAGAAGAGATGCTTTGGTGGTTTGGCGCGGGAGAGAGAACCTTCACCTATGCCTACCAGTACATCACAATTTACCTGATCGGTACGGTTTTCGCACTGATGACGACGGGTATGAATCAGTTCATTATCTGTCAGGGCTTTGCAAAGATCGGAATGAAGGCGGTCGTGCTCGGCGCGATTGCAAATATTGTGCTGGACCCGCTGTTCATCTTTGGACTGGGGATGAGTGTGCGCGGAGCGGCACTTGCAACGGTGCTCTCTCAGCTTGCGTCCTGCACCTATGTGCTGATGTTTCTTTTTGGAAAGCGAGTGCCGATTCGCATCACGTTCGGGGATTACAGCTGGAAGGTCATGAAGCGGGTCATTAAGGTTGGTGCATCCCCGTGCATCATCATTGCTATGGATAATGTGCTGATCATCTCGATGAACACGGTGATTCAGAGACTTGGAGGTCCGACGCAGGGTGATACGCTGTTGACGTGTGCGACGATTGCACAGAGTTTCATGTTGATTGTGACAATGCCACTTGGGGGAATCACGAGTGGAACGCAGACGATTCTAGGCTACAATTTCGGTGCAAAGCGTCCAGACCGCATCTGGAAGGCGCAACAGCACATTTTGAAGATGGCATTGGGCTTTACGACAATCATGTTTTTGCTTTCGCAGTTGGTGCCGGGGCTGTTTGCACAGATTTTTACGAGAAATCCGGAGTACATTGAGCTGACGGCAAGAGCAATCCGGATCTCGGCACTTGCAGTGATTCCGCTTGCGGTGCAGTACACGATTGTGGATGGATTCACGGGAATGGGAATCGCGCATATCGCAATCAGCCTGTCGCTGTTTCGGAAAGGAATCTATCTTGCGGGGGTGTTTGTGATTCCGCTTCTGTTTGGCATCACGAATGTATTCTGCACAGAGCCGGTGTCAGATATCATTTCTTCTGTCGTGTCGACGACGGTTTATCTGCTGTTGTTTAAGCGGGTTGTCGGAGATCCCTCAGCGGTAAAAAAGACAAAAGAGAATAGATAGAGAACAATCGAGAGGAGTGAAAAGCGAAAGAAGATCAAGAAGATCAAGAAACAAAAAGAAGGTCAGGAAGCAAAAAACAGAAAGATGAAACAGAGAGGGGGAAGGTTTGATGAAAACGGTGAGAAAGCATTTCTATTTTTCCGGTCGCGTGCAGGGAGTGGGATTTCGCTATCAGGCGACGCGGATTGCGCGGGGACTCGGGCTTTACGGCTGGGTGCAAAATCTCTGGGATGGTCGTGTTGAGATGGAAGTGCAGGGGTCAGAACTCATGGTCTGGGAGCTAGTACGGCGTCTGAGACAGGAGCCGTATATCCAGATCGAGGATGTGGAGTCGGAGGATATTCCACTCAAGGACGAAAAGGGATTTTACATGGCAAATTAAAGAGATCAAATAATTAAAGCGATCAAACAATCAAATGACTAATTTGATTTGAAAGAAAAGCAGGTTAAAAAATAAAAATCAGGAGGATTTGGGCAATGTTGACAAAGAAAGAGGTGCTTCTTCAGGCGAGGACTTGTCTGGGAAAATACTGTAAAGGATGCGAGATCTGTGACGGGCGGGCGTGCAGAAATCAGATTCCGGGACCGGGAGCAAAGGGCGTCGGAGATACAGCAATCCGCAACTACGAGAAGTGGAAGGAGATCCGCGTGCAGATGGATACGCTCTGTTCAAATCGCCCGGTTGACACAACATTTGAGCTGTTCGGAAAGAAATTTGCGTTTCCGTTTTTTGCAGGTCCGGTAGGAGCAGTCAACCTGCATTACGGAGAGAAATATAACGATGCAACCTACAATGACGTTCTCGTTCGCGCGTGTACAAATGCAGGAATTTCGGCATTTACCGGTGACGGAACAGACCCGAATGTGATGATCTCAGCAACGCAGGCAGTAAAGCGTGCAGGTGGAATCGGAGTGCCGACGGTCAAGCCGTGGGATGCGCCGACCGTAGCGCAGAAGATGAAACTTGTGCGTGAGAGTGGGGCATTTGCGGTTGCAATGGATGTGGATGCAGCGGGACTTCCGTTTTTGAAAGACCGCAATCCACCGGCTGGCGCAAAGACGGTGGAGGAGCTTGGTGAAATCATCCGCGAGGCAGGATTACCATTTATCGTGAAGGGAATCATGACGGTGCGCGGGGCAAGGAAAGCGAAGGAGGCAGGTGCATCTGCGATTGTCGTGTCAAATCACGGTGGCCGTGTGCTTGACCAGTGTCCGGCGACCGCAGAGGTTCTTCCGGAGATCGCAGAAGCTGTCGGAGACTCGATGAAAATTCTAGTGGATGGAGGAATCCGAACCGGAGTGGATCTGTTCAAGGCGCTTGCGCTTGGTGCTGATGGTGTTTTGATCTGTCGACCGTTTGTGACAGCCGTGTACGGCGGAGCAGAGGAGGGCGTTGAGGAACTCATCATCCGTCTCGGCGCAGAACTGAAGGATACGATGGCGATGTGTGGGGCAGGAAGTCTCGCAGAAATCACGAGAGATATGGTGCGTTGATCGAAATAACAGTGGATTGCCATCAGAATCCGTTGCTGTTTGCGCAACGCGGGGACAGAAACCTATAACCCTCAGGAATATCATACATTCCATTTTGAGAGTTGACAAAAAGGTACATGATTGTTATCATAAGAATTACGAATTGCATGCGAGGTCCGATAGAAGATCGACAATATAAAAACAGAAGATTAATAGAAAGATTAATATAGGAAATCGATATGTAATGGGCAAGCTGAGAATCCGATCTGCATTGGTAGTCGGAATGTCAGTTGACAGGAAAGGGTGAGAGCCGATGGATAGAATTGTTTTATCATTGCTGGTAGACAACACTTCCGGTGTACTGAGTCGCGTTGCGGGTCTGTTCAGTCGCCGGGGATATAATATCGAGAGTCTGACCGTTGGTGTTACGGCAGATGAGCGCTATTCCAGAATGACGGTGGTTTCCTATGGAGATCAGAGTGTTTTGGAACAGATTGAAAAACAGTTGCGTAAGCTGGAAGATGTCCGCGACATCAAAGAACTCAAGCCGGGTCATTCCGTTTACCGGGAACTGATCATGGTAAAGGTTCGGGCGAATGCAAATCAGCGTCAGGCAGTCAATGCGATCTCCAGCATTTTCCGTGCGACGATCGTGGATGTGGGAAAAGATTCCCTCACCGTTATGCTGACTGGTGATCAGTCCAAACTGGATGCCCTTATCAACCTGCTCGAGGATTATGAGATTCTGGAGCTTGCAAGAACTGGTCTGACGGGCCTTTCGAGAGGTTCCGATGACATCCGTTATCTGCCGTAAGCGCAGAGCGGACGGATTTCGACGGAAATGTTGATGAGACACGGCGAGATCCATGAGAGATGTTAGCGAGAAGGAATGCCAAAGACGGACAGAGAGACGCCGGTATGAATCCTTTTGCTTATAAAATTTTAAAAGAATTTAGATTCATATGTATTTCCAAGGAGGAAAAGAATCATGGCAAAGATTTATTATCAGGAAGATTGTAACTTATCCTTACTGGAGGGTAAGACGATTGCGATTATCGGCTACGGTAGCCAGGGACATGCACACGCATTAAACTTAAAGGATTCTGGATGCCATGTTATCATTGGTCTGTATGAGGGAAGTAAGTCTTGGGCAAAGGCTGAGAAGCAGGGATTTGAAGTTTATACCGCAGCAGAGGCTGCAAAGAAGGCAGATATCATCATGATCCTGATCAACGATGAACTGCAGGCAGATATGTACAAGAGAGACATCGAGCCGAACCTGGAAGAGGGCAATATGCTGATGTTCGCTCATGGTTTCAACATTCATTTCGGATGCATCAATCCGCCGAAGAATGTCGATGTAACCATGATCGCTCCGAAGGCACCGGGTCATACGGTTCGTAGTGAGTATCAGGCAGGTAAGGGAACTCCGTGTCTGGTAGCTGTTGAGCAGGATTACACCGGCAAGGCACTGGAGAAGGCACTGGCTTACGGCCTGGGCATCGGCGGAGCAAGAGCAGGTCTGCTGGAGACTACCTTCCGTACCGAGACTGAGACCGATCTGTTCGGTGAGCAGGCAGTTCTGTGTGGCGGTGTTTGCGCTCTGATGCAGGCTGGTTTCGAGACTCTGGTTGAGGCTGGTTACGATCCGAAGAATGCATACTTCGAGTGCATCCATGAGATGAAGCTGATCGTAGACCTGATCTATCAGTCTGGTTTCGCTGGAATGCGTTACTCCATCTCCAACACTGCTGAGTACGGCGATTACATCACCGGACCGAAGCTGATCACCGCAGAGACCAAGAAGACCATGAAGAAGATCCTGACCGATATTCAGGATGGTACCTTCGCTAAGGAGTTCCTGCTTGACATGTCTCCGGCAGGTCGTCAGGTACACTTCAAGGCTATGAGAAAGTTGGCTTCCGAGCATCCGTCTGAGAAGGTTGGTGCAGAGATCCGTAAGCTGTACAGCTGGAACAACGAAGATGATAAGCTGATCAACAACTAATCTGAGCTGTTCATCTGAGAACAAAAACGAATAAGAAGATTTCTTCTACATAGGGAAAAGAGAGAGGCTTTGCAGGCAATTGTCCTGTGGAGTCTCTTTTTTTTCTGCTTTGTAACAACCGTTACGGATTTTTGATGGATTTTCGAGTATCCTGTATACGAACAGAGGAGAATACAGAGTACGAAAGCGGGTACAAAAGCCAGTAAAAAGCGAGTACAAAAGCAAGTGCAAAGGCAAGTATAGAGACGAATCAGGAACTGGCGAGTCATCAGATATGGAGGAAATCTTAAATGAATAAAATGTTTTGTTTTCAGTGTGAGCAGACCGCGGGATGCACCGGATGTACAGGAAATGCAGGAGTCTGTGGTAAAAGTGCGAATGTCGCAAATCTTCAGGATGAGCTGACCGGAGAGCTGATCGGTCTGGCCAAAGGGTGTTTTCATCATCCGGGTGATGAGCACACGACCGAGCTGATTGTGGAAGCCCTGTTTACGACAATCACAAATGTAAATTTCAATGAAGAGACTGTAAAAGAAATGATTGAGCGCGTGCGTCAGGAGAAGGCGAGAATCTCCCCAGGATGCATCACCTGTGCTTCCCGCTGTGGCGACACAGATGTGTATGAGATGAAGGCGATCTGGGAGACAGATGAGGATATTCGTTCATTAAAGTCGCTGATTCTGTTTGGAATTCGCGGAATGGCGGCTTATGCCTATCATGCAATGGTACTTGGATACCGCGATGAAACTGTTGATCAGTTCTTTGTGAAGGCGCTCGCTGTACTCGGTTATGAGCTTGAGATGGCAGATCTGCTTCCGGTTGTCCTTGAGGTCGGAGAGGTAAATCTGGCATGCATGGAACTTCTTGACAAGGCAAATCGCGAGAGTTTTGGCGATCCGAAGCCGGTGACGGTTCCGCTTTCCGTTGAGAAAGGACCGTTTATCGTGATCAGCGGTCACGATCTTCTTGATCTGAAACTTCTGCTGGAGCAGACAAAGGACAAGGGTATTAACATTTACACGCATGGGGAAATGCTCCCGGCGCATGGCTATCCGGAATTAAAGAAATATCCGCATCTGAAGGGAAATTTCGGAACGGCATGGCAGAACCAGCAGAAGGAGTTTGACAACATTCCGGCTCCGATTCTTTTCACGACAAATTGCCTGATGCCGGTGAAGAAGAGCTATGCGGATCGCGTGTTTACGACGGAGGTTGTCTCTTATCCGGAGATGAAGCACATCGGAAAAAATAAGGATTTCACACCGGTGATTGAGAAGGCTTTAGAGCTTGGCGGTTATCAGGAAGATCATGAGATGACCGGAATCAATGGCGGAAAGCAGGTGATGACCGGATTTGCGCATGGAACTGTGCTCTCAGTTGCAGATCAGGTTGTGGAGGCTGTAAAGGCAGGAAAGATCAGTCATTTCTTCCTTGTTGGAGGTTGTGATGGTGCGCGTCCGGGAAGAAATTACTACACGGATTTTGTGAAAAATACTCCGGCAGATTCGGTGATTCTGACGCTTGCGTGTGGAAAATACCGTTTCAATGATCTCGATCTTGGAGAAGTGGCGGGACTTCCGCGCATCATGGATATGGGACAGTGCAATGATGCGTACAGTGCGATTCGCGTGGCAATCGCGCTTGCGGAGGCATTTGAGTGTTCGGTTAATGAGCTTCCGTTATCGCTCGTATTGTCCTGGTATGAGCAGAAAGCGGTCTGTATTTTGCTGACCCTGCTTCATCTTGGAATTGAAAATATTCGACTTGGTCCGACTTTACCTGCATTTATTTCAAAGAATGTGTTAAACTATCTGGTGGAGAACTATCATATTGCGCCGACGACAACCGTAGAGGAAGATTTGAAGGCATTGCTGGGTCGTTAAAAATACGAAAAAAGGCGAAGGTGGAAGATTCAAAGAATCTGGAACGCAGGAAAAGCAAGAAAGAGAGAAGTCAATAACAAAAAAGGAGAAGGTATGATGGAAGAGAGAATAAAGAATATTAACAAGGCAGAGGTTTTAAGCCTGAAAGAGATGATTGCATATCAGGAGGGTCAGGTAGTCAGCCGTACCCTTGCACAGAACGATGCAGTCAGCCTGACGCTGTTTTCTTTCTGGAAAGGAGAGGAGATCAGCACGCATGAGTCCGGCGGAGATGCGATGGTACAGTGCCTTGACGGTGTTGGACGGATTACGATTGATGGTGTCGAGTATGAGATTCATGAGGGAGAGACGATTGTGATGCCGGCACGCCATCCGCATGCGGTGTATGGAAAAGAGAATTTTAAGATGCTGTTGACGGTGATCTTCTAAAAATTTATAGATTTATTGATTTATCGAGGCGCCGACGACGAGTAAAGTCAGGCAAACGCGCGCTCGCTCCGGGTTCAACGTAGCGGTGCATAAGACCGTAAAGGACACGGTCTAAGCACCGACGTTTCACACGGGTTTGCCTGCACTTTCTCGTCTTACGTCGCCGGCTAGTATAGACGTATAGGCTTTAAGTATTTGCAAAAATATTTCCCGCAAGTAGAAAATCTATTGCTGTTTGCGCACTGCGTAACCGGTAACGAAAAATCTGCTTGCGGGATTTTTTATGATAGGAAATGAAGTGAATTTCTTTCAAAAGAGGAGCTGTCAATTTGGGGCTTCCTGTGGTACGATGAGATTGATGAGAAATAAAATTTAACATACACTGAGCATGCAGACAATGTGGTACGAGAGATGGTTCGAGGAATATGTCTGGGTGAGACAGGGAAAGGACAGATTTGTTATGAAAATACTGCTCTATGAGGTACGAGAGGACGAGAAGGCAGACATTGCCAGAATTGCAAAGGAGTTAAAGGTTGAGGTTGTGGAAACTGGTGAGGTGCCGTCTTTGGAGAATGCGGGGATGGCAGAGGGCTGTGACGGCGTATCAATTCTCGGTCAGGGCACGATCGATGTTCCGCTTTTGGATGCATGGAAGAAACTGGGCGTGGAGTGTCTTTCGACGAGAACGATCGGATTTAACCATATTGATGTGGCATATGCGAAGAGCATTGGCATTCATGTGTGCAATGCAAGCTATGAGCCGGACGGAGTGTCAGACTTCACGATTATGATGATGCTGATGTGTCTGCGCAATTACAAGCAGGCACTCTGGAGAGGTCAGGTCAATGACTTTGCACTGAAAGGACTGATGGGGCGCGAGCTTAAGCACATGACAGTCGGTGTGATCGGAACCGGAAAAATTGGTGCTCAGGTAATCCGCAGTCTGTCTGGATTTGGCTGTCGGATTCTGGCAGTTGACCCTTATGAGAAGGAGAAAGTGAAGAAGTATGCGACCTATGTGGATCGCGAGACCGTTTACCGCGAGGCAGATATCATCACACTTCATCTTCCGCTGACACCGGAAAATTATCATATGCTCGACCGTGAAACGATTGCGAAGATGAAGGATGGCGTGATCCTGATTAACTGCGCGCGCGGAGAGCTTGTGGATATCGATGCGCTTGTCGAGGGCATTGAGAGCGAGAAGATCGGAGCACTCGGTCTTGATACTGTTGAGGGCGAGGAGGGAATCATCCACGAGGATCACCGCATTGATATTCTGAAAAACAGAAACTGGTTCTATCTGCACCAGTTCCGCAACGTCATTTTCACTCCGCATATGGCATTCTATACGGATACCGCGGTTCGCAGTATGGTGGATTGTGGAATCCGGGGAATCGTGCAGATGAAAGAGGGAACACCCTGCCGAAATGAGTTATAGGTTTAATCTATAACTAGAGATCTGTTTTTTTCTATTAGACAGATTCTGGAAAGTTTGTTATTATCTCCTTGTAAGTTGATAGGAAATAAAGGAAACAAAAAATAGACCTGAACTTGAGGAGGAAATCAATTATGAGTAAGAAAGCATACGCAGACAGAAATTTAAAGTTTGAAACCTTACAGCTTCATGTAGGACAGGAACAGCCGGATGCAGTGACCGACGCAAGAGCCGTTCCGATTTACCAGACAACCTCCTATGTGTTCCGCAACTGTGATCACGCAGCAGCACGTTTTGGACTGGCAGATGCAGGTAACATTTATGGTCGTCTGACCAATCCGACCGAAGATGTATTCGAGCAGAGAGTTGCAGCTCTTGAGGGCGGTGTCGCAGCACTGGCAGTTGCTTCCGGTGCAGCAGCAATCAGCTATACCTTCCAGAATCTGGCACATGCAGGCGATCACATCGTAGCAGCAAAGAACATCTACGGCGGTACCTACAACCTGTTAGCACATACTCTGAGTGAGTACGGCATCACGACCACTTTCGTAGATCCGTTCAACTATGAGGAAGTAGAGTCAGCCATTCAGGATAACACCAAGGCAATCCATGTAGAGACCCTTGGAAACCCGAACTCCGATGTTGTAGACATCGAGAGACTCGCAAACATTGCACACGCACACAAGATTCCGCTGGTAGTTGATAATACCTTTGCAACCCCGTATCTGGTACGTCCGATCGAGTACGGAGCAGACATCGTTGTTCACTCCGCAACTAAGTTCATCGGTGGTCACGGAAGCACTCTTGGCGGTGTGATCGTAGACAGCGGTAACTTCGACTGGGAGGACAGCGGAAAGTTCCCGTCCTTAACCGAGCCGAACCCGAGCTATCACGGCGTCAGCTTCACAAAGGCCGTTGGCAAGGCAGCATTTGTGACTAAGATCCGTGCAGTCCTGCTGAGAGATACCGGCGCAACGATCGCTCCGATCAGCGCATGGATTCTGTTACAGGGTCTTGAGACTCTGTCTCTGAGAGTAGAGCGTCATGTGGAGAACGCACTGAAAGTCGTTCAGTATCTGAACAAGCATCCGCTTGTAGAGAAGGTTCATCATCCGTCTGTATCCGATGATCCGGAACAGCAGGCACTGTACAAGAAGTACTTCCCGAACGGTGGTGGTTCGATCTTCACCTTCGAGATCAAGGGTGGTGCAGAGAATGCGAAGAAGTTCATCGACAATCTGGAGCTCTTCTCTCTGCTTGCAAACGTAGCAGATGTGAAGTCTCTGGTCATCCATCCGGCATCCACAACCCATTCTCAGCTGAACGAGGATGAGCTGGCAGATCAGGGCATTACTCCGGCAACGATTCGTCTGTCCATCGGTACTGAGAATGTAGATGATATCATCGAGGATCTGGATGAGGCATTCAAGGTAGTTGCTGAGGCTTAATTACTTAGATGAACTCATATCCGTGATGTTTGTTTAGTCTGTATGAAAAAGTATGTTATCGTTTTATCTGCATAAATAAATAAGCATTAAAAAGCGTTTCGCTCTGAGGGGATCCCTCAAAGTGAAACGCTTTTTTCGTTTGCGATGATGACACCCGAGCCACAGCTCTTTGTCTCCTGAAACTGGGTCGTCCACGGACCACTGCGCCCGAACATATCAAAGTATCGCTGAACCTCCTGAACAGAGACATTTGTGATTGCCACGATTGTAAGTGTCTGTGCCATTGTTGTTGTCTCTTGTGTATTGTGATCTTGTCATGGTGACGAGCTCCTTTCTGAGCAATTTGAAAAATTATCGTCGATTAAATCCCGAATCGTCTGCATCGAGAGATCGATCGAGGCGATTTCATCGGCGCATCGTTTGAGTTCACTGCGAATCAGTGCCTCGTGAGTGATTTCGTGCTTGTACTTGAGCTGGTGTTCCAGACTCGCCCAGAAATCGATCGCGATCGTTCGAAGTTGAATCTCGGCAAAGAGTCCGTCTCCCGGTCCGTCGACAAGCTGAAGAATCAGATGATAACTCCGGTAGCCGTTCGGCTTCGGATAGGAAATGTAATCTTTCTGGTTGATGACGTTGAATTCCGGGCGCTCACAGAGCCAGCGTGCAAGTGCAAATACATCATCGGAGAACGAGCAGATCGCCCGAATTCCGATTGCATCCCGGACATTCGTGAGAGCAGACTCGCAGGTAAGCGGATAGCCGTGTTTTTTGAGCTTGTTTTTCATGCTCTCCGGCGATTTGATCCGGGAAGTGCAGTAGAGAACAGGGTGATATTTGTTGTCACTCTGATTGCCGGGTCGTGTATTTCCAGGGTAAGACTCGATGATTTTTGTGAGCTGTTCGGCAGTCGCCTGCATTACAGAAAGGCGATCCCCATAAAAAGAGTTGGTGTCCGCACGATCCAGATCAGCGTTTGTCCCTGTATTTGTTTCGGTCTTTGTCTTGGTGTTTCCTCCTGCATTTGTCTCTGCGTTCATCTTGTGTTCCCTTCTTTCAATCTTTTACTTTTATCAGGTCTTGCTGACGGGACAGGCTGGAATCTGCACGGTGATCGTCAGCGTATTCGGGTCAGGGGAGGTAGCGGAAATCTTTCCCTTGTGGTTGGCAGTCACGGCGCTCGCAATCGAGAGCCCGATTCCATATCCGCCGGTCTTGGAATTTCGCGATTCATCTCCGCGGTAGAAGCGGTCAAAGAGATGATCGAGCTGAAAGGTGATCGGATCAGCAGTTGAATTCGTCACGCTGAGGCAGGCATAGCGCCCCTGTCGCTTGAGCGAAAGCGAGATGTCTCCATGTTCTCCGGAGTACTTCAATGCGTTGTCGAGAAGGACGGAGAGAAGCTGGCGAAGTGATTTCTCATTGCCCTTTACACTGATCCGTGGATCGATTGCGGTCACAAAATTCTTGTTCTGTGCTTTTGCCATCGTCTGAAACGACTGAACAACCTCCTGCGCGAGATCGGAAAATGGAAACTCAATCATCTGAACCTGATTCTGTGCCTCCTCCATTCGGGAAAGGTAGATCAGATCGTTTGTCAGGCTTGTGAGTCGTTTGGTCTGCTGACGAATGTCCTCAAGCCATTCATTGTCCTCCCCGATGTCCATCTCAAGAATCTCGGAGTCAGCCTCGATGATTGCAAGCGGGGTCTTGATCTCGTGACCGGCATCGGTGATGAAACGGCGTTGTTTCTCGTAGTTCTCAGAAAACGGACGAAGGATCCATTTTGAGAGAAGGATCATCAGAATCAGGACGGCAAGGATTCCGCAGAGTGCTGTCCAGACGCAGGCGAGGAAAAAGGAGTCTACATTACTTAAGCTTCGCCAGCAGTCGAGAAAGAGGATGCGGATCGCAGGAGAGTCGTCATCGTCGCTTAAAGACTGGACGAGATAGCGATAGTGTGAGAGAAAGCCGGAAGTCTTTCCAAGTTCAAGGACTTCCTGCGCATAAGCGTAAGCTGTTTTCTCATCGATGCCTGCAATCTCGCTGATGTCGAGATCATAGAGCTCTTCATCGGAATCCAGTTCAATGCAGAAGTAGCGAGAGACGCGCGCCAGTTCCGGCGACATGTATTTTGGATTGTCTCCAATATCAAAATCCTTTCCCTTTCGTGGAAATTCCCCGTCATTTTCTGCGAGAAAGGCGAGCGTGCGGTCGGCGTCAAGCACAACCTGACGATAGTTTAGGAGGTTGACAGCCCCGAGAATCACGCTCATCACCAGAATCAGAGAGATCATTGAGATGGAAATCAGTTTGATTTGTAGTTTTCGGATCATATTTGGTATCCCTCACCTTCAACTGTCTGAATCTGAATATCTGCATGTAAAGCGGAGAGCTTTTTGCGAAGATACGAGAGGTACATCCAGACGACATCGCGGTCAACATCCTTCTCATTTCCCCAGATGCGTTCTAAGAACCGTTCGGTCGAAATACAGTGTCCGGGGCTTGTCATCAGAAGCTCCAACACCTGAAATTCCTTGGTTGCAAGCTGGAAACTTCCAAACGAGGACGACAGTTCGAGTGTTGTGCGATTCAGGCGGATATTTCCGAGTGTGAGGATGCTGTCGGTCTGGGAATTTACAAGGCGCATCATCGCGCGGATTCGGGCGAGAAGTTCTTTTGAGGCAAACGGTTTTGTCAGATAGTCATTTGCGCCGAGGTCAAGTCCCTCAACCTTGTCATCGATCTCGGAACGTGCAGTCAGAAGAAGTACCGGAATCTGGTTCTGATGAGAACGGATCTGTCTGAGGACGGTGAGTCCGTCCATTTTCGGCATCATGATATCGAGAACGGCGCCGTCGTAACGCCCACTCTCCAAGGCATTCAGCGCCTCCTCCCCGTCGTAGACAGCCTCCGCCTGGTAGCCGTTTCTCTCCAAGATTGTGATGATTGCTTTACAAAGCGAATGCTCATCCTCCGCAAGCAGTAGTCTCATCGTTCTCATCCTCCCGTTTGTTTCTCTCTTATAATGTTTATTTATAATGTTAATAATTTTAACTGATACGTTACTTAATCTTAAAAGGAGTCTGTGATATTCTTGTGGAAATTTTGTGGTAATTCTGTGTACAGTAGAGGTGAATGGATTAACATGTGGATCGTTTGAGAAAGAGTCGTAAACTTGTTAAGATTATGTTATAACTCAGAGTGGATGTCCCCCCCCTCCTCTTTAGGTGGGGTATCACAAGTCTTCTCAGGAGGGGAGACAATCCCCTTCTGAGTGATACGCTCCGCGAGGGTGCAAAGCGCCAGTGGCGCTTGTTATGCACCGACCGCAGTGGAACGAAGATGCGCACTCTGTTTCATAAATTTTGGTGAAATTCTTTCAACATTTGGAAGCGTAGCATATCGGATTTATGGTATAATTGGAATCATTGACAAATGGAAAGAAAAAAGAAGTGTAGAAGCAGAAGGAGAAAATGTGGTGGAGAGGCAGGAAAACGGAGACATGCGGAGTGGGAGATGTGAAGGAAAGAAAATTCGCAGATTTGCAGGCAGAATTTTCGGCGCAGTCAGCCTGCTTGGCGCATGTGTACTGCTCGCATCGTGTGGGGCAAAGAACAGGGAAAATACAGCGGTTGAGCCGGATTTTGTGTTCACTTATGCGGAGAATCAGGCGGAGGACTATCCGACGACTCAGGGTGCTTACCGGTTTGCGAAACTGGTTGAGGAACGAACAGGAGGAAAGATTCTTGTTCAGGTCAATGCGGGAGCGGTACTCGGCGATGAGCAGTCGGTGATTGAACAGCTCCAGTTCGGCGGAATTGATTTCACCCGTGCCTCCCTCTCTTCGGTCGGAAAATTTATTCCGAAAGTAAATGTGCTCCAGTTGCCATACCTCTACAACAGCGCAGAGCATATGTGGAAGGTGCTTGAGAGTGAGATCGGTGATCAGTTTCTTCACAGCTTTGAGGGATATGGTCTTGTCGGACTTTCCTGGTATGATGCGGGAGCGCGAAATTTCTATACATCAAAGAAGCCGATTCGGACACCGGAAGATATGGTCGGAATGAAGATTCGAGTACAGGAATCGGAGCTGATGAGCCGGATGGTCGAGCTGATCGGTGCAGAACCGGTGCAGATGGCATTTGCGAGCGTTTACTCAGCGCTTGAGACCGGAAAAATCAACGGGGCAGAGAACAACTGGCCGTCGTATCAGTCAGAGCGCCACTATGAGGTCGCCAAATATATGACGGTTGATGAGCATGCGCGAGTTCCGGAAGTGCAGATGATCTCGGAGAGCACATGGAAGAAGCTGAGTCCCGAGTATCAGGAGATCATCCGTGAGTGTGCGAAGGAGTCCGCACTCTATGAGAGAAAACTCTGGGAGGAGAGAACGAAGCGCTCACGGGAGATTGTCGAAAAAGCTGGTTGTCAGGTAATTGAACTGACTCCGGAGGAAAAGTCTGCATTTCAGGAAAAAATGCTTCCGCTTTACAATGAGTATTGTGGGAAATATATGGATCTGATCGGTAAGATTGTGGAAGTGGGAAAATAAAATAACATTTGATCTTGTGCATATTTTGAGTATAATAAATAAGTAATTAGATTAGAGGAACTTAGAGGAACAAGGAGAAGAAACGAATGGCAAATAAAATTATTTTAACCGGTGACCGTCCGACGGGAAGACTGCATGTTGGACATTATGTGGGTTCTTTAAAGCGTCGTGTGGAGCTTCAGAATTCAGGCGAATTTGATAAGATCTTTATTATGATCGCAGATGCACAGGCGCTGACTGACAATGCGGATAACCCGGCAAAGGTGCGCAATAATATCATGGAGGTTGCACTGGATTATCTATCTGTCGGAATTGACCCGACAAAGTCGAATATTTTTGTTCAGTCCTATGTGACGGAGCTGACAGAGCTGACGTTCTACTATCAGAACCTGGTTACGGTTTCGAGACTTCAGAGAAATCCTACGGTAAAGGCAGAGATTCAGCTTCGCAATTTTGAGACAAGCATTCCGGTTGGATTCTTCTGCTATCCGATCAGCCAGGCGGCAGACATCACCGCATTCAAGGCGACGACAGTTCCGGTTGGTGAGGATCAGATGCCGATGATCGAGCAGACGAAGGAAATCGTTCACAAGTTTAATTCTGTATACGGAGAGACTCTCGTAGATCCGCAGATTCTGCTTCCGAGCAACAAGGCCTGCCTGCGTCTGCCGGGTACCGATGGAAAGGCAAAGATGAGCAAATCTCTTGGCAACTGCATCTATCTGTCTGAGACTGAGGAGGAAGTTCGCAAGAAGATCATGTCAATGTACACCGATCCGAACCACATCCGCGTTGAAGATCCGGGTTGCATCGAGGGTAACACCGTATTTACCTATTTGGATGCGTTCTGCAACGACGATCATTTTGCAGAGTATCTGCCGGATTACAAGAATCTTCAGGAGCTCAAGGATCACTATCAGAGAGGTGGTCTCGGAGATGTGAAGGTGAAGAAATTCTTGAACAATGTTATGCAGGAAGAACTTCGTCCGATCCGTGCGCGCAGAAAAGAGTACGAGAACAGAATCGGCGATGTTTACGAGATTCTTCGCGAGGGAACCCGTGTGGCAAGAGAGACTGCAAGCCAGACTCTTGCAGAGGTAAAACATGCGATGAAGATCGATTACTTCGAGACTCCGGAGTTCTTGGAGGAGCAGAAGGAAAAGTTTGGTGTTGAGAAATAAGGATTGTTTTTTGAAACATTCCGTGATAGGATAAATACAATATCTGATTAAGAGTAGCCGGTGCTGTCTGCAAGAGTAGCTCTCCCTCACAACTCGAAGAGAGGGTCGTGGGAGAGAAGATACTCTTGTAGACAGGTAAAAGGGAAACAGGTGAAAGACCTGTGCGATCTCGTCACTGTGAGACTGGAGCGAAGGACCAGAAAGTCACTGATTTCTTTATTTCTTTAGAAATTGGGAAGGCGGTCTTTTGCGTGTGGAACGATATGAGTGGTTTGGTTCCACAGACCGTTGAGCCAGGAAACCTGCCGGATGCTGGTACAGGAAAAGTTTTCCAGATCACGAGGAATTGATCGTACCGACCTGAGCGCAGCGTGAGACATACCGACCAGCAAAATGCTGGGCTACATGTACAAGAGAGATAATATCAGAATGAGAAAAGCGATGCGGACAGGTTTCTGACAGATACAGCGGAACATTCGGTTTCGGCTGTCGGTTTGGAAACCGGGATGCAAGCGGATGAGAGAGCTGTTATTTTGTTCAGAATCATTTTTTGTGGGAAACTTTTTCCTGTCTATTTCATCAAGTTAGTTGGATAGAGAGCAGAGCCTGAGAGAACGAGGACAAGAATCGTTAAATATTCAAAAGGCTCAGGACTTGCAGAAAAAAGGGAGGAAGAAAAGAATGAAACTGAAAAAAATGGCAGCTTTATTTGCAGTAGCAACGACGGTGGCAGTGGTAGCAGGATGCTCAAGCTCATCTAAGGAGACTACGGCAGAGACGACCGAGGCGCAGACGAGTGCGGAGGAGACCACCGCAGAGGAGACGACTGAGGCAGAGACCGAGGAAGAAGAGGAAGAGAACTACAATACCGGTGATGCTTCCAAGGATAATCCGAGAAATCAGGATGAGATCGGCGAGGATGAGCTGATGGTAGTCAGCTTCGGAACGAGCTACAATGACAACCGTCGCATGACCGTTGGTGCAATCGAGGATGCGATCGAGAAGGCATTTCCGGATTATTCCGTTCGCCGTGCATTTACGAGCCAGATCATCATTGACCATGTAAAGTCCCGTGACAACGAGATCATCGATAATGTGACCGAGGCACTTGACCGTGCAGAGAAGAATGGCGTAAAGAGACTTGTGATTCAGCCGACCCATTTGATGAATGGTCTGGAGTACACTGATCTTGTCAATGAGGTTGCAGAGCGTTCTGACGCATTTGAGAAGGTATCCATCGCCGAACCGCTTCTGACGAGCGATGAGGACTTTAAGGCTGTTATGACGGCGATCACCGAGGCAACTGCTGAGTACGATGACGGCGAGACCGCTATCTGCTTCATGGGTCACGGAACCGAGGCTGATTCCAACCAGATTTACGCAAAGATGCAGGATCTGCTGACGGAGTCTGGATATGAGAACTATTTTGTTGGTACTGTGGAGGCAACTCCGAGCCTTGAGGATGTTCTTGCAAAGGTTCAGGCAGGCGAGTACAAGAAAGTTGTTCTTGAGCCTCTGATGATCGTTGCAGGTGATCATGCAAACAACGATATGGCAGGCGATGAGGATGGGGCCTGGAAGAAGACCTTTGAGGATGCCGGTTATGAGGTAACTTGTCTGGTAAGAGGTCTCGGTGAGCTTGAGCCGATCCAGCAGTTGTTCGTACAGCATGCACAGGCAGCCGTTGACAATCTGGCAAAATAAAAAGCGGGTGTCGCAAGATGGCACAAGAGATTACAAAAAATGTGATCGGAAAAAATTAGATTAGAAAAAAGTCAGTCGAAGAAAGACCGGGACCGGGAAAAAACTGGTTATCGGTCTTTTTTCTTCATGGATTCCTGTTGAATTCTTCTTGAATGGATCACTTCTCTCACATTTCCAATTACAAGACATCGGCAAGAAGAATCGGATATGGCAGTGTTTGCGAGAATAAGAGAAATTTTAAGGAAAATATAAAAATTGAGAAAAGAAAAATGAGGAGAATATTATGAGAAAGAGATGGATGGCAAAGGCAATTTTGATGTGTGCGACAGCAACCGTGCTTGCAACCGGATGTGCAAAAAATGATACGGCAAACAAGATGGAGCAGACGAGTGGGACAGCGAATGCGGAGAGTGATAGCAGTTTAGAGGAGACGACAGAGGCAACGGCGCAGAGTGAGAACGCAGAAGCTGCGGATGCGGGTGTAGCATCCGGGGATGAAACTGTGGAGGCAAAAGAAGTTGTCGAGGAGGGCATGGAGCCGGTATCCGCAGATCAGCTCAAGGAAGGCACTTATGAGGTGACCGTTGATTCGAGTTCGAGCATGTTTAAGGTGACAAAATGTGAGCTCACAGTCAAAGATGGAGCGATGCAGGCAGTTATGACGATGAGCGGAAGCGGTTACGGAAAACTTTATCTGGGAAAAGCCGAGGAGGCGGTAAAGGCTGAGGAGAGCGAGATGATTCCGGCAGAGACTGCCGAGGATGGTTCCTGCACATTTACCGTACCGGTTGAGGCGCTTGATGCGGGAATTGATTGCAGCGCATTCAGCAAGAAAAAAGAGAAATGGTACGACAGAGAGATTGTTTTCCGCGCAGATTCCCTTCCGTCTGAGGCATATGCGGATGGAACGGTTGTGACGGTGGAAAGCCTTGGGCTTGCAGATGGCACTTACACGGTTGAGGTGAGCATGCAGGGCGGATCAGGAAAGGTTTCGGTTGAGTCCCCGACTCATCTGACGGTAAAAGATGGGGTTGCAACCGCAGAGGTGATTTGGAGCAGTCCGAATTACGATTATATGAAGGTAAATGACGTGAAATATGATCGAATCGGTCAGGTCGGAGAGGGAGACAGTTCCATATTTGAAATTCCGATTGCTGAGTTTGATCGCAAGCTGGCAGTGCTCGCCGACACGGTTGCGATGAGCCAGCCTCATGAGATTTCCTATACCCTGACTTTTGATTCTGCGTCCCTGCGACAGGAGAATTAATCAGGACAATCGGGAATGAGAAATTGTATGGACAATCATATAAAAAAGCGAATGAAAAGACGTATGGAAAAGCGTATGGAAAAACGAATAGGAAATTGTAGGGAAAAGGAAAGTTTCATGCAGAAAAAGTTATCGATTTTTCTAATTGTGCTGACGCTGACGATTGGAACGGAAATTGCTCTGACCGGATGTGCAAAGAATGAAGATGCAGGGTCAAAATCGGCGGAGCAGGGAGTAAGATCACAGGAAGAAAGCACAGGAGTTTCTCAGGACTGGAAGACGATGACACTTCAGGAGACGATGGATCTGCGCTATGCGACTCAGTTTTCAGTGGAGAAATATGAGGGCGGGTATGAAAAGATTGTGATCGGGGATGCAGATACCTATCTTGTCATGCCGGAACAGGCAGAAATCCCGCAGAATGTACCGGAGACGGTGACCGTGATCTGCCGTCCGCTCTCGAATATTTATCTGTCGGCGACGTCCGCGATGGATCTTTTTCGCAGTCTGGATGCGATTGATCAGGTGACGCTTTCTGGAACACAGGAGAGTGGATGGTATATTGAGGAGGCAAAGCAGGCGATGGAGTCGGGGGCGATGACTTATGCGGGAAAGTACAGTGCGCCTGATTATGAGCTGATTCTCTCAAAATCCTGTGATTTGGCGATTGAGTCCACGATGATTACTCATTCCCCTGAGGTGAAGGAACAGCTTCAAAAGCTCGGTATTCCGGTACTTGTGGAGCGATCAAGCTATGAGAAGAGCCCTCTCGGACGCATGGAGTGGATCAAACTTTACGGTGCTCTTCTCGGAAAAGAGGAGGAAGCAGAAGCGTGTTTTGAGGAAAAGGCCAAAGAGGTGGAGCAGGTTGTCGCGGAGCAGGCTTCGGGGAAAACGGCGACGTTTTTCTACATCAGCTCAAACGGCTATGCAAATGTCAGAAAACCTGGAGATTATATTTCAGAGATGATCCGGATGGCAGGTGGAATTCCGCTTCCTCAGAATATTGAGGACAATGGAAATGCACTTTCCACGATGAATATGCAGATGGAGGCATTTTATGCAGAAGCAAAAGATGCGGACTATCTAATTTACAACAGCACGATTGATGGGGAACTTGAAAGTCTCTCGGAGCTTCTCGCAAAGAGTAGTCTGCTTTCTGGATTTAAGGCGGTGAAAGAGGGGCATGTGTGGTGCACCGGAAAAAATATGTTTCAGGAGAGTATGGGACTTGGGGATATGATTCTCGATATGCACCGGCTGTTTACGGAGGAAGAACCAGATCCGGCGAAGATGACGTATCTGCATCCGTTGAAGTAAGAATGTAGGCGAGGACAAAGTGAACGTGGAGTGAAAATGTGAGTCGATGAGCCTGTGTAACGTCGCCTTTTTTTATAGAGGTTAAATAAAAAGTGACAGAGGAGATAACAAGATGAAACATATACAAGCGAGTTATTCATCAGAGGACAAGCAGAAACTTCGGGTGCAGATTTCGTATATCAGTCTGTTGGTGCTTCTGATTTTGCTTATCTTCTGTAATATCAATGCCGGGAGTGTTTCTCTTTCACTATCGGAGATTCTCGGAATTTTGCTTGGAAATGAGGAAAATGAGGTCGCCTACCATATTGTTTGGGATATTCGTCTCCCGCGTCTTCTTTCGGCAATGCTTCTCGGCGGAATTCTTTCAGTATCTGGATTTTTGCTTCAGACCTTTTTTGCAAACCCGATTGCCGGACCGTTTGTTCTTGGAATTTCTTCCGGGGCGAAGATGGTTGTCGCCCTTGTAATGATTATCTTTCTTGGAAGAGGAATAGCACTGGGATCGACGGCTCTGATCCTTTCTGCATTTATTGGATCACTGATCTCAATGGGATTTGTTCTCGTATGTTCTGGACGCGTGCGTTCGATGGCGATGCTTGTAGTCTGTGGAGTTATGATTGGATACATCTGCTCTGCAATCACAGATTTTGTCGTGACGTTTGCGGATGATGCAAAGATTGTAAATCTTCACAACTGGTCGATGGGAAGCTTTTCGGGAATCTCGTGGGAAAATGTCAGGGTAATCACTGTTGTGACGGTGCTTGGTATGGCGATGGCAATGTTGCTTGCAAAGCCGATTGGGGCATGTCAGCTCGGAGAGGAATATGCGAGAAGTATGGGTGTTAACATTCGGAGATTTCGTGTGGAGTTGATTTTGCTCTCAAGTATTCTCTCTGCCTGTGTGACAGCATTTGCAGGACCGATCTCCTTTGTCGGGATTGCAGTTCCTCAGCTTGTGCGCCGGATTTTCGGAACGTCGAAACCGCTGTTTGTGATTCCGGGATGTTTCTTTGGTGGAGCAGGATTCTGTTTACTTTGTGATTTGATTGCGCGGACGATCTTTGCGCCGACCGAACTCTCAATCAGTACTGTGACAGCAGTCTTTGGTGCGCCGGTTGTGATCTGGATGATGGTGAAGCGAACCCACAATTAATATGGTTTGGTTGGGAAAATAGTAGATTGAGGTTGTGCCAGTGAGCACGCGACATGGCAAAGAAGTAGTCTAAGCAAACCCGGAGTGAGAACGAGTTTGCGTGACTTGCTTTGCCGATGGAGCGAAGAGAAAAAAGCAGAGCACAAAGCGAAAAAAATAAAGCGTGAAGCGAAACGGCGGGGCACAGAGGGAAAATGATAGAGCATGAAATAAGAAGATGGAGTAGAAAGACAAAACAGCGCAGAAAGGCAGTTACGCATGGAAAAATCATCGAAGAGTCCAGAAAATAAAATTCAAACCGAACAGATGGCGGTCGGATACGGTTCGCGCCCGTTAATCTCGGAGATTGCGCTTCAGGTTCGAACGGGGCAGATCGTGACACTGATCGGTCCAAACGGAGCCGGCAAGTCGACGATCTTAAAGAGCGTGATCGGTCAGCTTCCTCTGCTTGGTGGCGTTGTTTATCTCGACGGAAGAGAGATGAGCGTAATGTCCGCGTCGGAGACGGCAAAAAAGATGGCGGTGATGATGACGCAGAAAGTTCGCCCAGAGCAGATGACATGTCGGGATGTCGTTGAGGCAGGGCGCTATCCGTATACCGGAAGATTTGGAATTTTGACGCAGGCAGACCGACAAAAAGTGCTGGAGGCGATGGAGCTTGTCCACGCAAAAGATCTCGCAGACCGGGAATTTGCCAGAATCAGCGACGGACAGCGTCAGCGCGTTCTTCTTGCACGGGCGATTGCGCAGGAGCCGGAAATTCTCGTGCTTGACGAGCCGACGTCCTACCTTGATGTCAGCCACAAACTCGAACTTCTCGCACTCTTAAAAGAACTCGTGAAAAGTCGCGGGATTGCAGTGCTGATGTCTCTTCATGAACTGGATCTTGCAGAGCGAATCTCGGACTATATTGTCTGTGTGGGGCAGGAGCGGATTGAGCGGTGTGGGACGCCCGAGGAGATTTTCACCGATCAGAATATCACGCAGTTGTATCAGATTCAGCGGGGAACGTTCTGCGCGCAGACGGGAACCGTGGAGCTTGAGCGGCCAGAAGGAGACGGGACACCGGAGATTTTTGTAATCGGTGGAGGGGGATCGGCAATTTCGCTGTATCGCCGTTTGCAGAGACAGAATTTACCGTTTTTTGCAGGCGTGATTGCAGAAAATGATGTGGAATATCCGATTGCGCGGGCACTGTCGGCAAATCTCATTTTCTCTCCGGCATTTGAACCGATCGGAGATTCAGAATTTGCACAGGCAGTGGAATGCTTGAAGACCTGCCAGAGAGTATTCTGTACCGTTGAGCGGTTTGGCACGATGAATCACAGAAACCAGGAATTGAAAGATCTGGCGCAGAGTCTTGGAATTTTGGAGGATCTTTGAGGTTTCCGCACGCAGAGACAGATTTTCTGAACGGTAACTTTTTGAAAAAAATGGAATCAGGGCGCCGGACAGAAAGGATTTACAAAGCAAACGAAACCTTGTATAATGAAGCCATGCGTCCATAAAGAAACATACCAAACACATCAGAGTAGAGATTGTGAACGGATAGAGATGTTGTGGATGTGATAAAATATGGAGACAGGGAGATTAGCTATGAGTGACGAGAAGAACGTGGAAATTACAGAAGGAAAAAAAGAGCTTCTGATCAGACTGACAAAAGAAGAGGGGGAATTCTTTATTTTGATGTCTGCTTGTACCAGAGCTCCTTATGTAGAGTGTGATCCGGAAACCTTTGATGATGAGGTTCTGATTTATTTTGACGAGCAGAGCGCAAAGGCAAAGACCGAGGAGCTGGCACAGAAGAAGATTCCGACAACGGTGCTGAAACTGGCATCTAAGCAGATGCTTCTGTTCTTTACCACTCTGTATACAATGGGTGTCAATGCTCTTCATCTGAGCTTTAACGGAGAAGAGACGACGATGCAGATTCAGGAGATCGTGAAGAAGAGAGATCAGAAGGAAGCGCCGGATGGCTCTGTATGGGTGGAGAACCCACAGCTTCATCTGACTGCTGTTTATTTTGCACAGGAGCTTCGCAGACCGGCAGAGGAGGATACGAAGGAGCACCTCAAAGAGCTTCAGGAGGAGATGCTCGCAGACTTCCGCAAGAGCAGTCTGATCTTTGCAATTCAGAAGGATACAAATGCAACTCCGATGATTAAGCTCAAGGACGGAGAGAAATACCAGCCGGTATTTACCGATGTCTTAGAGTTCCGCAAATTCTGTCAGGATGACAGTTTCCGCCCGGTTATTGTGAAGGCAGAACAGCTTCCAAAGGTTCTTGATAAGGATGCAAAGGGTGTTATCTTAAATATGCTGGGAGTAAACCTTCCACTCCAGATCACCCGTCCGATTCCGGTTATGAATGCTGTTCCGGCAAATGATCCGGCAGTCCTTGCAAAGGCAGCAGCAGATGCGGCAGCTACCGCAATCCGCGAGGCAAATGCCGAGAAGTCTGAGAAGAAGGACGACGAGGAAGAAAAGTAAAATCCGTTATCGTTTGTGCAGGACCAACGCATGAATTGTAACGAAAATCAGGCTCTTTTCACTGGATTCATGCATATTCTTTCATGGGAACAGTTACGTTGATATGGAGGGGTATGCATGAAATGCTGTAAAGGAGTTTTTGAGGGCGGAGGCGTGCGCGGAATCGCTCATGTCGGAGCTGCCTGTGGGATGGAACAGGAAGGCTACCGTTTTGAGTCTGTCGCGGGTTCTTCCGCGGGGGCTGTGGTCGCTGCGCTGATTGCGTCCGGTTATGAGTGCCGAGAACTGAAAAGAGAGATGGAGACACTGAATTACCGAAAGTTTCGTGGGCGGGATATGGTGGATAACTTCGGGACAGTGGGAAAACTGCTGTCCCTTCTCTTTTCTCTCGGCGTGTACAACAATCGGTACCTCGAAAAATGGATGGAGCAGGTACTTTCCGAACGGGGGATTCGGACATTTGGGGATCTTCACCGGAGAGGCAGAAGGCTGATCATTCCGGTCAGCGATCTGTCGATGCGTCGACTTTTGATTTTTCCCGATGATTTGAGTCTCTTGGGTTTGAATCCGGAGACCTTTCCTGTCGCGAGAGCGGTGCTTGCAAGTTCGAGCATCCCGGTCTTTTTTGAGCCGGTCTCTCTGCGGGATGCAAGGGGACGGGAGCATCTGCTTGTGGACGGAGGGTTGCTCAGCAATTTTCCGATCTGGGCAATGGAGGCGGAGGAAGATCCGAACTGTCCGACTTTCGGATTTCAGTTTCTTGACTGGAATGAGGAGGCGGGAGCAGACTACTGGCTGGTAAAACGCAACCTGCCCGATTATCTGAGAGCACTCGTCTCGACCTGTATGGAAGCAATCGACAACAGCATGCGCCCGGAGGAGGATCAGAGACAGATTATCTGGATTTCCACGACGACGGGAAGCGGTTCGCGGGAGAAAACGATCCATGCGACCGATTTTGATTTGACGGCAGAGGACTGTGAGGGTCTGTTTGCGAATGGAGTGCAGGCAGTACAGAAGTATTTTGGTTAGTGTACACGGGTAGGCATTTTCTGAACTGAAAATGCCGTATGATGCAGTGGTGGTAGCAGATTTTGCCGATTTGGAATGCGAAGCATCGGCAAAATCTGTTACTGTTTGCGCAAGGCGTAAACGGTAAAGTATTTTGCAAATGATTAAGATATAACATTATAATATCTTATTAAATTTGTAAGATTTCTGTCGATGCTCTTCACTTGACGGGAAAGTTGGAGGACTTTATAATAAGGATAACTGTGCAGGAGAAAATTGGCGGAGATCCCAAAAGACTTCTCAAGACTCAAAGGCTCCAAATTAAGGCACGGTCAGAAAGCAGGTTTTGGATTTGATAAAACGAAGATGGAAGACGAATCTTTGCCGGATCATTTTGACAACGGCGTTTGGGCTGGCGGTGTCGATGACGGCGATGGCGGACGATTCGGCATTTGTTTCAGGCACTTCGGTCAACGGGCTTGGAATCGGCGGTATGACGGTGGAACAGGCAGGAGAGCATATCAGCAGTTTCTACTCCAGCAAATATCAGTTGAAGATAAAAGAGAGAGGCGGAAAGGAAGAGACGATAAACGGAGCTGACATCGGATTTGCGGTGGGACTTCCGGACGGATTTCTTCAGACGATCCTCGATCAGCAGAATGCATCCGGACGCGCATTTGGACCGGATGTGGACAATTCCAATCGAACCGAGATGGCAAATACATTTGATGAGCAGGCACTGACTGACAAGGTGAATGCACTGAATTGTCTGAGCGGAAGCGGGATTGTGACGACGGCGGACGCTTATATTTCCTCTTATCAGGAGGGACAGCCGTTTGAGATCGTTCCCGAGGTAAATGGAAACAACCTTTACCCGGATAAGGTTCTTGAGGCAGTGAAAAATGCAGTCACTTCTGGAAATTCAGAGGTTGACCTGGAAGCGTCCGGGTGTTATTATGCAGTCACAGTCACAAAAGATGATGAGGGACTCAAAAATCTCTGCGATACTCTCAATCAGGTTCGTGAGATGAGCATCACCTACGTGATTGGAGATCAGAGCGAGGTACTCGACTCTGCGACAATCTGTTCCTGGATTACGGGAACGGCTGATGGTCAGATTCAGATGAATCGCGATCAGGTCGCAGGATGGGTACAGACGCTTGCAGGAAAGTACAATACTGCGGGAACAACGCGCACCTTCCACACGGCGACGGGGCGCGATGTGAGCGTGAGCGGTCCTTACGGATGGAAAATTGATCAGAATGCGGAGACTGACGCATTGATCGGTATGATTCGCACGGGACAGACGCAGTCGAGAGAGCCACAGTATGCACAGACCGCAGTCGACCATTCCGCACAGGAGTGGGGTACGACTTACGTCGAGGTGGATTTGACCGGACAGCATGTCTACATGACGAAAGATGGAAGCGTTGTCTGGGATGCACCGTGCGTAACCGGAAATGTCTCAAAGAATTATACGACTCCGGCAGGTCTTTACAGCCTGACTTACAAGGAGAGAGACCGGGTTCTGCGTGGGGCAAAGAAGGCAGACGGAACGTATGAATATGAGAGTCCGGTTTCCTACTGGATGCCATTTAACGGCGGAATCGGATTCCATGATGCGACATGGAGAAGCAAGTTTGGCGGTACGATTTATCAGAACAGTGGAAGTCACGGTTGTGTGAACCTTCCGCCGGAGAAGGCAAAACTTCTCTATGATCTGGTGTATAAAGGAATTCCGGTTATCTGTTATCAGTAGAGACCGGGTCAGGGCATATTCTTTGTCGCCGGATTTTAGAAACGAGACAGAGCGGGATTGCTATGGGGGAATCGACCTGTGGCAGTTCCGCTTTTTGGAGCGTTTTGTGCAATATGAGTTTTGCGCAGTATGAGATAAGAATGCAGAAACGAAGGATAGGTAAAAAGGAAGAAGAGATATGACAGACCAGAATGCAGGCACAGCGGAGGAGATCAGTATTCGCGGAAGAAGTCGGAGACGGGGAAGCGTAAAGCCAGAACAGGGACATACAGAGAAGCATACGGAGAAGATAGAGCGCGAAGAACGGACGAGACGTCAGACAAAGAGAGGGAAACATGCAGAGCCGGAATCATCTGGTTCGGAATCAGCAAAGATGACGGCTCAGATCCTGAATCCGGAATGGTCGGAGGAGGAAGACATCTCAGAGGCTGCAGGAGAGCGCAGGCAGATGCGGGCTCGAAGTCGCAGAAGAGGAAGTCAGAATGAGGAAACTCGCAACCGTTTGGAAAACAGCAATTCAGGCACAGATAATTCGAGTGCGGATGGACAGGCACGCCAGAGCGTGAGAAGAAGTCGTACACGACAGAGTGAGCCGACCCAGGTGAATACATTTGAAGCCTCGGCGGGGGGAGCTGTTGCGGTGGAGATGCCCCGCAGGGGAATGTCGCGAAGCCGGTCAGCGCGAGAGGAAGCACTTCGCCGTGAAGCGGAGGCAATGCGTCAGGAGACTGCGGTGGCTGATGAGGAGAAGACCTCCTCGATTTCCGGAAAGGCTATTTTGAAGGGACTCGGGATTGTTGCAGGAATTGCTCTTGTTGTCGCAGGCGGTGTCTATGTTGGACTTGCCCAGAAGTATAAGACCGTCTACTTCCCGAACACACGGATTAACGGCATCGATGCCTCCGGTCTGACTCCGGATCAGGTGAAGGAGCAGATTGAGGCGGGAATCAACCAGTACACGATCACGATTCGCGAGCGTGGAGATCAGACGGAACAGCTGAGCGGACCGCAGATTGACCTTCACCCGGTTTACGACGGAACCCTTGAGAAACTGATTGAGGATCAGAATCCTTATGTCTGGGGAAAATATCTGCGAACAGACCGCATTTTTACAATGGATACGATCGTCGCATTTGATGAGACGAAGATGGACGAGGTTTTCCACAGTCTGTCATGTATGGATCCGGAACAGGTTACTGCGCCGATTGATGCGCACCGATCAGATTATATCAGCGGAACAGGGTATCAGGTTGTCGAGGAAGTGCAGGGAAATACTCTTGATGAGCAGTCGGCTCTCTCTGTGATTTCTGAGGCAATTATCGGGCTGAACGATGAGGTTTCGCTCGAGGATGCAGATGTTTATCTGAAACCGGCAATCACGTCTGACAATGAAGATTTACAGAACAAGGTTGCAATGTGGAACAAATATGTGGGCGCGAAGATCACCTACAAGTTTGGAAGTGCGCGTCAGACGCTTGACGGCGATACAATCAACACCTGGCTGTCAGATGATGGTGAGGGCAATCCGGTTCTGAGTTCCTCAAAGATTGTCGAGTATGTGGCGCAGATGGCAAAGGAGAGAAATACCGCTTATCAGCCAAAGACGCTCAAGACCACGACGGGTAAGACCGTGACAATCAAGGGACCGTATGGATGGAAGATCAATCAGGACGCGGAGGCCTCGACCTTGAGAGGACTGATTGAGGCGGGAGAGAAGCAGGAGCGCGAGCCTCAGTATTCGCAGAAAGCGGCTTCCCATGATGGAAACGATTACGGAAGTACTTATGTGGAGATCAACCTGACTGCCCAGCACCTCTACTTCTACAAGGGCGGAAGCCTTGTTGTCCAGTCGGATTTCGTGTCCGGAAATGAGTCGAAGGGATGGAGCACGCCGGCCGGAGCTTATCCGCTGACCTACAAGCAGAGAAATGCAACGCTCAAGGGCGAGAACTATTCGACACCGGTTTCTTACTGGATGCCATTCAATGGAGGAATTGGTCTGCACGATGCCTACTGGAGATCAAGTTTTGGAGGAACGATCTACAAGACAAACGGATCTCACGGATGCATCAACCTTCCGCCGGCAGTTGCAAAGACGATTTATGAAAATATTTCCGCCGGAACTGCGGTGCTGTGTTACCACTAGAAATTTATTTTCTAAGTTTAGTGTTATGAGTTTGTTTGTATAGAGATTTTTTGAGGAGAGAAACAGTTATGAAGAGAGAACCTGAGCGTGAAGGCAAATTTCGGTCGTCTTATCAGGGACCGAAGGTGCGCACAAAGAAGAAAAAGAGACGTAGTTCATCCGCAGTTGTTCTGGCAGGTGGAGCTGTTGTTGTGATGGCAGTTCTGATTGTCGGAGCAGTTGTCAAGGGAAGAAGCGGTGCTTCTTCACCGAAGGCAGTGACGACGGCGGAGAGCGGTGCAGAGAATGCAGAGGCAAAGACCTGCACCGCGCTGACGGTCAATGGAATCGCGTTAAACGGACTGACGAAGGAGGAGGCACTCGCGGAGATCGTAAAGAGCTATCCGTGGGCGATCCAGGTTAAGCAGGATGAGGAGAGCGAGGAGACCGAGGCAGTTCCGGATCTCACAAGAGAGTGGATCAGCGAGTGCCTGACCGATATTTATCAGGACGGAGCAACCGGTGAGCGTGAACTCGATGAGACAAAACTTCAGGAGCTTGTCGCAGATCAGGTTGCAACCTATGCAGAAAAGTGGGATAAGCAGGCAAAAAATGCCGTGATTGACCGTTACGATTCAGCGAATGGACAGTTTCTCTTCAGCGATGGATGTTCGGGATTGAAACTCAATGAGGAAAAGATGGTTTCCGACATCATGAGCGCAGTGAAGAACGGTCAGTTTGATGCAGTTGTTCAGGCAGAGTTTGGTGACAATGTTCAGAAGCTCACGATTGACGAGGCGCGTCAGAAGTATACGACGCTTGCAACATTCACGACGGAGACGACGGAGAATGAGAAGAGAAACACGAACGTTCGTCTGGCAGCAGAAGCACTCAACGGCACGATTGTCCAGCCGGGAGAGGAGTTCTCGTTCAATGCGATTGTCGGACAGCGCACACCGGAAAAGGGCTATCAGGAGGCAGCTGCCTACAACAGCGGAGAGGTTGTTCAGGAAGTCGGCGGAGGTGTCTGCCAGATGTCGAGCACACTCTACCGTGTCGTGTTTCAGGCAGGAATGGAAGTCACTTATCGCCGTTCCCATACCTTTGAGCCGAACTATGTGACTCCGGGACAGGATGCGGCAATCAGCTGGGATTATCCGGACTTCCGTTTTGTAAATACATCCGAGTATCCGGTCGGTATTCTTGCAAGTTATTCAAACCGCAAGGCGACGGTTTCTCTCTACGGAATCCGTGTCCTGCCGGAGGGAGAGACCTGGGATCTTGTGTCTGAGAAGACGGAAGAGCTTGACCAGCCGGACCCGGTTTATGTCGAGGATGTTTCCCTGAAACCGGGAACCGAGAAGACCGTGAAAGCCGGAACGAGCGGAAGTCGTTGGGTTACCTACAAGGTTGTGTACCAGAACGGTCAGGAAGTCTCAAGAACCGAGGATCACTCTAAGGTTTATCAGGGACATTCCGCGGAGATTCACCGCAATACCGCAGGTGGAACCGGATCTGCGCTCAATGAGAGTCAGAGTGCCGGAGGCAGTGTGACAAATTCTTCAAATTCCACGAGCTCAACGAATACGACGAACACGAATACGACTCAGGAGAGTTCGGGGACGAAGAAGGAAACCACAGCGAAGTCGACTGAGGCAACGAAGGAGAACATAAAGGAAACCACAAAGGCAAAAGCAGCCAAGGAAGAGACGAAGGCAAAGCAGAAGGAGACGACAAAGGCGGAGACGAAAGCGGAAACAAAAGCTGAGACAAAGGCAGAAACGAAGGCGGAGACAAAAGCCGAGACGAAAGCAGAAACCAAGGCTGAGACGACTTCTGCTCCGAAGGAGCCACAGGCAGAACAGCAGGCTCCGGGATCTGCACCGATTTCTTCGGATGTGCCGATCGTTCCACCGCTTTCTTAAAGAAAAAAAGGTGTTCCTGTGCATGGATAGGCATTTTCTAAACGGAAATGCCGTATGATACAGGAACAAAACGGTAAAAATTACCTACTAGATTGATATAAAAAGGAATTGACAAACGTTTTTTAGGGTTGTATGATAGGTACAGTCAAAAACGGATTAAGGATGAGGGCAAGGGGGTCCCCGGGGAAGGGGATTTTCTTGCTCTCATTTTAAGTCCGGAGAGTAACAGAACGTTGAGGAGGATACAATTATGAAAAAGAATTTAAAAGTTCTGACTACAACCGCAGTTGCAGTCGTGGCAATGGCATCTTTGAGTGCCTGTGGTGGAAGTGCGACTTCTGCTACGACAGCTGAGACAAAGGCAGAGAGTGCAGATGCAAATGCAGAGAGCAGTGAGTCCGCAGAGACAGAGAAGAGCGCAGATGCAAAGGATGCCAAGGCAGATTCCGCAGACAAGAAAGTCTTGAAGGTAGCAATGGAGTGCGCATATGCACCGTACAACTGGACTCAGCCGGACGATTCCAACGGAGCTGTTCCGATCGCAGACAGCAACGAGTACGCTTATGGATACGATGTCATGATGGCAAAGAAGATCGCAGACGAGCTTGGATATGATTTACAGATCGTTCGTCTTGACTGGGATTCTCTGATTCCGGCTGTTCAGACTGGTCAGGTAGACTGCGTCATTGCAGGACAGTCGATCACGAAGGAGCGTCAGGAAGCAGTAGACTTCACTGATCCGTATTACTATGCAAGCATCGTTACACTGGTAAAGGCTGGCGGAAAGTATGAGAATGCAACGAGCGTTGCTGATCTGGCTGGCGCAACCTGCACCTCCCAGCAGAGCACGATCTGGTACACCGTATGTCTCCCGCAGATTCAGGACGCAAACATTCTGTCCGCTACCGCAAGTGCACCGGATATGCTGATGTCCCTCGAGGCAGACAAGTGTGACATCGTAGTTACCGATCAGCCGACCGGTAAGGGTGCTCTGGTTGCTTATCCGGACTTCAAGATGCTTGAGTTTGGTGGCGGGGATGACGATTTCCAGGTAAGCGATGAGGACATCAACATCGGCATCTCCTTAAAGAAGGGCAACACCGAGTTAAAGGATGCCATCAACGGCGTTCTGGCTACAATGGATAAGAATGATTACGCAAAGATGATGGACGAGGCAATTTCCGTTCAGCCTCTGGCAAACTAAGGAATTTTGAAGTTTAAATTTTTGAAACTTTTAAATTTTGAAATTTTGGAACAGATGTAGATGTTTTGACGGCTCTGACGGCGAAGAAAGTTCTGTGCGGACTTCTTCGCCTTGTGTCACCTTTGAGTGACTGGTTTATTTCAGAAGAAGAGTTCGGTAAAACAGTTTCAGTAAAATGATTTCAATAAAACAAGTTTGGTAAAGTTGCAGAAGAAAGCAGGAAAGTAAGGAGCGAAAATTACTATGCCAACAGACTTTTTAGGCCGTGTGATGGTCGTATTTCAGCGATATGGAATGTCTATGTTGCAGGGCGCAGGTGTCAGCCTGAAGATTGCAATTGTGGGCACGATCGTTGGATGTTTGATCGGATTTGCGGTAGGACTGGTGCAGACGATCCCGATGGAGGAGAAGGATTCCCTCGCAAAGAAGATTGTTCTGCGCGTATTCAAATTTATTTTAAATGTATATGTGGAGTTCTTCCGCGGTACGCCGATGATGGCGCAGGCGATGTTCATCTACTTTGGACTCTTCCCGCTCATGGGAATCAATCCGACGATGACGCAGGCAGCGTATTTCATCCTCTCGATCAATACGGGTGCATACATGGCTGAGACAGTTCGTGGCGGTATTCTCTCCGTTGACCCGGGACAGACAGAGGGCGCAAAGGCGATCGGTATGACACACGTTCAGACAATGATCTATGTCATTTTGCCACAGGCTCTGCGCAACATCATGCCTCAGATCGGCAACAACCTGATCATTAACATTAAGGATAGCTGTGTGCTCTCCGTAATCGGTGTCGCAGAGCTTCTCTACAAGACGAAGGCGGCAGCCGGAGCGCTTTACATGAACTTTGAGACTTACACGATCACGATGATCATGTATTTCATCATGACATTTGCATGTTCCCGTCTTCTCCGCTGGGTGGAGAATCGGATGGACGGTGCAGACAACTATGACTTAGCGACGACAGACACGCTGGCACACACGAGCGGAATGTACAGCTACGGCGACAAGACAAAGAAGAAGGAGGAAGAGTAAATGGCATCAGAACATGTATTGGAGATCAGCCACCTGAGCAAATCCTTCGGAAAGCACGTCGTTTTGCGTGACATCGATTTCACGGTAAATACCGGCGATGTGACCTGCATCATCGGTGCATCCGGTTCCGGAAAGTCCACGCTTCTGCGCTGTGTCAACATGCTTGAGACTCCGACAACCGGTGAGATCCTCTACCACGGCAACGACATCACAAGCCCGGGCGTCAACGTTCCGGCATACCGTTCCAAGGTCGGCATGGTGTTCCAGAGCTTTAACCTGTTTAACAACATGACAGTCCTTGAAAACTGCATCGTCGGTCAGACGAAAGTTCTAAAGAAGAACAAGGAAGAGGCAAAGAAGAACGCGATGAAGTACCTCGAGAAAGTCGGTATGGCACCGTACATCAACGCAAAGCCACGCCAGATTTCCGGTGGTCAGAAACAGCGTGTCGCAATCGCCCGTGCGCTTGCGATGGAGCCGGAGGTTCTGCTGTTCGACGAGCCGACTTCCGCACTTGACCCGCAGATGGTCGGGGAAGTGCTTGCCGTTATGCGCACACTCGCAAAAGAGGGTATCACGATGATTATTGTGACGCATGAGATGGCATTTGCCCGCGATGTCTCGAGCCACGTTGTTTTCATGGCAGACGGAGTCATCGAGGAGCAGGGCAAGCCAGAAGAGATCTTCGGTAACCCGCAGAAGGCAAAGACTCAGGAATTCTTGAGCAGATTTATTCAGGGATAACTTATTTAGGGATAATTTATTCAGAAATAAAGATTTTTAATCGGAATGATAGAGATCAGATAGGGGTCATGTATAAATTTGGAATTTATGCATGACCCCTATTTTTGTGGCATAATACCAGGAAAATCATGCTGAAAAACTAATACTAGGAAATTTAATAGCCACTTACAAATTTGCTAATGGAAGATAAAATCGTTGACAGAAAGTCTTATGATGAGATTCCCCATCGCGTGGAATATTCGCTGACGCAAAAAGGAAATTCCATCGTCCCGATTTTACAGAGCATTTGTCAATGGTCGGATATATTTTATAAAGAAGATGGGGAAAATGAGATGGTGCAGTGCCAAAAGTGCGACCATCGCAGATAAAAACGGTTTCGCAATTCAGATTTGTAGTTTAAAATAGTGGTGGAAGAAACAGAAATATTAATAGAAAAAGAAGGAGAAGGAAAAATGAGAATTGGAGTAACTTACGAAAATGGAGAAATCTTTCAGCATTTTGGACACACAAGCCAGTTTAAGCTGTATGAGGTTGAGAATGGGGAAATCAAAGAGACGCAGATCATCGATACGAATGGTCAGGGACATGGAGCCTTAGCTTCATTTTTGACGAATGCAGGTGTTGAAGTGCTGATCTGCGGTGGAATTGGAGGCGGAGCACAAAATGCACTTGCCAGTGCAGGCATTCAGCTGTATGGTGGCGTGAGCGGAGATGCAGACGAGGCAGTGAAACATTATTTAGCAGGGGATTTAAGCTACAATCCGGATGTGCACTGCACCCATCATGAACATGCACATTCCTGCGGAGAGCATAAGTGTGGGGAAGAGAAACACGGATGCACAGGAAATGGCGGAAAGTGCTAGGGGATTAGATCGTTCTTTTCGCAAGCCGATGCTATGTTGTAGCATATAGGAGTTTTCGTATGGAAAATTCTTGTATGGGAATTTCACGAAATAAAAGATTAAAATAAAAATGATAGAGACCGTTCATTTGATTGGAAACAGTTGAACGAGTGGTCTTTTTTTTATACGCTTTTATGTGAGGAAAAGATCAAAAAATTATTCAAAGATAAAAGATCGTGTGTTGTTTTGGACGCATACAAGAAAGAAAAATCCTTTTATAATAGGGGGAATAGGATAATGCCTTATAACATCTTGCATCGATGAATTTTATGATGGCAGGAGATCATGAGAAAAGTTGGATGACCGCAAGTTTTGACAGAAGAGGAGACAGGAATATGGAGAGGTACGATAGTTTACAAGAATTTGAAAATGAGTTGATAAAAGAAGAGTATAGCCTTAATACAATTAAAAAATATATTCGAGATGTAAAACGGTTTTTGCAGTGGAATCGGGAGCGGGAATTAACATCGAATAATCTGATGGAATGGAAACGAGATCTGATTCGCCATTATGCTCCTACCAGTGTAAATTCCATGCTTGCTTCGCTGAATCATTATTTGGAATGGCTAGGGTATCCTCAGCTTAAAATTCGTTTTCTTCCCATTCAGCAGGAAATTTTTGCGAAACCGGAGCGGGAACTCAGTGAACAGGATTACAGGTCTTTGCTGAATACTGCGGAGAAAAATGGAAAGCACAGACTTGCATTGATTTTAAAGACACTTGCATTAACTGGAATACGGATTTCGGAACTGGAATTTATAACAGTGGAGTCCTTAAAAATGGGAATAGCGAGCATATGGAATAAAGGAAAGGCGCGAAAAATCTTGTTGCCGGTAAAGTTGTGCAAAGTTTTGAGAGAATATTGTAAGCGAATAAAAAGAGAGTCTGGTTCTGTCTTTGTGACGAGAACAGGAAGACCATTGAATCGCTCAAATATCTGGAGAGAGATGAAGAGTTTGTTTAAAGAATCGGGAGTAGCACCAGAAAAAATCTTCCCGCATAATTTTCGCCATCTTTTTGCGAGAACATTTTATTCGATCAATAGAGATTTAGTAAGATTATCGGACCTGTTGGGGCATAGTAATCTAGCGACGACTCGGATTTATATTCGAGAGAGTGGAAACGAACATCGAAGAATATTGGAAAAAATGGAGCGGATCTATGAGATGAGAGAAAAAGAAGATAAAAAAATACTACATAATCAACATTATGTAGTGAATTTAACCTGTTGTGCTAGATAAAAAATAATATAAAGAAACTTCAACAAAATGTGCTATCTTATTTGTAGGACATACAAAATCGAAAGGAGGCATCATCATGTTGAAGTTTCATAATAATGATACCACAATTATTGCAA
>JAJEPU010000050.1 GCA_020686985.1 Brotaphodocola catenula
GATTTGCAGATTTGCAGATAAACCCCTTTCCAACCGTGTAAAAATGTAGTATAATTTGGAAATGATTGTTATATTATTCATGGTTTCAGCGTCCGGGACGGGTTTCCGGACAGAGGGCGCGGGATCGATGTATACAGGAGGAAAAGATGTTAGACTTAAAGTTTGTCCGTGAGAATCCGGACATCGTAAAGAAAAATATCGAGAACAAGTTTCAGTTCGAGAAACTTCCGCTCGTAGACGAGGTGATTGAGCTGGATGCAAAGAACCGTGCAGCAAAGGCTGAGGCAGACAGCATCCGCGCATCCCGCAATAAGCTGTCCAAGCAGATCGGTCAGCTGATGGGTCAGGGCAAGAAGGAAGAGGCAGAGGCAGTGAAGGCAGAGGTGGCTGCAAACGCAGCACGTCTTGCAGAGCTGGAGAAGCAGGAAGCAGAGCTTGGAGAGAAAGTTCTCAAGATCATGATGACTATTCCGAATATCATTGATCCGAGTGTGCCGATCGGTAAGGACGACAGCGAGAACGTTGAGATCGAGAAGTTCGGTGAGCCGGTTGTTCCGGAGTTTGAGATTCCGTACCACACCGACATTATGAAGACCTTTGATGGCATTGATCTCGATGCAGCAGGTCGTGTGGCTGGAAATGGTTTCTACTACCTGATGGGTGATATCGCAAGACTTCACTCAGCAGTTTTGGCATATGCGCGTGATTTCATGATCAATCGTGGATTCACTTACTGCATCCCGCCGTTCATGATCCGCAGCAACGTTGTAACCGGCGTTATGTCCTTCGCAGAGATGGACGCAATGATGTACAAGATCGAGGGTGAGGATCTGTACCTGATCGGTACGAGTGAGCATTCCATGATCGGTAAGTTTATCGACACCGTAACTCCGGAGGCAGAGCTTCCGAAGACCTTCACGAGCTATTCTCCGTGCTTCCGAAAGGAGAAGGGCGCACACGGAATTGAGGAGCGCGGTGTATATCGTATCCATCAGTTCGAGAAGCAGGAGATGATTGTAGTCTGCAAGCCGGAGGAGTCTAAGGCTTGGTACGATAAACTGTGGCAGAACACCGTAGATCTGTTCCGTTCTCTGGATATTCCGGTTCGTACTCTGGAGTGCTGTTCCGGTGATCTGGCAGATCTGAAAGTAAAATCCTGCGACGTAGAGGCATGGTCCCCGCGTCAGAAGAAGTACTTTGAGGTTGGTTCCTGCTCGAATCTGGGCGACGCACAGGCTCGTCGCTTAAAGATCCGTATCGAGGGTGAGAATGGTCGTTACTTCGCTCATACCCTGAACAATACCGTAGTTGCTCCGCCGCGTATGCTGATTGCATTCCTGGAGAACAACCTTCAGGCAGACGGAAGCGTAAAGGTACCGAAGGTTCTTCAGCCGTACATGGGTGGAATCGAGGTTCTTGTTCCGAAGCACAAATAAAAAGGAATCATAACAGAGAGGACAGAGTGATCCGATGGGAATGGGTGACTCTGCCCTTTTTGTGCATGATAAAGACACTACAAATCTAAAGAAAAGGAAGAAGAGGAGAGGAAGACGATGAGAAAATCCATTCAGAAACTGACTCAGATGGCAGCAGTGGGTATGTCCGTCCTTGTGATCGGTGGTTGTGCAAACAACACGGCATCGACGACGGCTACGACAGCAGAGAGCGCAGCCGAGACAACGGTTGCGGAGTCAGAGAGTGCAAAAGCTGAGGAGACGACGGAGACTGCAAAAGAAGAGAAGGCAGAGACGAAGTCCGAGGCGACGGATTCCGCATGGCTGAAAGAGTACTATGGAGTGGAGATTTCAAAGGATGGTCCGGATGCGACTGCATTCAACGAGGCACTCAAGACCATTGCCGGCGATGAGGCACCTGCTGTCGAGGGAGATTTAAATCTCCTGAGTGCAGTCAAGGCAGCTGTCGGCGCAGCAGACTATGAGGAGCTTGCACTGAGCTATCCGGCTGACAAGGTAAAGGAGCGCCTTGCCGTTCACGGCATCAAGGATGACGTTGATGAGGAGTATGCGGCTTATCTTGCCTGCGCACTGGATACTGATCTGATCTCAGATGAGGAAGGACAGAGCGCTGTGAAGAAAGAGGCGATGACTCAGGAACAGGCAGAGTCCCTTCTGATGAGAATCATCGACGTAAACGGTGACGGACGCAACTATCTTGGTATGGCAAGCGATCCGGATATCTACGGAAAGATTGATCAGATGTGGAACTCCTTCATCATCTTTGACGATGACAAGCTCGCAGAGATCGGAAAGAATTCCGTTCAACAGCAGGTGACGACCGGTTACGGAATCAAATCTGCTGCTTATGATGCTCGTTTCCTCTCTGATCTGACTCTTCAGTATGGTCACTCTGATATCAAGCATGCTCATCAGCTGATCGGTCTGCTCAACAGCGAGAACATTGACGCAAAGGTACAGCTTGAGCCGAAGATCAGTATCTATCAGTACCTGCTTGAGTGGGGTCCGATTCCGGAGGCTACCCCGACTTACGAGGTAAAGCAGTTTGACGATGATCTGTATCTCGTTTATGCAGTTGAGTACGATATGAAACTTGAGTTTAACACAACCGCAGACCTCAAGCGTTTCAACGATGTGATCAATGCCTATGCAAAGAAGAACGAGGGCAACGAGGAAGCAAAGGGGCTGATCTATGCATCCTGGTGGCAGCCGCTTTACAGCACGACGAGAACCGATATGTCTTCTGATGACTATCATCAGATCTATGACTGTGTTGTAAGCGATGGCATCTACTCGATCCATCCGTTCGCACTTCCGGAGAACAAGGATGAGACCGTAGAAAAGTTCAAGGAGTTCGCAGGCGACAGTGGAGTGGAGGTAACCCCGCAGGAGCGCTATGTCAACACCGCTTTCTACAACTATTTAAAGGGTGACGATTACCAGTAGAAATACCAGTAGGAATCTGGCAAGAGTCCGCACAAATAAAAATTTAGGGGAGACAGCAGCTTGTTGGCTCCCCTCTTTTTTGTATGATAGGAAATTGCGTCCTATCATACAAAAAACGCTCCGCAGGGATGCGCACTCGGCGCAGGAGAAGATGGTTGCCGAAGCAACCGCGCCTCGGCGCGAGAATGTGCCAAGGCACATTCTTTTTTATTTTGCGAGACTTTACATTTGTTATTTCCTATGATAATATAAACGGATGAAGCAATCTGATGATTACGGAGGAAGCAGTAAAGTGAAAAAATATGGAGTAAATGAGTTAAGAAAGATGTTTCTCGAATTTTTCGAGAGCAAGGGACACCTTGCAATGAAGAGCTTTTCGCTTGTACCGCATAATGATAACAGCCTGTTGCTGATCAATTCCGGTATGGCTCCTTTAAAGCCCTATTTTACAGGTCAGGAGATTCCGCCACGCAGACGTGTCTGCACCTGTCAGAAGTGTATTCGTACCGGTGATATCGAGAATATCGGAAAGACCGCTCGTCACGGCACCTTCTTCGAGATGCTTGGTAATTTCTCCTTTGGCGATTATTTTAAGGACGAGGCGATTCACTGGTCGTGGGAGTTTTTGACTGAGGTCGTTGGTCTTGATCCGAACCGCCTGTATCCGTCCATCTATCAGGATGATGATGAGGCATTCAAGATCTGGAATGAGGAGATCGGCATTACACCGGAGCGCATTTTCCGCTTCGGAAGAGAGGACAACTTCTGGGAGCATGGCGCAGGTCCGTGCGGTCCGTGTTCTGAGATCTACTATGACCGTGGAGAAAAATATGGCTGTGGAAAGCCGGGATGTACCGTAGGTTGTGAGTGTGACCGTTACATCGAGGTGTGGAACAACGTATTCAGCCAGTTTAACAACGATGGACATGGTCATTACACCGATCTGATCCAGAAGAACATCGATACCGGTATGGGTCTGGAGCGTCTGGCAGTGGTTGTTCAGGATGTCGATTCTCTGTTCAGCGTCGACACGAACAAGGCTCTGCTCGATGAAGTCTGCGAGATGGCACATGTGAAGTATCTCGAGGATCACAAGACCGATGTATCTCTGCGTATCATTGCAGACCATGTGAAGTCCTGCACCTTCATGATTTCCGATGGCATCATGCCGTCCAACGAGGGTCGTGGATACGTTCTTCGTCGTCTTCTGCGCCGTGCTGCCCGTCATGGCAGACTGCTCGGTATTCCGGGTGGATTTATGCCGGAGCTGTCCAAGACCGTGATTGAACTGTCCAAGGACGGTTATCCGGAGCTTGAGGAGAAGAAGGCTATGATCCTCAAGGTTCTTGCAGAGGAAGAGGACAAGTTCAACAAGACGATCGATCAGGGTCTTGCAATCCTTGCAGATATGGAAGCAGAGATGAGTGCAAACGGAGAGACCGTTCTTTCCGGAGAGAATGCGTTCAAGCTCTACGATACCTACGGATTCCCGCTGGATCTGACGATCGAGATCCTCGAGGAGAAGGGAATGACCGTTGACAACGATGGTTTCCAGAAGGCAATGAACGACCAGCGTGAGAAGGCAAGAAAGGCAAGAAAGACCACGAACTACATGGGCGCAGATGTAACTGTATACCAGTCGATTCCAGCTGATGTAGAGTCCAAGTTTGTCGGCTATGACAGACTGACCCATGATTCCAAGATCACCGTTCTGACGACTGAGGATGAGATCGTTGAGGCTCTGACCGATGGACAGAAGGGAACGATTCTTGTCGAGGAGACCCCGTTCTACGGAACAATGGGTGGTCAGGCCGGCGATGTCGGTGAGATCGTTGGCGCAGACGGCGGACGCTTCATCGTTGAGGATACGATTCATCTTCAGGGAAGCAAGATTGGTCATGTCGGCCATATGGTAGGCGGAATGCTCTCCGTTGGTGAGACTGTTACGCTGAAGGTTGACGCTGAGAAGCGTGGTGGCTGTGAGAAGAATCACAGTGCAACCCATCTGCTTCAGAAGGCTCTGCGTCTTGTTCTGGGCGAGCATGTTGAGCAGGCAGGTTCTCTCGTAACTCCGGATCGTCTGCGTTTCGACTTTACTCATTTCTCCGCTATGACTCCGGAGGAGTTAAAGAAGGTTGAGCAGATCGTCAATGAGGAGATCCGTGAGAATCTCAAGGTTGTGACCGAGGAGATGAGTCTGGATGAGGCAAAGAAAACGGGCGCTATGGCACTGTTTGGCGAGAAGTATGGCGAGAAGGTTCGTGTGGTTAAGATGGGCGATTTCTCTACCGAGCTTTGTGGTGGTACTCACGTTGACAGTACTGGTCAGATTCAGGCATTCAAGATCCTCTCAGAGGCAGGTATCGCAGCAGGCGTGCGTCGTATCGAGGCACTGACCGGCGAAGGTCTGCTGGCTCACTACGAGAAGCAGGAGGAGGAGTTAAAGGAGGCTGCAAAGACCGCTAAGACGACTCCGGCAGACTTAAAGACCCGTATCGAGGCAATGATGGAGGAGATCAAAACCCTTCATGCTGAAAACGAGAAGTTAAAGAGCAAACTCGCAAGTGACTCCCTCGGCGATGTCATGAGCCAGGTTCAGGAGATCAACGGCGTGAAGGTTCTCGCAACCAAGGTTGCAGATGTGGACATGAACGGTTTGAGAAATCTCGGCGACCAGCTTAAAGATAAGCTCGGCGGTGGCGTGATCGTTCTTGCTTCCGTGATGGATGGCAAGGTAAACCTGATGGCTTCTGCTTCCGATGATGCTCAGAAGAAGGGTGCTCACGCAGGCAACCTGATCAAGGGTATTGCAGGATTTGTAGGCGGTGGCGGTGGTGGCCGTCCGGGCATGGCTCAGGCAGGTGGAAAGAATCCGGCAGGCGTGGACGAGGCTCTGAAGAAGGCTTACGAGGTAGCAGGCGAGCAGTTGAAGTAACATAATAAAAAATTTTGAAAAAAATTAAAAAAACTGTTGACGAATGGTGAATTTGTGCTATAATCATTCCAGTGCTATAAATACCCAAACAGTTGTATTATGCACAAGTACACAACTGGAGGGAGGTTAGGTGTGAGCTATGTCAAACGTTATCGTTAAAGAGAACGAGAGTCTGGACAGTGCTTTACGCAGATTCAAGAGAAACTGCGCAAAGGCTGGTATTCAGCAGGAGATTCGTAAGAGAGAGCATTACGAAAAGCCAAGCGTAAGACGCAAAAAGAAGTCTGAAGCTGCAAGAAAGCGTAAATTCAACTAAATGTTCCGAGATCCCCAGTCATAAGGCTGGGGATTTTTTCGTACAATAAAATAAGAGATGCAGAAGAATCGTGTGGGTTGGGATGAGCAGAAAGTCTGGACGTGAGGTGGGATCAACGGCAAGTCGGAGCGCGGATCAGATCAGGGAGCGATCGAGAGGGAGATCGGAAAATCGATTAGAAAAACGTGCAGAACCGGAAGTCGTGGCACAGTCCGTTGGCGCAGAAAGTCGAAGTCTCCGAGAGACATCCGTCCGGGAGATTGCCGGGGATTTGAGGCTTCCAAGGGATGTGATTCTCGGCGACGCACTGATCTCCTTTGTCGGAAGAAACGGAGTGACCGTGGAAAATTATCGTGGAATTCTGCTCTATGAGCGGGAGCTTGTGAAACTCTCTGCACGAAACTGCCGGATTGTGATCCGCGGAAAGAACCTTCGGATTGATTATTATACGAACGAGCAGATGCATATCTCCGGGCAGATCAGATGTATGGAGTTCGAGGGTTAAAAATGTTAGAAGGTTAAGGACAGGAATAGGAATTAGAATAAGGATTAGAATTTAGAGTCAGATCTTGGTCGGAATCTTAGTCAGGGCAGGAGGAATGCGGATGAGGGAAAGGTTTAAGCATCTGGCAGAGGGCTGTCTTCTTGTGAGAATGCGCGGGCTGGAGAGCGAGCGGTTTCTGAATCTGTGCATGACGAAGGAGATTGAGATCTGGAACATTTGCAGTCTCGGAGAGTGTCAGTTTGAGTTTTGGACAGGGATTGGCGAGTTTCGCCGGATGCGTCCACTGGCGCGCAAGGCGGGAGTGCGTCTGTTGATAAAGGGAAGAAGAGGTCTTCCTTTTTTTTTATACCGGAATCGCAGACGAAAGCTCTATGTGGCGGGGCTGAGTGCGTTTTTTCTGATTTTGTTTTTGATGTCTCGCTTTGTCTGGAATATCTCTCTTGAGGGGAATCTGCGCTTCACTGACGATACCCTGCTTCACTATTTGGATTCAATCGGGATTTCATGCGGAATGCCGAGGGCGAGAATCGACTGTTCCGGTCTTGAGGAATCGATCAGGGAGTCTTATCCGGAGATCATCTGGGTGTCAGCACGAGTCTCTGGAACAAGGCTTCTGATCCGTATCAAAGAAAATGAGGGAGCAAGGGTGCAGATTGAGGAGAACCCGGAGCCGTGCGACTTAAGCGCAGAAAAGGGTGGGATTGTGACGAGCATCCTTGTGCGAAATGGAAGGGCACAGGTGCGCGCGGGCGATGAGATCAAGGCTGATCAGGTGATTGTGAGCGGACGAATCCCGATTTTCAATGACAATGGGGAGATTTCCGGCTATCATTTCGTGCATGCCGATGCGGATATCCGTGTTCGGACGCACGAGAGCTGGGAGGAAGCGGTTGAAAAGACGACGAGGGCGTATGCATTTACGGGTCATGAGCGGAAAGGGATTCGCCTTCGGATCGGCGGGATTTCGTTTCTGTGGATGATTCCGTCATTTCATGGCGAGTGGGAGTTTCAGGAAGATTCGGAGCAACTTGCACTCATCGGGGATTTCTATCTTCCGGTTGTCGTGGATCGAATTCTTGCAAGGGAGTATGTTCCCTATGAAAGAAACCGCACGCAGAATGAGGTGGAAGAACTGAAAAATCAGATCAATCGAAAGAAAATTCAAAATTTTACGAAAAAAGGGGTACAAATTTTTGAAAATAATGTTAAAATACAAGAGAAAACGTCCTGCTATCTGATTTGCGGAGAGCTGGAGGTGGAAGAGCCGGTCGGAACAGAGCGGACGATCCAGCCAGATCAAGAATTAAAATCAGAATCTGAGTCAGAGTCAAGATCAGAATGAAGATGAAAATTAAGATCAATCAATAAGAGGGAAGCGCAATAAGAAGGAAGAAAAATAAGAATGAAGATCAAGGTCAAAATCGAAGAAAATTCGATGAGAGGCAGAACGTCAAAGCAATAGAAAGAGGAGCGAAACAGGGCTGAATGAGTGTAATAGAGACAGTAATTGAGATTCCAACCGAACATGAAAAAAATATTTGCGGACAGTTTGACAGCTATTTAAAGAAGATCGAGAGAACACTTCATGTGACGATTGTCGCACGAGATGGAGTGATCAAGCTGATCGGACCGGAGGACATGATCAAGAAAGCGAAGAGTGTGTTTAACAACCTCGCAGAGCTTTCCAAGAGAGGAAATACGATCACGGAGCAAAACGTGGATTACGCACTTTCCCTCTCGTTTACGGAATCAGACGGAGCAATCCTTGAGATCGATAAGGATATTATCTGCCGGACGATCAATGGACGCCCGGTAAAGCCAAAGACGATGGGTCAGAAGAACTATGTGGATACGATCCGCAAAAAGATGATTGTCTTTGGCATCGGACCGGCAGGTACCGGAAAGACGTACCTTGCGATGGCAATGGCGATTCAGGCATTTAAGAATGGAGAGGTCAACCGGATCATCCTGACGCGTCCGGCGATTGAGGCGGGAGAGAAACTTGGTTTCCTGCCTGGTGATCTTCAGAGCAAGATCGATCCCTATCTGCGCCCGCTCTACGATGCACTGTATCAGATCATGGGAGCGGAAAGCTATTTGCACAACTCCGAGAAGGGACTGATTGAGGTTGCTCCGCTTGCGTACATGAGAGGACGTACCCTCGACAATGCGTATATCATCCTCGATGAGGCGCAGAATACGACACCGGCTCAGATGAAGATGTTCCTGACGCGAATCGGTTTCGGTTCAAAGGTGATTGTGACTGGTGACCAGACGCAGAAAGATCTTCCGAGCGGAACAACATCGGGTCTTGATATGGCGCTCAAGGTGCTTCGCAAGATTGATGACATCGGTTTCTGCATGCTGACGAGCAGTGATGTCGTGCGTCATCCGCTTGTGCAGAAGATTGTTCAGGCATACGATGAGTATGAAAAGAAGGCGAATGCGCCGAAGAAAGATGTGCTTCTGACGAAAGACCGTCGGAAAAAAGTTGCAGTCAAGGCAACCGTCAAAGGAAAGATTCGGGATCGCAAGTAGGATCCGGGCACCGGATACAAGAGAGGATAAGATTTATTAAAAGAAGAAAGAAAAAGGGGTAGATTATGACAATTCAGATTGAGTATGAGACCGACAAAGAGATTGGCGTGGATTATGAAAAGATCATTCATGAGATCATTCCGGCAGCACTTGACTATGAGGAGTGTCCTTATGAGGCAGAAGTCAATGTTATTTTGACGGACAATGATGCGATTCAGGAGATCAACCGCGAGTATCGCCAGATCGACGCGCCGACGGATGTGCTCTCGTTTCCGATGATTGAGTACGAGAAGGAATCCGATTTCAGCCATGTGGAGGATTCTGTGGAGGACTATTTTAACCCGGAGAGCGGAGAGTTGATATTGGGGGATATCATCATCTCTGTTGAGAAAGTGATTGAGCAGGCGGAGAAGTACGGTCACTCGAGAGAACGTGAGCTGGCATTTCTGATTGCACACAGCATGCTGCACCTGTGCGGATACGATCACATGGTCGATGAAGAGAGAGTGATCATGGAGACGAAGCAGAGAGAGATCCTTGAGGGGGCAGGATATACTCGCTGATCCGCAAAAAATAAGAAACGACTTCGCTTTTGGGGAACAGATCGACAGGCAGTGAGAGGGGAAGGCGACTGAATGAGAAAAAAACGGGGTTACAAGAAGAATCTGATTGCTGTGTTGACAGTGGGAATGATGTTGATGTTATCGGGATGCGCAAAGCAGGCATCAGGTCCGCAGTATCTGCAAGAGGAGAAGAGTGAGACCGAACGGGAGCTTGTGATTGAGACCGAGGAAGTGACCGAGGAGCCGGAGACGGAGGAATCCGAAGCGGTCTCTGAGCCGATGGGAGTCCCGGCTGAGCGCGTAGAAGTAAACGGTATGATTCAGAGTTATCTGACCGGCGAGATGGTGCCGGTCGCTCAGGGAAACCGCCGTCCACTTGCGATCATGATGAGCAACGACAAGACGGCACTTCCACAGTATGGAATTAACCGTGCGGGAGTGGTCTATGAAGCTCCGGTTGAGGGAAATATGAACCGCTATCTGGCGATCATGGAAAATTACGATGATCTAACAAGAATCGGTTCGGTGCGAAGCTGTCGAACCTACTATGTGTATTTTGCGCGAGAGTTTGATGCGATTTATGCGCACTACGGGCAGAGCACGTTTGCAAAGCCGTACCTGTCCGCAATCGACAACATCAACGGAATCGATGGAATTGGAGAGACTGCTTATTTCCGGTCGAAAGACCGCAAAGCCCCGCACAATGCCTATGCGAGCTTTGCAGGTATCCAGAAGGCAATCAGTAAACTGGGCTATTCGCAGGAGTATGATTCCTCCTATGAAGGGCATTTTCGCTTTGCGCCGGAGGGACAGCCTGCGGGAATGAAGGGAGCAGATGCACGACCGGCAAACAAGGTCACACCCGGTTATCCGCTGAACAATCCGTGGTTTGAGTATCATCCGGATGACGGTCTGTATTATCGCTATCAGTATGGTGGTCCGCACAAGGGCGATGAGGGGCAGATTGCGGTGAAAAATATCATCATTCAGTACTGTTCTGCCGGGTATTACGCAAAGACCGAGTACCGCAACATCAATGTGCATGAGAGCTCGTGGGGATATTTCATCACAAACGGACAGGTCGAAGACATCACCTGGAAGAAGGATGGTGAGTATGGAGTCACGCACTATTACGATGCAAGTGGGGAGGAGATCGTCTTAAATCCTGGAAAGACATGGATTTGTATTGCGACTGCAAATGACATGAAACCTGCAAAGATTGAGTAAGATGGAAGCGGAAAGGACCGGAATAGCCGAGAATGTCAGGAATGTCGGGAACGTCGGAAAGATCGAGAAAGAACGGATAAAACACAGAAATAAGCAGATACTGTACTTATGGAGGGATTTCCCATGAAAAAGTATAGAATCTGCTTATTTTTCATTTTTGTTGTCGGAGTTTTTGTCAGCAGTGCGCTTGGATATGCAGTTGGAAGACAGAGAGGAATGGCTTTGGAGAGGACAAGGCTGGAGGCAGAGCAGAACTCAAACCATAACTCAGAGCGGAACTCGGAAGAAAACGCGGGTCAGAAGCTCCCAAAAAACAGCCAAGATGGACAGGGCGGACAGGGCAATGGGCAGGCAGATAGACCGGTGGATACACAGTCGCTTCCGGAGACTCTGCCGGAGGATCATGAGGCGACAAACCAGAGAAAGGTCGGATCTGTCGGAATGGCGATAGAAGATTCTGCGGGGGTGAATCGGACAAATGCGGGACAGAGAAGACAGAGTGCAGAAAACAGTGAGGCAGAGCAGTCGTATTATCTCGTCGCAGAGGATGGTTTTTTGCTTGTATTTCTGAGAGACAGGAAAACGATCTGTCTGTATACCCATATGCCATTGATGGATTTTTCGGTTTCTGAGCAGGAGAGACTTCGCGAGGGAATCTGGTTTTCTTCGATGCTTGAGGTCTTCAATTATCTGGAATCCTGCACAAGTTAAAAAAGCGTGCTGTAAAAAAGGCTTGAAAACAGCGCATAAACTGGATACAATAGCAGAGAGAAAATGCCAGAAAGATTTTTCAGATGGGCAGAAGGTCTGTTGGAATGAGACTGGGCATGAGAGACGGAGGAAAAAGTGTGAAGAGACAGGTATTGATTGTCGGAGGCGGAGCTTCCGGGCTGATGGCGGGAATCTGCTGTGCCCGTGAAGGCGCATCTGTGACGATTTTGGAGCATATGGATCGGGTAGGCAAGAAGATTCTCTCCACTGGAAATGGTCGCTGTAATATGACGAATCTGACGATGCGCCCGGAGTGTTATCGCAGCAGCCAGAAGCAGTTTCCGATGAAGGTGCTGGATCGCTTTTCCGTCTGGGACACGCTGACGTTCTTCGATGAGCTTGGAATTGAGACGAAAAATCGAAACGGATATATTTATCCGAATTCCGATCAGGCATCCTCGGTTCTGGATGCTCTGCGGATGGAGATCGAACATCTCGGCGTGCGTGTGGTTACAAATTGTCAGATCCAGGGGCTTCGTGCGAAAGGGCGCAGACAGTTTGAGGCGAAGACAGATGTCGGGACATTTCAGGCAGATCGGTTGATTCTGGCAACGGGTTCCAGGGCGATGCCGGTGAGCGGGTCGGACGGGAGCGGGTATACGCTTGCAAAATCATTCGGTCATCATATTATCAAACCTCTTCCAGCCCTCGTTCAACTGCGCTGTGAGGGAAAGTTCTTTAAACAGCTCGCGGGGGTGCGCTGTGATGCGGTTCTGCGGATTAAGAACAGTCAGGGACGGGTTCTCGCTGCAGATCAGGGCGAGATTCAGCTGACGGATTATGGAATCTCCGGAATTCCGACGTTTCAGGTCAGTCGGTATGCATCCGTTGCACTCGATCAGAAGGAAAAGGTCACCGCGGTTCTGGATTTTCTGCCGTCAAAGAGCATGAAGGAGATTTTGCCGTTTTTGAGAAATCGTGCAAAACTTCTTTCTTACCGGAAGGCGGAAGACTATCTGACCGGGTTGTTGAACAAAAAGCTCGGGACCGTGATTTTAAAACTTGCCGGAATTCCGGCAGATCTTTTGGTTTCGCAGATCAGGAGTGCCCAGCTTGAGCGTCTCGGTCATCTGCTCAAGGAGTTTGAAGTGCCGGTGACGGCGGCGAATGCATTTGAGCAGGCACAGATCTGCTGTGGCGGAGTCGATACGAGGGAGGTCCATGCGGAGACACTCGAGTCGAAACTTGTGCCGGGACTCTACCTCATCGGAGAACTCCTGGATGTGGACGGAATCTGTGGCGGTTACAATCTTCAGTGGGCGTGGGCGACGGGAGCAATCGCCGGTCGCTGTGCTGGTCGGGAGGAGGAAAGTATGCCAAGATGCGAGAAGACGGGTCCGGTTAAAAATAAAAAATAGATTTATTCGTTCAGAGAGAAAAAGAGAGAAGAAGAGAGAAAGAGAAGAAGAGAAAACAAGATTATGATACGAATTACACAGTTAAAACTTCCGGTCGAGCACAGTCCGGAAGCCTTGAAAAAGAAGGCGGCAAAACTGCTTCGGATTGTGCCGGAAGAGATCGAGAAGGTTGTGATCTGCCGCCAGTCGCTTGATGCGAGAAAAAAGCCGGAGCTGTTTTACAGTTATACGGTGGACGTGCAGGTGGCACCGGGAAAGCGCGAGGAGAACCTTGTACATAAAGCAAAGAGCAATCAGGTGAGTATCAGCAAAGAAAAGCCCTATGAGTTTCCGCAGTCCGGAGACGAGTCGCTTGGCGGTCGCCCGGTGATTATCGGAGCCGGTCCGGCAGGACTTTTCTGTGGGCTGATGCTTGCGCGTGCAGGCTATAAGCCGGTGATTCTTGAGCGCGGAGACGATGTGGATGCGCGTCAGAAAAAAGTAGAGAAATTCTGGGAAACCGGAGTTCTCGATCCATCCTCCAACGTACAGTTTGGAGAGGGTGGAGCCGGGACATTTTCGGACGGAAAACTCAACACGCTCGTGAAGGATTCCTCAGGGCGCAATCATCTCGTGCTCAAGATTTTCTGTGAATTTGGTGCAGATCCGGCGATTCTGTATCAGCAGAAACCGCATATCGGAACGGATGTTCTGTCGGGGATTATGAAGCGGATGCGCGAGGAGATCATTCGCCTTGGCGGAGAGGTGCATTTTAGGTGTCAGATGACCGGACTTCTTGTGAAGGACGGGGCTGTGTGCGGAGTTCAGACCGCAGACGGAAAAACGATCGAGACAAAGGCGGTTGTGCTTGCAATCGGTCACAGCGCGCGCGACACGTTTGAGATGCTTTATCAGACCGGAATTCCGATGGAGGCAAAATCCTTTGCAGTCGGACTGAGAATCCAGCATCCGCAGTCCGTGATCAATGAGTCTCAGTACGGGCGCAAGGAGGCCGGAAACCTCGGTCCGGCAAGCTACAAGGTGACTGCGCAGACGACGAGCGGGCGGGGCGTGTATTCGTTTTGCATGTGCCCGGGCGGATATGTCGTCAATGCCTCCTCAGAATCAAGCCGGCTTGCAGTCAACGGAATGAGTTACCATGACCGTGCAGGAGACAATGCAAACAGTGCTCTGATTGTGACCGTCGGACCGGAGGATTATCCGGATCAGAGTCCGCTCGGCGGAGTCGCATTTCAGAGAGAGCTTGAGCGCAGAGCGTTTGAGAGTGCGGGAGGAAAGATTCCGGTTCAGCTCTATGAGGATTTCAAAGAAAACCGCATCTCGGAGAAGATCGGTCGTGTGACGCCCGCAATGCGCGGTCAGTGGGCTTTTGCAGATGTGCGGGCAATTATGCCGGAGACACTCAATCAGGCGCTCCTTGAGGCGATGGAGCGCTTTGGACACATGATTCATGGCTTTGATATGCCGGATGCGGTCTTTGCAGGAATTGAGAGCCGTACCTCCTCACCGGTGCGCATTCACAGAAATGAGAAATTTGAGAGCGAGATTTCCGGTCTTTATCCGTGTGGAGAGGGAGCCGGATATGCTGGAGGTATCACGTCTGCGGGAATGGACGGTGTCAAGGTCGCAGAGGCAATTGCGCACCGGTTTTCTGCCGGGTAAGCGATAACGTGTTGCGGTTCATGCGCTGCGCAGACTGTAACGACAGTGACAAAAGAAGATTGAAAAAGCGGACATCGGACAGACATCGAACAAAGTACAAGAATGACAGTAAGAACAACAGGTACGATAATAAGAACGACGACAAGAACGATGATATAAGTACAATAAGGGGCAAGAGGCAAAAAGGAAAAGGCAGGAGATAGGAGGAGAGCAGAATGACGCAGAAGATAAATCTGGGACAGATGACGGAGATGACTGAGTCAGAACGTCAGATGAGAGAGAAATTGAAGGGAAAGAAGCGAATTGTAATCAAGATCGGTTCTTCCTCGCTCACGCATCCGGAGACCGGAGAACTGAATCTGTATAAGATTGAGAAACTTGTGAGAATCATCTGTGACTTAAAGGGAGAAGGACGCGATGTGGTTCTGGTTTCGTCCGGAGCGATTGCAGCGGGACGTCAGGCTCTCGGCGGTCAGAAGCGTCCGACGACGATCTCGGAGAAGCAGGCGTATGCAGCGGTTGGACAGGCCCGGCTGATGATGGTTTATCAGAGACTGTTCTCGGAGTACAATTCGATTGCGGCGCAGGTTCTGATGACGAAGGATACGATGACAAACGATGCCTCCCGCTACAATGCACAGAACACGTTTGATGAGCTCTTAAATCTCGGGGCAGTTCCGATCGTAAATGAGAACGATACCGTTTCCACCCATGAGATTCAGTTCGGTGATAACGACCGTCTGTCAGCTGTCGTTTCGGCGCTGATCGGCGCTGATCTGTTGATTCTGTTGTCTGATATTGATGGACTTTACACGGATGACCCGCGCAAAAATCCGGATGCGAAGTTTGTCAGCTTCATTCCGGAGATCAATGAAGAACTCATGGGAATGGGAAAAGATTCTTCCGGAAGCGATGTCGGAACAGGTGGAATGACTGCAAAGCTCGTCGCAGCGCGGATTGCAACGGATTCCGGCTGTGACATGGTGATCGCAAATGCATCCGATGTCATGGTGATCCATGATATTGTAAACGGCGAACCGCGGGGAAGTCTCTTCCTCGCTCATCCGAATCTGGATTTTGACCTGATGGATTATATGAATTCCAAGTATTAAAGTATTAAGGGAAAGAAAAGGCAAACGATAAAAAGGCAGGGTGCTGAAAAGAGAAAATCAGCGAAATTAGCAGAATCAGCAAAATTAACATTAAAATTTGAAAAGATAGAAAATTGGAGGAAGAAACAATGGATCAGAGCAAGATTGACAGAATCAATGAATTATATCACAAATCTCAGGCAGTAGGACTGACCGATGAGGAGAAGGCAGAGCAGACCGCACTCAGAAAAGAGTATATTGAGGCGATCCGCGGAAGCATGCGCGCAAACTTAAATAACATCTCGATCAAGGAGAAAGATGGAAGCATCACAGATCTCGGCAAGAAGTATGGTGGTGTGAGCGAGCAGAAGTCATAAATTTTGAGTTATACGCTCCGCGAGCGTCGACTTGAATTTAAGATATCTAAGCGGGAATCCTCGGCCATTCAATGACCGAGGAGTTCACCGTGCAGGATCGAACAAAAAGGTGGCTGAGACACATATGACAGAAAAAGAGACAGGGGCAAATCAGAAGAAAGACCAAAAAACGGGACGAAATCAGAAAACTCCGAAGAGTGAAGAAAAATTCCGAGTGATGCAGGAAGAGAGACGTCAGATTCGCAAGGAGATGAAGCAGCAGAGGGCAGAGCTGTCCGAGGCTGAGCGCAAGGTAAAAGATCGGGTACTCACGGAAAATCTTCTGGCAGTACTGAATTTCCCGGATCACTCGGAAGTGATGGTCTATGCATATGCATCTTTTGGAACGGAGGCAAACACATTTTTGCTTCTGGAAGCTCTGTGGAGACGAAAAATCCCGACTGCGCTTCCGCGAGTTGAGGGAAATGAGATGAAGTTTTATCTGGTATCGGGGCGCAAAGATCTCACAGAGGGATATATGGGGATTTTAGAGCCAGCTGAACACTGCCTTCCGGCACAGAGCCCGCGGGCGGTTGTGATCACGCCAGGACTTGCGTTTACAAAAGATGGGAAACGCCTCGGATATGGAGGCGGATTCTATGATCGTTTCTTCGAGGCAGAACCGCTTCACCGAAAAGTTGCACTCGCCTATGGATTTCAGGTGATGAGAGATCTGCCGTCCCAGCCATGGGATGTGCGTGTGGATCAGATTGTGACGGATGAGGAGATTATTACGGTTTATTAATTTGGGGCACGAAATGAATTTATTAACCTGAATTATTCACGGCAACGCCGTGAACGTGGCTGAAAGCCACATAGTTACTGTATTTTAATTGCATATTGTTTTT
>JAJEPU010000051.1 GCA_020686985.1 Brotaphodocola catenula
GACTATACGGTAACGTATCTGGATGAAGCCGGAGAAGTCGTAGAGAATCCGATCAATGCAGGAACATACAAAGTCATTGTAAAGGTATCGACAGCAAACTACGAGGACTACGAGAGCCCGGCAAGTGAGCTGGTGATCAAGAAGGCAGAGCTACCGGCAACCAGCATTGAAGCATCTGATCTGGTTGTGGATTACGATGGAAATGCACATGAGGCAACGATTTCTGCAAAGGGTATTCTTGGTGAGGACCTTCCTTACGAGGTGACCTACCAGAATGCAGATGGAGACGTTGTGGAGAAGCCGGTTGAGGTTGGAAGCTACACCGTTGTTGTGGTCGTAAACGCACCGAATTATGAGTGCCTTGAGCAGACTTATACCTTGCAGATTTGCGATGTTACACCGAGTGTCGTCGTAGAAAATGTGGATGTTGTCTATGATGGAAATGCACATGAGGCGAAGGTCACGGTAGCGGGAGTTGATGGAAGTGCAAAGTCTGCAACAATTTCTTATCGAAATCAGCAGACCGGTGAGGTATCTGAGAAAGCACCGGTACATGCAGGAACTTACGATGTGATTGTAGTGACGGAAACTTCCGGTCATCAGATTTATGAGCACACTGAGATCGGAGCAGTTGTGATTCGCCAGGCGAAACCTTCTCTGAGAGTGATTCCGTTCCAGGTGACTTATGATGGAGATCAGCATCCGGCATATTGCATTGCAGAGGGTGTACGCGAGGGAGATGTTTTAGCTCCGGTTACAGTAACCTACAATGGAAGTGAAGAGGTTCCGGTACATGCAGGAACTTATGATGTGACAGCAGTTATCGAGGCGACGCAGGATTATGAGCGCGTAGAGGTGACTGTGGCTGAGGCTGTTATAATTGCCAAGGCAGAGCCGAGTATTCAGATTGGGCAGGTGACAACTGTCTATGATGGAAGTGTACATACCGCAGAGTATTCCGTTCTTGATAAAGACGGAGAGCCGATGGATGTAGAGACGACTGTCTGGTATGGAGACAGTACAGAAGCACCGGTACATGCAGGAACTTATGATGTGACTGTTCAGACTGCTGAGACCCAGGATTATAAGTCTGTGACCGTAGTTCGTGAGGGTGCAGTCGTTATCACACCGGTCAAGACAGCAAGTGTTCGTGTGATTCCGTTCCAGATAACATATGATGGACGGAAGCATCCGGCATACTGCATAGTTTCCGGTCTGGAGCAGGGTACTTATAAGCTGAAGGTTACTTACAATGGCAGTGAGGAAGTTCCGACAGAGGCTGGACATTACGAGGTTGTGGTAGTTGTCGAGACGGATGGGGATTATGCAGTTGCACCTGTAACCGTAGAGGATGCAGTAATCATTGCAAAGGCAGAACCGCAGATTCGTCTTGCAAAGGCAGAGTACACCTATGACGGTGAGGCTCATCCGGCAAGCTACGAAGTAATTGGTGTGGATGATGAACCGCTTTCTGTAGAGACGGAAGTTCTTTACAATGAAAGTGCAGAAGCACCGGTTGAAGCAGGAAGTTATACGGTATCGATTAAGACGATCGAGACGACAAATTACAGCAGTGTGGAAGTGATTCTGGAAGATGGTATTGTAATTAATCCGAAGAAGGATGAGACAGAAACACCGGATAAGCCGGGAACAGGCGAAGGTGGAGAAGAGACGCCGGATAAGCCGGGAACGGGCGAAGGCGGAGAAGAGACGCCGGATAAGCCGGGAACGGGCGAAGGCGGAGAAGAGACGCCGGATAAGCCGGGAACAGGTGAAGGCGGAGAAGAGACGCCGGATAAGCCGGGAACGGGCGACAATGGAAATGGCGGATCTGATAATGGAAACTCTGGTACAGACAATTCAGGATCTGATAATTCTGGCAACACGGGTTCCGATAATTCAGGATCAGATAACACGGGATCTGACAATACAGGCTCAGGATCAGGAAGCTCTAATTCCGGCAGTTCCAGTTCAGGTGGTTCTAGTTCCCGCGGTTCCGGAAGTTCTCGTCCGGCAACTTCTACGGCAACAACAACTTCCCTTCCGGCAGGAGAGTGGAAGCTGGATGAAAACGGAATCTGGTACTATGTATTCACAGAGGGTAGCTATGCAGGTCAGACCTACAAGGGTTGGCTGAAAGACAGCAAGGATGGATACTGGTATTATCTGGACCCGGTAACGGGAGCAATAGCAATCGGTTGGGTACAGATTGATGGCAAGTGGTACTACTTCAATCCGATCGTAGGAGGGGGAAGTGGTTGGACTTACAACTCTGAGACACAGAAGTGGGAATATCAGGTGACCGTAAATATGCCGATGGGAGCTATGTATGCAAATGCAACGACTCCGGATGGTTATCAGGTGGATGCAGATGGTGTATGCCAGTAAGAAATTAGCAACAAACCGGCAACGAATCTGTAACGAAATAATTGTGGTATAAAGAGTTAAAGAAACAGAAAAGATAAGACGGAGAGGGGGCTACGCGGTAGGCGTGGCCTCCTCTTTCGAGGTGATACTAAGGAGAATTTTTTATTCCGAATGGAATGTAAGGGACCATAAGGAAAGAAATAAAGGTGTAATCGAAGGAAAAAGTTAGAGAGATCAGAGAAAGGTGGACAAGAAGGGTGAATAGAGAAGCAGAATATTTGATTCGGGAGACACCGGCGAAAGCGTTGTTTCAGTTTGCATTGCCGATGATGATTGGCAACCTGTTTCAACAGTTGTATACAATGGTGGACTCTGCAATTGTGGGGCGATATGTCGGGGAGCAGGCGCTAGCAGCAGTTGGAGCTTCGTATGCGCTGACGACGGTATTTATCTGTGTTGCGATCGGTGGAGGAATCGGAGCCTCGGTTATTGTCAGTCGGGCATTCGGTGCAAAGGAATATGCCAGGATGAAATCTGCGCTTTACACAGCATGCCTTGTTTTTCTCGGGGTGGCAGTTCTTCTGGCAGGCTTTGGACTTACGTTCAGCCGACAGATTATGACCGCGTTAAATACACCGGCAGATGCGTTAGAGATTGCCGTGCTTTATCTCAATATTTATTTTTATGGATTGCCGTTTCTGTTCATGTACAACATTGAGTCCTCGATGTTCAATGCACTTGGCAAAAGCCGGATTCCGCTGTACTTTCTGATTTTCTCTTCGATTTTTAATGTTGTGCTTGACTGGATTTTAGTCACGCAGTTTGCAATGGGAGTTGCCGGTGTTGCGTGGGCGACTTTTTTGGCGCAGGGTGTCTCCGCAGTGCTCTCATTTCTTGTCTTGTTACATGAATTGAAGCCGTTTCCGGCAGATCATGTTCGCCTGTTTGATGCATCGGAACTTTCGGAGATGGTGAAGATTGCACTTCCATCAATTCTGCAACAGTCCACGGTCTCGATCGGAATGATGCTTGTACAGTCGGTCGTGAATGGGTTTGGATCAGAGGCACTTGCAGGCTTTTCTGCGGCAATGCGAATTGAGTCGATCTGCTGTGTGCCGATGAGTGGAATCGGAAATGCACTCTCGTCCTACACCGCACAGAATCTTGGAGCAAACCAGCCGGAGAGGGTTCGTGCAGGATTAAAGTCGGCGAGCGGGATGGTACTCTTTTTTGCCGTGAGCATCTGTCTGTGGCTTGAGATCTTTCATGATGGTCTGATGTCACTTTTCCTCGGAACAGACGGCACAGCAACTGCGCTCTCAACCGGAAATGGCTATCTGACGTTTATGGGATGGTTTTTCTGCCTGATTGGATTTAAGATGGCAGTTGATGGAGTTTTGCGTGGAGCAGGAGACACGAAGATGTTTACGGTGGCCAATCTGGTCAACTTAAGTATCCGCGTGATCGTTGCCTTTGCATTGTCTCCTGTCTTTGGCATTTCGATGGTCTGGTGTGCAGTTCCGCTCGGTTGGTTTGCAAACTGGGCGATTTCCTATCGAGAGTATCGAACCGGAAAGTGGAAACACACGATGAGACACGTATAAAAAAGGATAGATGGAAGTGAAAGAAAATCTGTTACCGTTTGTACAATGCATGAACGGTAGCAGGAAAACGGGAAAATGGTCAAAAACAGTTAAAGTAAGAAAGAAAACAGTTGACTTTTTTACAGAGACACGATATAATATCATTCGTTGGTTCGGCGGGCACCTTGCCGGAGCAACGGTTTGCAGAAGTGGCGGAATTGGCAGACGCGCACGGTTCAGGTCCGTGTGGTAGCAATACCTTGAGGGTTCGACTCCCTTCTTCTGCACGACAGAAGAGAGAAAGCAGAGAACAAAGTGATGAGTTCTCTGCTTTTTTTGTATAATAGGAAATTGCATCCGATCATATAAAAAATGCTCCGCGAGTATGCGCACTCGGCATATTCTTTTATATGAAATAACAGGTTTTCTTGTAAAACCGACTAAGTTGGTATATAATAGACTTTGACGGTAAAAACAGGAAAACAAAAAAGAGAACAAAACCAATTAATTAAGATTAATTAACATAGAAAACCTGTAAAGTCCGGCAAAAAGAAATCGTATAGAAGGAAAAATGTATCTCAGAGTCTGGTGATTGATCGAAAGAAGAGATTGGAAGATTCAGATGTATACAAAGATGTATGGAGGGAGTTATGCTGACATTAGAGAATGTGTCCTTTGAAGTACCAGGAGAAAAGGGACAAAAAGAGATTATCCGCAACATCAGCTTAAAGGTGGATGATCACAAGTTTGTGGTAATTACGGGTCCGAACGGAGGAGGAAAGTCTACGCTGGCGAAGCTGATTGCGGGTATCGAGCGTCCAACTTCGGGAAAGATTTATTTCAATGGTGAGGATATCACCGATAAGACGATTACGGAGCGTGCAAATCTGGGAATCAGCTTTGCATTCCAGCAGCCGGTTCGCTTTAAGGGAATTCAGGTACTTGACCTGATTCGTCTGGCAGCTAAGCAGAACCTGTCTCCGGCAGATGCCTGCAAGTATCTGTCTGAGGTTGGTCTTTGTGCAAAGGATTATATCAATCGAGAGGTCAATGCAAGCCTTTCCGGTGGAGAGTTAAAGCGTATCGAGATTGCGACCGTTCTGGCAAGAGGAACAAAGCTGTCGGTATTTGATGAGCCGGAGGCAGGAATCGATCTGTGGAGCTTCCAGAATCTGATTCAGGTGTTTGAGCGGATGAGAAAGCAGACGGACGGTTCGATCCTGATCATTTCCCATCAGGAAAGAATTCTGGACATCGCAGACGAGATCGTTGTGATCGCAGACGGACAGGTGAGCAGACATGGCGCAAAGGATGAGATTCTTCCGGGACTTCTTGGCACAGCATCAGCTATGAATCCCTGCGACAAATATTACCAGGGAGGGGCACAGGCATGATTGACGAGATTCAGAAGCATATTCTTGAGGAGGTAGCAGACCTCCACAGCGTTCCAGAGGGAGCATACAACATCCGTGCAAACGGTCAGATGGCAGGAAGAAATACAACGGCGAACATTGACATCGTATCCAAGACAGATAAGAGCGGAATCGATATCCGAATCAAGCCGGGTACAAAGCATGAGAGTGTTCATATTCCGGTTGTTCTGAGTGCAAGTGGACTCAAAGAGGTCGTATATAACGATTTCTATATCGGAGAGGACTGTGACGTTGTGATTGTGGCAGGATGCGGAATTCACAACTGCGGAAATCAGGATTCTCAGCATGACGGCGTTCATCGCTTCTTTGTTGGAAAGAATGCAAAAGTGAAATATGTGGAGAAACATTATGGCGAGGGTGATGGAGATGGAAAGAGAATTTTGAATCCGGTCACCGAGGCATATATGGAAGAGGGAAGCACGATGGAGATGGAGATGGTCCAGATCAAGGGTGTGGATTCCACAAACCGCATGACGACCGCAGAGCTGGCATCCGGTGCAAAGCTTGTTGTCCGTGAGCGCCTTTTAACTCATGGAGACCAGCATGCAGTCAGCGGATACACCGTGACTCTGAACGGAGATGACGCAAGCGCAGATGTCGTATCCCGTTCTGTTGCAAAGGATCATTCTTATCAGAAATTTGATTCCCGCATTGTCGGAAACGCAAAGTGTACCGGTCATACCGAGTGTGACGCAATCATCATGGGAGATGCAAAGATTCTTGCAATTCCTCAGCTGGAGGCAAATAACATCGATGCGGCTCTGATCCATGAGGCAGCAATCGGAAAGATCGCCGGCGAGCAGATCATTAAGCTGATGACGTTAGGACTTACCGAGGAAGAGGCAGAGGCTCAGATCGTCAACGGTTTCCTGAAATAAAGCAGAGAGTGAGATTGAATTAGAAAAATTCAAAAAAGACTCAAAAAAAGAGAGACTAAAAAGGACAGCAAGGCAAAGGAAATGAAAAATCTGATTGCTTTGCTGTTTTTGTATTATTGGTATTAAAAATTCAGAAAATATGATATAATAGGCGCAAAAGAAAAATATTAACCAACTTAAGAATATACAAACAGAATGGAGAAGAAGTTACTGTTTGCAGACCGCGTGGACAGTAACGAGCAGAAAGGAGTCGAGATGTATTATCCGGAGGAAGTAATAGAGGAAGTACGAACGAGAAATGATATTGTGGACATTGTTTCTCAGTATGTAAATCTGCAAAAAAAAGGAAGTAACTATTTTGGACTTTGTCCGTTTCATAATGAGAAATCTCCGTCCTTTTCTGTATCTCCTCAGAAACAGATGTATTACTGCTTTGGGTGCGGAGCGGGCGGAAATGTCATCACATTTGTGATGGAATATGAGAACGATACATTTCCGGAGGCGATGAAGCGTCTTGCTGATCGGGCAGGCGTAAAACTTCCGGAGATTGAATATACTCAGGAAGAGCGCGCAAGAGAGGACAAACGCTCGACCATCTTAGAGATCAATAAGCTGGCGGCAAACTACTTTTACTACCATTTGCATCAGCCTCACGGAAAGATCGGATATGAATATTTCAAAAAGCGAGCGCTCAGCGACGATACGATCCGCAGATTCGGGCTTGGGTTTGCGAACAAGACGGGAAATGACCTCTATCAGTATTTGCGCTCAAAAGGATATGGAGATGAGATCCTCAAAGAGTCCGGTCTCGTGACGATCGAGGAGCGCGGAACCTATGACAAGTTTTGGAATCGTGTGATGTTTCCGATCATGGACATCAATAACCGTGTGATCGGTTTCGGAGGGCGTGTGCTCGGGGATGGAGAGCCGAAGTATTTAAACTCCCCGGAGACGATCGTGTTTGATAAGAGCCGAAATCTGTACGGGTTAAACTACGCGCGGACGAGTCGGGAAAATTACATCCTGCTCTGTGAGGGATATATGGATGTGATTGCGATGCAACAGGCGGGATTTCAGAATGCGGTGGCTTCGCTTGGAACGGCGTTTACATCTCAGCAGGCGATGCTTCTGAAGCGTTACACAGAGCTTGTGATCCTCACCTACGACAGCGATGGCGCAGGGGTGAAGGCAGCACTTCGTGCGATTCCGATTTTGAGAAATGTCGGAGTTTCCGCAAAAGTTCTGGATTTGAAGCCGTACAAGGACCCGGATGAATTCATCAAGAATATGGGAGCAGATGCGTTTCGGGAGCGGATTGCAGATGCAAAGAACAGCTTCCTCTTTGAGATTGAGGTGCTCAAGCGAGACTACCAGATGCAGGACCCAGAGCAGAGGACAAAGTTTATCCATGCGACGGCGGAAAAACTTCTTGAATTCACTGAGCCATTGGAGCGGGACAATTACATTCAGGCAGTTGCAAGAGAGCAGATGATTTCGTACAAGGATTTGAAAAGTCTTGTGAATCGTCTCGGACTCAGCCGTGGTCTTGGAGAACGCTCGAGTCAAAATTCCGAATATGGAAATTCTGGAAGTGGTTTAAATGGTGGTGGAAATAGAGAGCGAAAGAAGAAAGTCGATAAAGATGAGGGAATCCGACGTTCCCAGCGACTTCTTCTGACCTGGCTGATTGAGAAACCAAAACTTTTTGAGAAAATTCATGGGATTATCGGACCGGATGACTTTAACGAACCGCTCTATCATCAGGTGGCAGAGATGGTATTTGCAGAACAGGAGAAGGGGAATCTCAATCCGGCAGAAATTCTGAATCATTTTATCAATGATGAAGAACAATACAAAGAGGTGGCTGGACTTTTTCACGCAAACTTGAAGGAATCCCTGAATAATGAGGAGCAGAAGAAAGCATTTTCGGATACCGTGCTGAAAGTGCGCAAGCACAGTCTGGATGAGGCGAGTCGACATGCAGTGGATATTGTGCAGCTGCAGAAGATTATTCAGGAGCAGGCATCCTTAAAAACTCTTCATATTGAGATTGACTGATTTAGACGACAGATATGAGATAGTTAGATGATTACGAGAGAGGCGATTGACGAGATCGACAAAGGATGATTCATACGATTCATATGGTATCGGTGTAAGATAAGATTTATACAGGAAAGTGGAACGACGGAACTTTGGGAACACATCTTATGGAAAGGGCGGATAACTATGGAAGAACAGAAGCAGACGCAGACATTTGAGGAAAAACTGACGCACCTTGTGGAAGAGGCACGCAAAAAGAAAAATGTGCTGGAAAATCGGGAGATTCTGGATTTCTTTCGCGGAGAAATTCTGGACCCGGAAAAACTGGATCGAATTTATGAATTCCTGGACCGCCATCATGTAGATGTCCTGAGAACGGAAGAGGAAGACGAGATGGACCCGGATCTGTTTTCTGAGGAAGATCTTGAGGATGAGGAGGAGATCGATCCGGAGAAGATTGATCTGTCTGTTCCGGAAGGCGTCGGGGTTGAAGATCCGGTTCGCATGTATTTAAAAGAAATTGGAAAGATTCCGCTTCTCTCCACCGATGAGGAGATTGAGCTTGCAAAGAAGATGGAGCTTGGAGATCAGGAGGCGAGAAAACGTCTTGCGGAGGCGAATCTGCGCCTTGTTGTCAGCATTGCGAAGCGCTATGTGGGACGGGGAATGCAGTTTCTTGATCTGATTCAGGAGGGAAATCTCGGGCTGATCAAGGCGGTCGAAAAGTTTGATTACCGGAAGGGATACAAGTTTTCGACGTATGCGACCTGGTGGATTCGTCAGGCGATCACGCGTGCGATTGCCGATCAGGCGAGAACGATCCGAATTCCGGTGCACATGGTTGAGACGATCAATCGTCTGGTGCGCACCTCGAGACAGCTCGTTCAGGAACTTGGACGGGAACCAACGGTTGAGGAGATTGCAAAGCGCATGGAGATTCCGCCGGAGCGCGTGCGCGAGATTCGAAAAATTTCTCAGGACCCGGTTTCTCTTGAGACCCCGATCGGTGAGGAGGAAGACAGTCATCTCGGAGATTTCATTCAGGATGATCATGTCGCCGTTCCGGCGGAGGAGGCAGCGTTTACGCTCCTGCATGAACAGCTGATGGAGGCGCTATCGACACTGACGGAGAGAGAGCAGAAAGTGCTTCGCCTGCGTTTTGGACTTGATGACGGAAAACCGAAAACGCTTGAGGAGGTCGGCGGAGAATTTCATGTGACGAGAGAGCGAATCCGCCAGATTGAGGCGAAGGCACTGCGCAAACTGCGCCACCCGAGCCGATGTCGGAAATTGAAGGATTATCTGGATTAAGACAGAATATTTATTATTTTGTTTATAGATGGAATAGTTATTGTTTATAGAAGAAAAGATTATGGAAAGAGAGATACAGATTTCGTGCAGATAAAATTATCAAAGAGACTTGAGACAATTGTGGAGATGGTACCTGTGACCGGAGATGACAGCTGTGTGGCGGACATCGGAACGGATCACGGCTTTGTGCCGATTCGTCTGATGGAGCTTGAGAAAGCGGGACGGGCACTTGCAATGGATGTGAGAAAGGGACCGCTTCAGCGCGCGCAGGAGCATGTTCTTACATGTGGGATGCAGGATCGGATTGAGACGAGACTCAGTGATGGCATGCAGAAGCTGCAGGCAGGAGAGGCGGATACCGTTGTGATTGCCGGAATGGGCGGAGAGTTGATGCTTCGTATTCTGAAATCGGCAGATCCGGCAGTCATTGCCGGGATTCGGACATTTCTTCTGTCCCCGCAGTCGGAACTTGCAATTTTCCGTCATGGTCTGGAAGACCTCAGACTTGCGATCCGCGAGGAGAGAATGCTTGAGGAGGACGGAAAGTACTACACGATCATGCGCGTGGAACACGGAGAAATGCATGCCGATTCTGAGGCAGAATATCGTTACGGCATGTGTCTGACGGAAGATTCCGTTCCGGTTCTGAGAGAGCTTCTTGAGAAGGAAGAGCGACAGTATCGGGAGATTGCAGACCATTTGAATAAACAGGAGAGAGAAGGCGCGAAAGCTCGATTGGAGGAGATTTCCGTACTTTTACAGCAAATTGAGGAGGCAAAACAGAAATTATGCAGTGCAGAGAGATCATAAAGGCTTTGGATGAGCTTGCTCCGCGGGCTTATGCCTGCGACTGGGATAATCCGGGATTTCTGGCAGGACGGGCAGATAAGGAAGTGAAGACGATTCTGGTTGCTCTCGATGCGACGGATGAGGTGATCGATCAGGCGCTCCGAATCCATGCAGATATGATTGTGACTCATCATCCGTTGATTTTCCGGGCACTCAAGCAGGTTAATGACGAGCAGTTTATCAGCAGACGGATTGTGAGAATGATTCAGGCAGACATCAGCTATTTTGCGATGCATACGAATTTTGATATTGCGCCGGGATGTATGGCAGATCTGGCGTCCGAGAAAATTGGTTTAAATGCGGAGGCACCGCTTGAGATAACGGTGCAGAATGAGCATGGAGCCTGTGGAATCGGAAAGATCGGTGAGCTTCCCAGGGCGATGACGCTCGAGCAGATCGCACAGCAGGTAAAGACTGTATTTGATCTGCCGTTTGTGACAGTGTACGGAAGTCAGAAGATTACCGGAGATATTCAGCGTGTGGCAATCTCACCGGGAGCGGGCGGAAGCATGGTGCAGATCGCGATTGCTCAGGGTGCAGAAGTTTTGATTACCGGGGACATCGGACATCACGATGGAATTGATGCGGTGGCGTGTGGAATGGCAATCATCGATGCGGGTCATTACGGTCTGGAACATATTTTTATTCCGTTTGTGGAAGAGTACTTAAAAAAGACATTTTCCGATCAGATCAGTGTGATCCAGGCAGATCCGGCATTCCCGGCGGTAATTATGTAATAAGGGCAAAAGAAATACAAGCGACTGCGAAGCAGACATTTGTGTTTCTTGCGAGTGAAAAGGAAGCGAAGGAATCAGCATTTGTAATATTATGTAGTATATAGTGTATAGCGTGCAGTGTGAGTCAAGCAATGGATGGACAACAGGAGGATGGGTAAATGATTCATGTGACAGTAGAAGGCGAAGCGAGGGAGTTTGAGGAAGAGACCCTCCTTATGGATGTGGCAGCACTTTATCAGAGAAAATTTGAATATGACATTCTTCTCGCAAGAGTGAACGGAAAACTTCAGGAACTGCATAAGCGCGTCAAGGATGGGACGGAGATTACGTTTCTGACTGCGAAGGACAGACCGGGTATCATGACATACCAGAGAAGTGCGGTTTTGATTCTCTTAAAAGCAATCTATGAGGTGATCGGCAAGGAACGCCTGAAAAAAGTTGCTGTGGATTTCTCGATCGGAAATGGGCTTTTCATGGAGCCGATTGGAGAGTTTGAGGTGACACCGGAGATGGCAGAAAAGATCCGGGATCAGATGCGCGCCTATGTGAATGCATCGATTCCGATTATGAAGCGGAGCATGAATACGGATGAGGCGGTGGAACTCTTTCATCAGCATAAGATGTACGACAAGGAGAGACTGTTCCATTACAGAAGGGTGTCCCGCGTGAACATTTACAGTATTGGAAAGTTTGAGGACTACAACTATGGATATATGGTGCAGAACACCGGATATATTCAGTATTTCGATGTGATTGCATACCGGCATGGGCTTGTGCTTTTACTTCCAGATTCCTCCAATCCGACCAAGATTCCAGAATTTCAGCCACAGGAGAAGCTCTTCTCTGTCCTGAAAGAGGCGAAGGACTGGGGAAGAAGCCTGCAGATTCCGACGGTCGGATCGTTAAATGAGCAGATTACAAAGGGAAAGCTCAATGATCTGATTCTGATTCAGGAAGCGCGGATGGAAAAGAAGATGGGCGATATTGCCGAGATGATCAAGAATCAGCCGGACAAGAAATTTGTTATGATTGCAGGTCCGTCCTCCTCCGGAAAGACGACGTTCTCTCACCGACTTTCGATTCAGCTTCGCGCAAATGGTCTTGTCCCGCATCCGATCTCGGTCGACAACTATTTTGTCAATCGTGTGAACAGCCCGAAGAATCCGGATGGAAGCTACAACTATGAGGTGCTTGAGTGCCTTGATGTCGAGAAATTTAATCAGGACATGACAGACCTTTTAGAGGGTAAGACGGTTCAGCTTCCGGTTTATAATTTTGTGACCGGGGAGCGGGAGTATCAGGGAGACTGGCTGACGCTCGGCGAGAACGATATTCTGGTTATCGAAGGAATCCATTGCCTGAATGAGAGACTCTCTTACAGTCTTCCGAGAGAAAATAAATTTAAGATCTATATCAGCGCGCTCACCCAGATTGGAATCGATGAGCACAACCGAATTCCGACGACGGATGGGCGTCTGATTCGACGCATTGTCCGTGACGCGAGAACGAGAGGCGCCTCCGCTCAGGATACGATTCGGATGTGGCCGTCGGTAAGACGCGGGGAGGAGGAAAATATTTTCCCGTATCAGGAGGAAGCAGATGTGATGTTCAACTCCGCTCTCGTCTATGAGCTCGCAGTGCTCAAGCAGTTTGCAGAGCCGGCGCTTTTCAGTGTTCCGCGCGACAGCGCAGAATATGTGGAGGCAAAACGCTTGCTCAAATTCCTAGATTACTTCCTCGGAGTCGGCTGTGAAAACATTCCGCAAAACTCGATTCTTCGCGAGTTTGTCGGTGGAAGCTGTTTCCGCGTGTAGCTCGAAAACATGCGCCAAGGCTTTGCAGGTGTCGATGGGAACACGAACACTTACTTGACAGTTTTAAAAAGCAATGGTAGAATAGACACGTTTGAGCAGGACAGATGGTCGCTGCCACAAGACCGAAAGGTTGTGGGAGAGGAAAGTCCGGGCTTCACAGGGCAGGGTGCCAGATAACGTCTGGCGGAGGTGACTCTAGGGACAGTGCAACAGAAATATACCGCCGGCTTGCGCCGGTAAGGGTGGAAAGGCAGTGTAAGAGACTACCGCCTGGCTGGTAACAGGCAGGGCACATGTAAACCCCACTCGAAGCAAGACCGAACAGAAAGCATAAGGCGGCCCGTCTGCTTTCGGGTAGGTCGCTTGAACCAGGTGGCGACATCTGGTCTAGATAGATGACCATCCAACGACATAACCCGGCTTATCGTCCTGCTCATTCAAAAAGAGTGCGTGAATGGGCGCACCGGAAATAGGAAAAGATTTTAGAGCTCTCCGCACCGCGGGGAGCTTTTTGTATAAGAAAATAAAGATTAAATAAAATCAGATAAGATCAGGACAAGACAGAAGAACGAAGAAAGAAAAGAGAAACATTTAGAAAGGACGGCTTTCAGTGGCAAAATACCGATGTGCATATGTGTGGCAATCCGGATTCCGGCGAATTTTAAGCCTGTTACTCAGCGCAATGTTTATTGTGTTGTCTGCGGGTGAGAGCTGGGCGATGGAGGCACCGGGGGATGGGAGTAGTGACTGGATTTACAAGAATTACCACTGGTATTATCGAGATTCGGATGGAAGCAATCACACCGGATGGCTGAAATATGGCGGAGAGTGGTACTGGTTTTCGGAAAATGGAGAGATGGCGGACGGAGGAAGTCTGGCGATCAACGGCGTGACTTACTATTTCTTTATCAACGGACATATGGCGAGAAATCAGTATCTCGGACTGGAATTTTTCGGTGATGACGGACAGCACCAGAGCGATGGGGATATCCGGACAATCGGAAATGCGGATGTCACGACCGAACAGAAGGATCTGATCACCGATGCGCTCTATCTTGTCCCCCGCGGGTGGTTGGAGCGTTTTGTGAGAGATGGCTGGCAGATTATGTTTTACACGAAAAAGAAGTATTTCTCCGCACCGTCGACGGATCTTGGAATCTACTATGTCTATCACAGCATGGATTCCGAGTATGAGAAGGTGAAGACGACAAAGCCGGAATCTCTTCTTGAGGCAATGTGCGAGTATGTGGGATATGCGTCCGACTGCTATAAGAGGGGCGATGCGCGAATGGAGGCGCTGTGGAATGCCTACCCGGTGCTTCAGGGAATTTTGGAGATTCCGGATTACTACGCGAGTGACAGCAAGTTTTATTTTGGAAAACTTGTCTCGACGTATCTGGAGGGAGAGAAGACGGAAGAGATCCAACGGATTGCCCCCGAAGTCGGTGAGGTAATTGAGGAGATTCTTCACGAGAATGACAGTGAGGAAGAAAAGGAATATTGCAGACAGCGGGCGGAACTTGCGAGACAGGAGGCGGAAGCCTATCAGGAGCGCGTGAGAGCGGAAGGTGGACCGGGCATCAACCAGGAGACCGGGGAGGTGCAGGCAGAAGAGAAAAATTAGAAAAAGAGCTGGCTTATTCAGCCAGCTCCTCCCACTGTGCATAGAGCGTTTCCAGATTCGTCTGGAGCGCTTCTTTTTCTTTGTTGAGTTCGACAAGGCGGGAGACATCGGTGTAGATTTCCTCCTGAGTCAGGAGTTCATCGATCTCAGCATCCCGGGTCTCGAGTTTTTCGATCTCTGTTTCGATCTTTTTCAAATCATTCTGGCGTTTACGGATTCTCGCCTGTTCCTCTTTCTGGGCTTTCCAGTCCTGCTTGGTGTCGGAAGCGGTATCAGCGCCGTTTCCTGCTGTTGAGGAAGCGGAGGTCCAGACGCTCTTTCCGACTCCCGGGATCTGCTGGGCAGAGTTCTGCGCATTTGCGCCCGGGGCGTAGAGATCGGTCATCAGCTCTTTCTTCTCGAGATAATAATCGTAATTTCCGATGTAGTTGATGAAGGTCTGTCCGGTCAGTTCAAGAATTCGCGTCGCCGTCTGGTTGATGAAATAACGGTCGTGGGAGACGTAGAGCACAGTTCCGGTGTAGTTCTTGAGCGCTTCCTCGAGGATCTCCTTGGAGGTGATGTCGAGGTGGTTTGTCGGCTCATCGAGGATCAGGAAGTTCGCCTCGGAGAGCATCAACTTTGCGAGGGAGACACGCCCGCGCTCGCCACCGCTCAAGTCCGAGATACGCTTGAACACATCGTCCCCGGTGAACAGAAAGGCTGCTAAAATGTTTCTTACCTGCGTGTTGCTTAAATTCGGGTAGGCATCCTGAACCTCCTCAAACACAGTTTTCTCCATGTGAAGAACGTGGTGCTCCTGATCGTAGTAACCGATGTGAACCTTCGAACCGAGCGTGATCGTGCCACCGTCGGACGGGAGCATGCCGTTGATGAGTTTTAAGAGGGTTGTTTTTCCTGTTCCGTTGTTTCCGATGACAGCGACGCGCTCCCCGCGCTTGACATCGATGTCGGCATGGGAAAACAGAGTCTGGGAACCGAAGGATTTGCTTAAATCGCGGATCGTCAGGACATCACTTCCACTGACGATATTCGGCTCAAGTTTGATGCGCATCTCATCGCTGATCTCGGCAGGTTTGTCGAGAATCTCGATCTTCGAGAGCATCTTTTCGCGGCTCTCGGCGCGTTTGATGGATTTCTCGCGGTTGAAGGATTTGAGCTTTGCGATAACCTCCTCCTGATGGCGGATTTCCTGTTGCTGGTTCAAATATGCCTTCATCTGGGCGGAGCGGATCATCGCTTTCTTCTCGCTGTAATCCGTGTAATTTCCGAGATAAGTCGTACTGCGCCCGTTCTCAAGCTCCACGATCTTAGTCACGACGCGGTTTAAGAAATAGCGGTCATGGGCAACGATGATAACGGCACCGTTGTATCCGCGCAGATAGTTCTCAAGCCAAGAGATCGACTCCATGTCGAGATGGTTTGTCGGCTCGTCAAGAAGGATCACATCCGGCTTCGAGAGAAGAAGACGACCGAGGGAGACACGGGTCTTCTGACCACCGGAGAGCGTGGAGACCTGCTTGTCAAACTCATCCTCATTGAATCCGAGACCTTTTAGAACACCGACGATCTCGCTCTTCCACGCATATCCGTTTTCAAGCTCAAAAGTGTGGTTCAAACGGCTGTAAGTGGAGAGCATCTGCTCAAGCTCTTCCCCAACGGCATCGCGCATCTGAAGTTCGAGACTGCGGATCTGTTCCTCCATCTCAATAATCGGGCGTTTGACTTCTTTCAGTTCTTCATAGATTGTGCGCCCGCTCTCGAGATCCTGATGCTGAGCGAGATAGCCGAGCGTCTTTCCGCGGGAGAGAACGGATTCTCCGGTATCCGGGGAGAGCTCTCCGACAATAATTTTTAGAAGGGTGGATTTGCCGGCACCGTTGATTCCGACAATCGCAGCCTTCTCCTGATCCTCTACATGAAAAGAGACATCCGACAAGATCTGGTCTGTTCCGAATGCCTTGCTGATATGGTTGCAGGATAATATCATAAATAAAACCTCATTTCTTGTTTCTCAATTTCGTAATTCTTGTTTCTTAAAACGCTCTTGTTGCTGTTTTCTTTGATGTTATGGTTTGCCTGCCATTTAAATGGAGATTTAGGCATACTACGAAAAGTATAGTATAAATCCTTCAAATTTTCAATAAAATCCGTTACGGTTCGTGTAACGCGTCAATAGAGGCATATAAACAGTTTG
>JAJEPU010000052.1 GCA_020686985.1 Brotaphodocola catenula
TGGCTGCATGGATCATTTTTTCGAATCATGGTGCAATTTTTAGGCTAGAGATTGCTCCGTGAATAATTCAGGTTTAACATTATTTAAAAAAAACTCCATGCTTAGATTCTTGCTTTTTTCTTGCGATTACATTGATAATGTACTTTTACACCACACCTCTTTAAAACCAATAAAGCCGGTACTGGATATAAAAATCCTGCACCGGCTTTATTGATTTAAATTATTCGAAATATGTCTCATTCATCAATTCCTAGTTTTCAAGACATATCTTTTGCATTTTTCCATATCTTGATTACCGTTCCGATCTTCCAAAGGTGTAAATTCTACATGAGTATTCGAATATTTTCCTGCTAACTGCCCTTTCGTTCTAGTATAATTCAGGATTAATAAGCAAATTTATTAATGCGCAATTAACATTTCTCATCAAAACTTTCCACCTTGACCTCCGTGAGTCGAACCGGAAGCCGATCTGTGCGTGCTGCTTCCATGCATAGTACCACTACTACTGTTATGTGCGCCACCTCCGAATGTTTTGCTATCCTTCGGTTTTGCGGTGCGCGCGATTGTGTGATAGAGAAAGAGATCACGACTTGCATTCAAATGAAAACTGCCTTTTTTTACATAGCTGTTTGCAGTCGCCTGCGGGCGAACCGTCTTCATTCCACTAACCATACTGCCAACAACTACTCCGGCAAGTCCCGCCCCAATCAAAATAGAAAGAGGAATCCACATCACCGGCATTTTCTCTTCGGAAAAATCTTCATTATCATAAGGATTTCCATTTCTCGCACGCGTGATAAAATCATCACACAGAGAAGCATATGTCTCAAAAGCCTGCGCATAGTCTCCATCTGCAAGATCCGGTGTCATCGCTTCCCCTATGTATTCAATTCCTGCATCTGTAAACGCAGTAATCCCAAACCCATGTGTATCAATGTACCAATCACGATCTTCCATGCTGATGAGAAGCAAAATCCCATCTTTTTCTTTTCCATAACCAAACTTGCAAGATTCATAGATATTCTCTGCATAATCTGACACACGATCATATCCACCCAGATCCGGAGTCACCACAAGCGTCACATCCATCTTCTGACGAATACTGATTTCATCCAAGCGTTCCTGAAGATCATACTCTTCCGCTTTCGTGAGAACTCCTGCCAGATCACTGACTCGATCGTACTCATCCGCAAATCCACCCTCGGCAAAAGCTGGCATCACCATCAAACCACAATATATCAGGCAGACAAGGAGCATCCACAGAAACAGGCGTAATCGCTTTAATTTTTTCTTTTTCATCATTCTATTCCGCTCTCCCTCCCTGCTTAAATTCCAACCAGATGCAACAGGTAAACTCCTCCATAAGTGAGAACACTGAACACAGCCGTTAACCCCAGCATCCATTTCACAGCAACCGATTTATCAACTGGAAGATCTCCGACAAATTTTCCGGTCTGACCATTCATCGCAAACGTATATTTCTTCCCATTCCAAGTTGTATTCAAAAGCCACACCGGATACAGCGCATACTTTGCCTTTCCACCATGAAGCTGAATCCTGCTGTTCTCCGGCATAACTGTGGCATATCCCTGCACCGTATTCCGAAATGCCTCCTCTGTGGAACGTCTTACACGCGTATTTGCCCGCTCAATGCTCTCTTCTGCTGTCACATCATGCTTATCCGCCAAATATCCCGCCAGATAAGCTGTCTGAAAATCTACTGCCTGCGAACAATCATACGGCTCGATGGATTCCATCAGTTCATCCGCCATCTTGGCAGAACCATCCACAGGAACATTTTCAAATGCCACCTTGCCTTCCCGATGAAGCAGAAAATACCTCGTCTCTGTATAATAATAATTCTGATCACTCCAACTACGCACCTTTGTCGCCCGATAGCGCACCTGAGCATCCGCATCTGTGTCAAAAAGCCAGAACGGAACATAAATTCCCTTGATTTCCTCAATGTGATTCTGATCTTTAAAAATCTTGGGTAAAAGACGCTTTCCAGTCAAATATCGGTTAAGAGCCTGCTTCGCTGACTTCTTGTCCAGTTTAAACGGAATCACCAGATCAGGCTTTAGAGTTCCGGAAAACTGATCCATCATCACGATCGGCGTCCCGCAAAATGGACAGGCTGTCGCACCCGTATTAACGTCTGCGATGATTTCTCCCCCACAGGAGTTACAGATAAATGATCGAAGACCTTCCATTTCGCCTGCTTCCCATTTTTTTCCGGCAGTCGTCTCCCATTTCATCTGGTCCGGTTGTTCCTTCTGCAATTCTGCATCATAATTTTGAAGCGTCTCCATCTCAAATTCCGTGTCACAGAACGGACACTTCATTTTTTGAACAGTACTGTCAAACGCAAGCGATCCCCCGCAACAAGGACATTTATATTCCTGCATTGTCGGCATATCCTCATCACCTCACTTTTCTCATGATTTCCATGAGTTTCTCCTCTGTATCCTGTATATATATTTACGTATTCAAGTCAAATGCTAGCAGAAATCTGACGCATGATTCTAGTCAGCTCTGCTGACCTCTTCCCAGAATCACTGCGAATCCGCTCTGAATCATATATGTCTGCATATCGTTTATCTTCACATTTCACAATTTGCACAATACACGAACAATCGGCAATTATGATTTAAACTCAATCATCCGAGATACGGATTCTTTGCCCCACAGTTTGAACAGAATTTTCCCTTATTCACGGCTCCGCACGAACAAGTCCAGCTCTCATCGACCGGTCTCGGTGAACCGCACTCTGAGCAAAATTTACCCGTTGCAATCGCTCCGCATTTGCATTTCCATGAACCGATCTTCACCGGCTCCGGTCTCTTCGCTCCACATTCCGAACAAAACTTTCCGGTTGCCATTGCGCCACAGCTGCATTTCCATGCATCTCCATTCTCCGATGCTCCCACCTGTGAAGATGTCTGTAAAACTGCTCCTGTACCACTCATTCCATTCAGCGCACCAAGTCCGGCATCCTTAGCACCTGCCATCTGCTGATTCATCCTCTGTTGATTGAGCATCTGTTGGTTCATCTGGTTCTGAACCCCCATATTATAAAGGTTCTGAGCCGAGGCAAATCCGCCCTGCGCCCCCATTCCAGTCATTCCCATGCCCATAAATCCTGTCATCGCACCAGCAGAATTCCCTGCCGCAGTCTGCATGGCATCTGCGGTCGCATTCGTCATGCGTCCTGCCATCATGAATGGATTCGCACCGACACTCGCCGCATCCTCCATCTCATTAATTTTCTTCAGATCTTCTTCCGTGAGAGTGATCGGATTCAACGCAATCTTCTCAACCGAAATCCCTCGATTCTCGATCCATTCCTGCTTTAAGGCATTGTTCATCGCTGCTTTCAGCGCATTTGCCTTTGCCGGAATCTGCGCCGGACGAAGCTCCTGCTCTGCCAACTCTCCAAAAGCTGGCTGTAAGGCATCAATAAACTCTGCTTTCAGCTGAGCGTCAATCTGGTCTCGCGTAAACTCATATTCCACATTTCCGCAAAGTCTCGTATAAAACCGCAACGGGTCAGAAATCACATAGGTGTAGACGCCATTACAGCGAACCTGTACGGTACGGCTGATCCCAATTCGCTTATTGACGACCTCAAACATAATCGGACTCGGCGTACCAAACTTATTGTCAATGATCTCTTTCGTATTGAAATAATACACGCGCTGGTCTTTGCCTGTATCTCCGCCGTACGTGAAACGCTTTCCAATTGTCTTAAACGTCGCCTTGATGCCGTCTCCAAGACCTCCAACAAAAACAGATGGCTCTGTGGACGTATCGTATGTAAATTCACCCGGCTCTGCGCAGACCTCCACGATCTTGCCCTGTTCCACAATGATCATACACTGACCATCTGCCACTGCAATCCCGGAACCATTGGAAATAATGTTATCATTTCCTCTCGTATTAGAAGAACGTCTCCCCGTTCGCTTCTGACCTCTTCTCATCAAAACATCATTTGGCAGAGCATCGCAATAGAAAAATTCCTTCCACTGATCCGCAAGTGTACCACCCAGTGCCCCAATTCCTGCTCGAATAAGTCCCATACTCCCGTTTCCTTTCGCAATGTATTTTGCAATTTACAAATAAATAATTACAAACTTACCTTCTACTCTGTTATTGTTTGATAGGTTTTTGATTTTGCTACATCTTTTAATCTTGTATCGTATTATTTATTGTACTCGATTTCTGCTGAGACTTCAAATTATGTATTTATAAATTTTCTGTTGCGATTTTATTTAATTGTATTCCGTGTATTTTTTCGGCTCCATACAGAATAAAGATCATGTATTTCTACACAATCCTTGTCTTTTCGATTTTTTATTTTCCCATATTCAGATACTAATGTACACAGAGATTTTTTTATGATAACGATCAAGAAAAAAATTTCTTTCAGAATCACTGACATAAATATCTCCATACAATCTTTGCGCCAGAGTATACTCATATGTGATCTCACCCACTGCATGTTCCATCAAAAGAAACGGAATTTTCTGCAATTATATCTCTCCTCCATTTTTCTTCAACTTTTCTTTCTGAGAAGTTCTTCTCTCAATTTATCTGGAACCTGCCTCCAACAGTGCCTGCTTTAACTCATCTTCAATCTTCGCAAGTTCCTGCTGGGCTTGTTCGCGTCTTCTTGATCCTTCTTCATGGATTTTCACGACCTCATTGATGGACGCAATGACATCCGCATTGACTTTTCTTAAAGTCTCTACATCCACAATTCCACGCTCAGAAGCCTGCGCTGCATCAATTGCACCCTGTCGCAGTGTTTCCGCATTTCGCCGGAACATCTCATTTGTCATCTCATCGACTGCACTCTGCGCACTCAATGCCTTTCTCGCATGCTCAATTCCAAGTGCAAGCACCATCTGGTTTCTCCACAGCGGAATTGTATTGATAATATCTGAGCGAAGCTTGTCCACAATCTCCTGATCCGCATTCTGAAGCAGACGAATCTGAGGAGCCATATGAATTGAAACTAGTCTCGTCGTTTCCAGATCAAAAATTCTCTTTTCAAAACGTACACAAGCATCCTCATAGTCTCTGTAAAGCTGTACATCCAGCTGGTCACCGGTCCGCACCGATTTTTCTCTCAGCTCTACTAACTTTGTATTTCTTGCAAGCACAAGTGCCTTCTTTCCCGCAATGATGTACATCGTCAGCTCCTTGTAAAATTCAAGGTTCATATCGTACATCTGGTCAAACACAAATACATCCTTCGTCAAAACCTGCTGATGTCTCTGCAAATCTTTTTCAATTTTCTTGATATTTGCCTCTGCACTCTCATAATTTGCGATCAGATAAGTGACTTTCTGCTTTCCTTTTCTGAGCCAGCCAAATAATCCCTTCTTTTCAGCCGGGGCATTTGTACTGCCGATTGCGACGCGAAGTTCCCTTAAACTATCTCCTACCTCACCAAATTCCTTTGTCTTTACATTCGCCGTTATCGAAGTTGAAAAACGAGAAATCCCTCTCTGCGCACTTGCGCCATAGGAATTGACCATTTTCACATTCGAGATATCAATCTGTTTTACAAAGGCTTCAACCTGTTTTTTCTCCTCATCTGACAGCATCGATTCATCCACTGCACCCGCTGTTGCTCCAGATGAATCAGCTTCGCCTTCAAGTCCTTTTTCCTTTAAGGATGGCTCCATAAATGACATGTCATACTCTACTTCATCCGGATTCAACGTAAGCGCCGGAGATTTTACCTCCTGCGATTCCTGTGCCATTGACTCCGGGTTTTCACTTGCATTCTTTTTATCCTTTTCCTCACTCATTGGAATCCCCTCCCACTCCACGTATCTTAGCATATTTTCATGTGTCTTATCTCTTATTTTTTTACGTTCTTACACTACTTTTGTTTTCTTACACAGTTACGCACAATTTATCCTTTAACGTATTTTGAATTCAGAACCTACATAGCCATCCTGACTCATCATACTGTCAAGTGCTTTCGCCTTTGCACGAATCTCAATCATCGCATATTTGCAGATTTCCTCGATCTTTTCATTCACACTAAGCACAAGTTTCTCAATCGCGTCCATGACTTCCCTTTCTGTTTCATTTATCAATTCTTCACCAATATCGAGATCCAGATACTCCAGGTATGTAGATGTCAACTCCAATGCTTCTGGAATATAATACTCATAAAATTGAGAGAGATCTGCCTCATAAATACCGCCAAATTTCTCCGCCGTTTCCTGCAAGACAGACATGCGCTCAATCAACTGATTCATTAATTCATCCATACTCTCAGGCAGTTCACATTCTAAAAGTAAATGGCAGGCTTCCGTATAAGCCGGTATCGTCTGCTGTTCGATTAACCATTCAAATTGATCGGTATTCAGTTTCGGTCTCTTCCGTTTCACTGGTTTGGGGCTTGCCATTATTTCCGGATTGACCACGGATGCCGGATTAGATACTTCTTCTGAGTTAAGCACTGCATCCTGTTTAACTCTCAGCTCAGGCTCCACCTTCATTTCTGGATTTGCTGAAATTTCCGAATTTGGTTTCAAAATCCCCGAATTTATTTCCGAATTTATTTCCGAATTTGATTCCAAATTTGATTCCAAATTCAATTTAGAATTCGATTCCAACGAAGCACCTGATTTTCCTCCTGCTTGACCCTGACCCTGCGCGTGATATGTGTGATATGCTTGATATGCTTGAGTCTCCGGCTGTGTCGGACACAAATCATCATCTGACTTTATATCAAAATTTTCTCCAAACAATCCTGCCGTGATCGCCTGATCGTAATCCACCATATCAAACGGAATCCCGTCGTCCATTCCCCACTCATCCTCAGAAAAATCCGAATTCATGATGTCTTTCCCTGAAGAGCCCGAAGAAATTGCCCCTTCTCTTTTCGGTGGCAATGCCTTTGTTACCCAAGCACTCCGAACATCTTCCCAAAACGCTTTCTCTATCATTCGTTTTCACCCTTATAGTCTATTCCAAAAAGTGCATGCGGACAATATCTCGCATGTGGACAAAATTCACAATTTCTTGATCCACCTGCCCCCACTCTCTCCGGATAAATATCCCTTCTTCCGTTCTGATTCATGAGCATCGATGCCATTTTCTCTGCATATGCGTAAGTCTCATAATCCAAAAAGGTGAGATTCCACCGTTCATTGGTATATTTATACTCTCCATCAACCGTGCAGCTTTCCTCACTTCTCGGCAGTTCCCAGCGCAAGGCATCATCGAGCATCTGGCGCTTCTCCGCCTTTCGAATATATGGAAATAATTCAAAGACCTGCTCTGCAATCTCCTCGACAGAATATCTGTCCTTCAACAATTTCTTTAAAATCTGAATGAGCCGGACAATCGCTCTGTTTTGCTGATACTCATTCACATAGGCAGGGCTGTCCCCCACGACACTGCTGTACACATAGCGCATCGGACACACGGAATATTCGAGTTCATCCTCGCGCAAATGGAGATCCTTATTTTCCTCAATTGAGTAAGTCTTATCAAAATGCTGATGTTGCGGAACACCTGCCACATACTGCAAATCCAGATTCCGAACCGTGGAATCCTGAATTTTCGCATCTGACAACTTATCCAACAGGGTAATATACGGAGACGGCGAGAAACGCTTTTCTCCCTGCTGATAGACCCATGAAAGTTCCACTTCCTGATTTTTCAAAGCATTATACACATAATAACGATTGGAAAGCGTGAGCAACTGATCGTTTTCCAACCAATTTGACAGATACGTTTTTTCCGTCGTTGCATTAATTTTGCTCAAAAGCTCTCCATCCAGTGACCAAGTGTATTTTCCCGGCATTCCCGGCAATTTTGTGATGTCCGCCAAGCAGATATGCACTTTTCCTTTTGCAGAAACAGAAGCCGATTCAATCTGAAAAATATGGAAAACCAGAGTCTTTAACTGATTATTTTTTTCTTCCTCATCATCGAGTTTTCCGCTCATAAAAGAGAGCAGTGCCGTCGCTAAATCCCCCGGATAGCACAGAAAATCTTTGATTTTTTCATTTTCAAGAGCCTTAAAAATCTGCTTTACCTTTTCCTTCTCTTCTAAATACAGCTCCTGAGGCATTCCGTCATTCCTATACAGCATGGCATCCAACTTACTCATATGCTGTTGAATCGAAACCGGTTCATTTTTTTCAAATAAAGAACGTGCCATCTGGATCAGCTGACAGATAAATTCAATCACTTTTTCTGCCCTGTCTTTTTCTACGGAAAATGGACCAAAATTCACAAGAGGATTGGACAATCGTTTCTGTTTTCTCTTTTCTACCTGAACCTGATCTACTTGAGCTTGATCTATCTGCATTTGACTTATCTGAACTTGAACCTGATTGGAAATTTGATCTGCAAAGCAATCAAACTCAGATGGAGATTGCATAAATACGTCATAGGCATTTTCATAGGCTTCAGAAAATATATTCAGACGCTTTGTCCATTCTTCTATCGTGTAACAATTCTCAAAATATGGTAAGATTCGCTCTAAATCCTCAGTATATCGGATACTGCTCTTCCCATACAGGGAAAGCCAGCCGGACGCAAAACATTTTCTTAAGCCATCCGCACTCAGCGTAATACATTGCAGATTTTCATCCCACATGTTATGCAGCGTATAAATAAACTGTCCAATCGGATACGACAGTAAATTCCGCACCTCATAGCGCTCCGGAAAATAAGCCTTCAGCATACTATTTGCGACGTAGTCATCCGCGCTGTATAAATAAAAGCCTTCCTCCTTGATTCTGGAAATGTCTTCCACAAACTCAATCGTATTGCTGTATTTTATGATTTTTACGTTTGGTGCAGTTGTCTTCTGACCGGTCTCAAAAATTTCTCCAAGAGGATTTCTCTCTTCGGAATTCTCAAAACGAATCCACTGTTCTGCCGGCGGATAGCCATTGTTCTCGTTATAGAGATGTCTCCAGATTTCATTTGCATACGGATACTTTTTCTCGTCCTGAATAAGTGCATAAATATCAAATCCGGATCGCTCAAAACAATCATACACAAACTGCTGAATCGGAGTCAAAAACTGAAATCCATTCCACACAATCATTTTCTTTCCATGAAAGCGAAAAACTTTATTCACTTCCCGTTCAAATATTTCCGGTTCTTCCAACTCATGCATTCTTGACCGAAAATCAGCGATATGGTTGTCTAATTGCTCCAGATGCTTCCACATTTCCACAAACAGAGAAATGTCCTTATCCAAAGTCCCCCAGATCTTCATATCTTCCGGTCTGACCCGCGCTTCCTCCAAGCGAATAATATTTTGAATTGCCGGATAGAGATTCTTCTTACACCCAAACAGCCAGTCACGCTCTGACTTATCCTTCGCGCTTGCAATCCTGTCACGCAAATACTGATTCAGTGCCGTCATATAGGCAAATTTCTGTCCACTTGCATTCCATCCCGGAAATAACCGCTGAACAAAATTCAAGAATCCCATCACATTGCCTTTGAAAATTCGCATATCATAGACCATATTGGCTGCCATTTCCCGAGACATTGTGAGCTGAGGCAAGGGCGCAATTTCTTTAAAATATGGCGCATTTTTCAATTCAGAAATCTTTGTATAAGTATACACTCGATTCCTGTTATGACGATCACCTGTATAATCATAATCACTGTTATGATAATTAACACTATTATAATCATTAGCATTATTATCGTTACTCATTGATCAGCCCTACCTTTCTAATCAGAGATGACCAGCTTTCATAGGTCGACCAGTCATTCACCAGAAGAATCAGCCTGTTTACCGCACGCGTCATGGCAACATAGAGCATTCTTGTCTCCTCTGCGACTCCCTTTTCGATCATTTCTCTATGCAGTTCTTCATACCACTGGCTCTTCATCTGATTGCTCTTTCCCGGCTCATACGTCCATGCAGCCTTGTCTTTTCCGGCAAGAATCGTTGTCCGCTCACTTGGAACGAGCGAACGATTCATCGCCGGCATGATCACGGTGTCAAATTCAAGACCTTTCGACTTATGAACCGTCATGATGTACACACTTGTGTAATCATAATCATTTTCCATCTCAATATCTGGTTCCATCTCCTCGCGATTCGTCGCAATCATCAGAGTCAGATAAACATACAAATCATACAAAGTGGTAAAATCGCCATCCATTCTCTGCTGAATCATTTCCATCAGTTTATCGAGATTTTTCTGGTAGGATTTGGCGTCAATCAATGCCTGCCTGTTTTTCTTCGCCTCGGTCCATGCATCACCGTACATCCTCACCTTATCCATCGCAATAAAACGCTCAATGACTTTACTCTTCTCCACAATCTCCTTGATTACGGCAACAACCGGTCTGAGTCGAAACTCTCGCTGGTACTCATGCCATTTTGTCTGAGAAAGAAATTCGGACAGATATTCTGATACTTCCATGCCATTTCCTGCGCCATTTTTCATTCTCTGCTCCATCTCGGACACAGAAATTACGCCATCATAACTTGCATACGGTGTCATCAGATAATTGTATGTATAAATCGGCTGTTCCACAAAGATATACGAGCTGATCAGAGCGTAGAAATCTCTGACTGCCTGAGAGAGGAAAAACGGGCAGTCGGAATTTAAGACAACCGTTTTTCCATGTTTTCGGCACAACTCTGCAATCTCGGTTGCCTTCATATTTCCCCGCACCAAGACTGCCACCTTTGTTTTATCCGTCACCTTTTTTGCTCCGGAACGAATCTCCAACTCCAAATCACTCAATGCACTGCTGATCAGGTTCATTGTCTGAGTCTGGATAAAATTCTTCCCTTCTATGTAGTCCATCTCTACGCTTCCGACACTCTTGTTAAACGGTCTCACCGCCTCGTCATACTGCAAAAGCCCCAGTTTCGACCACGCAAAGAAATATTCTTCCATCACCTTCATCAGGTTCGCACAGGTACGGTAATTGTTCCGAAGGCTATAATATTTTAATCTGCCCGGCATTTCCTCATCCAAAATGTCAAATGCCTCATCCGTAGCTCCTTTAAACGAATAAATACTCTGCTTAATGTCCCCGACCACAAATAATTTTGCACCGATTCGCTGTACGAGTCTCGCAAACGTTCGAATCTGCGTGGCATCTGTATCCTGAAATTCATCCACAAACAGATACTTCATGTTCAGACCCTTGCAGTCCACTTTTCCCGCCAGCAAATCATGTCCAAAATCAAAGAACAGATCATGAATCGAGATTGCATTTTCATCCAGTTTCAGCTGACTGTACTTTCCCTCAAATTCCTTCAAAACTGCTTTTATGATATCCTGAAAATTCGTGAGAACCGGTTCATTTTTCCGATCTCCCCAGTCTTTCTTTAAGACTTCCGAGATCGTATATCCCTTGCTCGTCAGTTCTTTCCAATACGCATCAATCACCTTGCTGGCATCAGAATAATTCATTCCAATCTGAGAAACAATCGCCTTTGTATCATCCAACTGATCCGAAAGAAGATCCTTAATCAGGTTTTTGCGTTCCCGCTCCAACGGCTGAATCCCTAAATCTCTGCCAAATCCCACTCCCGTTCCAAATCTCCGGAACAAGTCATATGCCAAACTGTCAATCGTGGAAATATGCATCTGCGACTGCTGTTCCAGCCAGGTCAGATATTTTTTATTTTTCGTCAGAGAATATTTCTTCAGAAGCATCTCCTGAAGCCGGTCATTCATCTGGTTCGTCGCCTCATTCGTGAACGTAATCATGTAAATTTCCGACATTTTGAGATCTGGAACCATGTGCATCAAATACAAAATCCGGTCCACCATGACAGTCGTTTTTCCGGTTCCAGCCGATGCCTTCACCACGATATTCGCACCAAACCCAGAATGTTCTACTCGATACTGGGCGACATTGAATGCTGGCACGTTCTCCTCAAGCCAATCAAGTAGCGGGCGATATTCCAGCCCGATTCCTTCGCCATCGCGGATTACTGCCGGGGCAAAATTCTTGGCGCTATCCAAACTATCTCGTTCCAATAGTTCTGATATGTCAAATGCCTGCAAAAAAAACGCATCCGCAAAAGGTTTGTATCGTTCTTTCAGTTGTGCAACTTCCCACTTTGCCCCGAACCAGAACACCTTCTTGCCCTCAGACAAAAATTGCCCGATCTGGTCGCAGTGTTGTAGGAAATTTTCTTTGAAATATAGGATGGAATATTTGGTGGGGATCATTTGGTCACTTCCTTTATTTTTTAATCAATGTATCATTAATTATTTATTTTTTAGTCACTTATTGCCTTTACTGTTTCTTCCAATATCTTCGCTGATAATAATCCATCTCTCGATACTCAACAATATCCCTCATCTGTTCCAGAAAGAATGATAATTGAATTGTTTCTTCCAAATCATCACTTAAAGCAATCGCATATCCTTCCTTCTGCACAAAATACTCATTTCTCAATAAATAATGCACTGGGTTTTTTAGGATATTTTTCAAATGTTCTTTATCCGAAATCTTCTTGTACGTCGCATAATCAATGCATGTTCCGAGATCTTTCCAATTCAATCCTTTATCAAAAAAGTTTTTCCATGTCTGTAAAATTTCTTGTTCTGTGACAGCCATTTTCATCTTTCCAGAAGCATAAAACGACATCAATACCGGCATTTTATATACTTTTGACATATTTGTTGTTTCAACCACGTTTAAAAATTTTCCGCCTTCTCCATCAAAAATCAGCCGTTCTTCTTCACTCAAAAGATTATAATCATTCAGAAACTTTAAGTAGTGCTTAAAGATATTCCCGTTTGAATTGCCTGTACACCAGTTATATACATCCTCATCCATGTAAGTAAACAGATCCATTCTCGTCGGGCGTCTTTGAAGAAGTTCCTGTACTCGCCAGAACTCTTTTAAAACAAGATCTCTTCCTTTGAGTGCTTTCTTATCCATTTCCTGAAAAAGATCAATTAAACGCATATCAAAATCAACAAGACAGCCATCTGGATATTGGCTCTCCTGAGATCCACCAAGACCTATACCTGTGTTCTCCACACATTCCTTTCCATTTCTTCCATTCAGTAAAAATCGGATTCGTCCGGCTTTTTCATAGTTTCCGATAAAATCCAGAACATTCAGATATTCTTTTCCATCATCAAGTCGAAGTCCTCGTCCAAGCTGTTGAAAAAACACAATCGGAGATTCTGTCGGACGAAGAAACATTACCATGTCTACACCAGTAATATCAACACCCTCATTAAACATATCCACAGAAAAGATTACCTTAATTTTCCCAGTTTTTAACTTCTGAATTGCTTCTTTTCTGTCACAGGAAAAGTCACCATTTGAATTGCTATACACCGCAACAGATGGGATTCCACGCTTTGAAAACTCTCTTGCCATATCCTCCGCATGGTCTTTTGAACTACAAAATCCAAGTGCCTGTCTGGAACCGTATTTACAGTAATATTTATAAATCAAATTATATCGACGGGCATTTCCGATATATGCGTGATTCAATTCTTCTTTCTCATAAATTCCACCTTTTGATGCAATATCGGAATAATCTGTCTCATCATAAATTCCATAATAATGAAACGGAACCAACATGCCTTTGTTGATTGCCTCACGCAACGAAATTTCATACGGAACATTATAATCACAGATCTCATAAATACTTCTGCCATCCATTCTCTCCGGTGTTGCTGTTAAACCGAGAAGAAATTTAGGCCGAAAATATTTTACAATCTTCTGATAGGATTCATTTACTGCATGGTGGCATTCGTCAATCACGATATACTCAAAATAATCTCTTGGAAAAACAGATTCATTCAAGAATTCCTCTTTTCCAAGAGATGCTACTGACGCAAAGATAATACTTTTGTCTCTACATTTCTGTTCCGCATTAAAAAATCCATAATCGTTCGACTGTCTCACATTTTTAAAGGATTCCGCTGCCTGTTTCAAAATCTCATCTCGATGCGCGACAAACAAAACGGTCTTATAATTTTGAGAATCAAAAGCAGCCAGATACGTCTTTCCAATTCCCGTTGCTGCCTGCACAAGTGCTCGTCTCGCGCCCTCTTCTCTGCTCTTCTTCAATGCACTTAAGGCTTCTATTTGTGCACCTCTCGGTTCATATACAGTTGACGGATTGCCGAAATCATGGATTTCACTTTGCTGTTCTTCTTCAATTTCAGACGTTTCAAATAGCGGTCTTTCTATCGCATTCATATATTCCGTATTTCTATTCTGCTCCACCTTTATTTTTGAGCCTATCCCACTTTGACTTTTTTGAGCATTCCTGCATTCTCGCTCAAAACGTTCAAATTCTTTCATAAACGCAGACTTACGCCAACTCTTTGAATACTGTTTCAATTCTTCTTCATCAATTATAATCGAATGATTCTTAAATAAATTTTCAAACTCATTAAAGAATCGTTGATAGTTCTGCGGATCACTCTCACTGCTGAATCGATAATTCCATTCAATTCCAGAAGTCAATGCGCTCCTCGAAAGATTTGATGATCCAATATACATTTCACTGTAATCTTTATAATGAAAAAAATAAGATTTCGGATGAAAAGAACGTCTGCTCTCATTAAAGAACCTTAGATCCACTCGATCACCCAATTTATCTTTAATCAGATAAAGTGCCGATGGTTGTGTAATTCCAAGATAATTTCCAGTCAAAATACGAATTCTAGCTCCCCGATCCAACGCACTTTTAAAATCAGATAACAGCATGCGAACACCAGATTCCATTAGAAATGATACAATCATATCTATCTGAAGTGCATTTTTCATACTTGCTTCAAGCTGATACACCAGAAAATTATTTTTATCATATCCACCTGTAATAGCGCTTCTTGTACCTACTTTCTGAATCTGTATGCCACTTTCTTCTCCGTTTAGCTCTTTCTCAAAATCAAATTCAGCCATTTTTCATCTCCCCGTCCAGGTCGTACATCTTCTGTTATCCAGATTTTTTCTATTGTAATCTCCGACACTTTGTCTTCTGTATTTTTCGTATTCTCATTGAAAATTTTTAATTTTTCTAAAAATTCAGCAAAACTTTTTTCTGTAAAATCTGTAAAATATCGTCCGTTTCGCTCTCCTTCAAAATCCCCATACTTAAACGAGGTATAAATGATTCCATTTTTCTTTAATGCCCGAATCATCTTTTTCATAACTGTCGTCAATTCGTTCTTAGCCAAATGAAGAATCGACGAACATGCCCAGATTCCGTCATACTCGTCGCTCTCTCTTAAATCCTGAAACAACATCTGGCGAATCGGTATCCCTGTATTTTTCTGTGCAATCTCGCAAAGGCTTTTCGACCCATCTATGGCTTCAACCCGATATCCCTGTTGTAAGAAATATCGGGTATCCCGCCCAGAACCACACCCAAAATCCAAAATACACGAATTCGGTTTTAACAAAGACAAAAACAAATCCTGCGTCTCAGTAAATTTTACATCAAAAGTATCTTTACTAAATTCAACTGCATATTTGTTATAATAATCAAGAGTAGGATTTGTCATATGATCTTTGCCCCTTTAATTTGAACATTTTGCAAATTTTATGTACATTTTTGCAATTCATACGACAATTATATGCTCATTTAAAAACACCGTCAATCGCTATTTACATCGTCAAGTTGCTTAAACTGTAATAAAACTACTTTTTCTTCAATACCTGATAATTCTATGTAACTATTCTTAGTTTTCCAAGTATACAAAAAGCACTCATCATCTTTCTCTTGTTCATATTTTCCATACAATTTGCTATATATTTCAACTATCTTTTTCACCACCTTACTTTCCGAATAAGTACTATCATCATGAATTACAAATATTGTGGAAACTTCATTAAGGCGCTCTCCTTCTTTACAATACAGTATCGTCATGGCACTAACGCCATCCATTTTCTCATAATTTTCTATATCAACAATCACTGAGTCTCTATCCCTAGAAATACTAGAATCACAGTTATATGCCTGATCGACTTTTTCTTTTACCGTATCAATATCTGTTCCCCACGCAATATTTGCAAAATATCCATTTCTTACAGATGCTATCTTTGTATATGCAACTCCTGCGCCTGCTAATAACACAGCAATCAAAATCCCCAAAATTAAAAGAATTCCTTTTTTATCCTGAATTATTCACGGAGCAATCTCTAGCCTAAAAATTGCACCATGATTCGAAAAAATGATCCATGCAGCCATAA
>JAJEPU010000053.1 GCA_020686985.1 Brotaphodocola catenula
AAATTTTAAAATCATTACGCATTCACCCACGTCTGATCCAGTTGGTCAGGCGTGGTACTCTGCGATTTTGATAGAAATAGGCAGGCAAATAAAGAAAAGAATGTGCCTTGGCACATTCTCGCGCCGAGGCGCGGTTGCTTCGGCAACCATCTACTCCTGCGCCGAGTGCGCTTCTTGCGGAGCATTTTTTATATGATAGGACGCAATTTCCTATCATATAAAAAAATAGGCAACCGTGATAAAAATCGCAGTTACCTATTATTTTATGAAGCAATTAAAAAATCCCCTTGGATTAAATGAGTGTGTTACATCAGATGCAGTTTTTTGCACAGGCGGACGATTCGCATTCCGAACGGCATGTCGCGGAGCTCGTCTTCGGTGACGGAGCGGGTCAGGATGATCATCAGTCCGTAGATGATCATAGCGACCGGAACTGCGACGAGGAAACCGAGGCGGTAGCTGTGAGTCACGGCGCGGATTCCAACGTAAACTCCCCATGCACAGGCACCCATGACGGCGGAGGAGAGCAGAGGAAGCAGGAAGGTCGTGCGGATCTCCTGCTGGTAACGCAGTCTCTTGCCGATCGAGATCCAGTTCAGGATGCAGACGACAAGAGCGAAGGTGACATTTCCGATTACAAGTCCGTATACGCCGAGATTCAGATGCTCAATCATCACATAGACGAGAGCGATGTGGATCACGAGTGAGATTGCAGAGTGAGTGACGGATTTGCGCATCAGGTCAATTCCCTGAAGAACTGCGTTTGTGACAGTTGACAGGGAGAAGAAGACGATGGCAGGTGCGCCGATCATCATTAGCTGTGCAGTCAGTTCTCTGCTGTCACCGAAGATGATCTGCATGATCGGAGCGGAGAGAACACCCATGCCGACGCTACAAGGAATTGCGATCAGCATATTGAACTTGACGGTCAGACCAATCTTGTACTTGACTTCGCGGTGCTTTCTCTGGGTGCGGGAGTGGACAATGCTCGGGATCATCGAGGTTCCGAGAGCGGAGGCGATTGCGACCGGCACATTGGAGAGAAGGCGGTACTTGTTGCTGTAAATGCCAAACAAGGTTGCGCGTTCTTTCTCGGTCAGTCCCTTTGCGCTCATCAGGTTTCCGAACATCGCATTGTCGACGGTTCCGCTGAGCTGGTATACAAACTGGCTGAGGATGATCGGTGTCAGCGTCATGAAGAGGGCAACGTAAATCGTTTTCCATGTCTCAACCGGGACACTCTGTGGCTGAGAGAGACGTCTCTTGTGTCTCTTCTGGTAGCGCACCATCAGAATTGTCAGGAAGACGAAGGCAGAGAGTGCTCCGCAGAGTGTTCCGAGCGTTCCGCCGGCTGCGCTGTAAGAGCCTACGTTGTCACGACTTGCAAACCACACGGTAAAGGTGTAGGAGGCACTGATGCTGACGCACGCATTGACGATCTGCTCGATGACCTGAGAGATCGAGGTCGGAACCATGTCTCCGAGACCCTGAAAGTATCCGCGGATAACGCCCATGATCGAGAAGACGAGAATCGTCGGAGCCATTACTTTTAATGGGAGGGCACTGTTCGGGCTCTTGAAGACGGTCGAGGTGATCGCATCTGCACCGAAGAACAGAATCATCGTCATGATTCCACCGGCGATTGCGCCGAAGATCAGTCCACTCTTGAAGACTCGTTTGGCATCCTGATACTGACCGCGCACTCGTCTTGCTGCGATCAGTTTGGAGACCGCCAAAGGCAGGCTGTACGAGGAGAGAATCAGACCGATGTTGTAGATTTCGTAGGCAGTGCTGTAATAGCCATTTCCGTCACCGCCCAGAATGCGGGTCATCGGGATTCGGTACAGCAGTCCGATGAAACGGACAATGATTCCGGCTACTGCCAGAATACTTCCCTGCACCAGAAATCCGGCATTTCCGCCGGAGGCTGATTTGTTTGCTTTTTCATTCATAGTTAAAAAATCTCCTGGTAAATTTTTGAGATCAAGTCAACGCTTGCGGAGACTTGGCGCATGATTCTGGTCAGCTCTGCTGACATCTTTTCATCAAAATCACTGCGCATCCACTCTGAGTTATAACATTTTTGCTATTCCATAGTATAACGCATTTGTGAAGGAGACACAACCAGATTGAAGATCGATTCCTCGCAAACATGGCAATCTGTCCGAGGATGTGATAAAATGTTTCTGTGCACGGGTGAGGGATTTTTTTAACTGAAAATGCAGTAGGATACCGTGGTGGGAGAAGTGAGAGCAAATTGAGCGAGAACGGATTTGTCTGAAGGAAACAAAAACAGAAATAATCGGAGTTTGCGATAGGAAAGGAGAAAACATTATGCTGAAAAAAATTGGATTTATCGGAACCGGAATTATGGGAAAGGGAATGATCCGCAACCTGATGAAGGCCGGATTTGAGGTTGCTGTATACAATCGCACGAAGGCGAAGGCAGATGATATTGTCGCAGAGGGCGCTGAGTGGAGAGATTCTGTGAAAGAGTGCGTCGCTGACCGCGATGTCGTGATTTCGATTGTCGGCTACCCGAAGGATGTCGAGGAGACGTATTTTGGCGAGAATGGTGTGATTGCAAATGCAAAGAAGGGAGCTTACGTCATTGACATGACGACGAGCAGTCCGAAACTGGCAGTTCAGATTCATGAGAAGGCGAAGGAAGCAGGACTTCACGGCTTGGATGCACCGGTGACCGGCGGAGATTCTGGAGCGAAGGCGGGAACACTGACGATCCTTGTGGGCGGAAATCAGGAGGATTTTGAGGCTTGTCGTCCGATCTTTGAGGCGATGGGAAAGAATATTAATTATGAAGGAAAAGCTGGAAATGGTCAACATACGAAGATGTGCAACCAAATTGCAATCGCAGGTGCAATCTCCGGCGCGTGTGAGGCAGTTGCCTATGCGAAGGCGGTCGGACTCGACACGAAGACAATGCTTGATTCGATCTCGACCGGGGCAGCGGGAAGTGCACAGATGAGCAACGTCGTTCCGAGAGCGTTGAAGGGGGATTTCAATCCGGGATTTTTTGTGAAGCATTTCATCAAGGACATGAAGCTCGCAGACGGGGAGGCAAAAGACGCGGATCTTCATCTTGGCATGCTCGAGTATGTGCTTGGCATGTATGAGGAGATGGAGAAGGACGGAATGGGAGATTTGGGAACTCAGGCACTTCTTAAGTATTATGAAAAATAAGTAATTGTACATAAATAAGAAGATTGATATGACGACAGGGAAGGACAATAGCGATAGTGAAAAAGGAACATCAGCCTAAGCGCCAGAGTGTCTGGATGCTTCAGACGAAACGGGCGGATTTTAACGGGATTGCGTCAAGGTTTCATATCAGCCCGGTGACGGCACGGATTATCCGAAATCGAAATGTGGAGGGGGAGGAGGAGATTCGCAGGTATTTATACGGGACTCTTGACGATCTCTACAATCCCCATCTGATGAAAGGGATGAATCTCGCGACCGGGATTATGGAGAAGAAAATCCGCGCGGGCGTGCATATCCGGATTGTTGGAGACTATGACATTGATGGAGTTTGCTCGACGTATCTTCTCTATAAGGGAATCTCGCGTTGTGGCGGTCATGTGGATTACCAGATTCCGGAGAGAATCAAGGATGGATACGGGATCAATGAGCAGATTATTGAGAAGGCGAAGGCGGATGGGGTGGACACGATCATCACCTGCGACAATGGAATCTCTGCGATTAGTCAGATTGAGCGTGCAAAGGAGCTTGGAATGACGGTGATTGTGACGGATCATCATGAGGTTGTCCGAGGCGAGAAGGGGGAGCAGTGTCTTCCACCTGCGGATGCAGTCGTGAACCCGAAACAGGATGATTGTCCTTATCCGTTCCCGGAGATCTGTGGTGGTGTTGTCGCTTACAAGTTCGTGCAGGTGCTCTATGAGCGATTTGGAATTGCGTGTCAGGAGTGGCTTGATATGCTTGAATTTGCGGGGATTGCAACAGTCGGAGATGTAATGAAACTCCAGGATGAGAACCGCATTCTTGTGCGGCTTGGACTCAAACAGATCGCAAAGACAAAGAGTGCAGGTCTGCGTGCGCTTGTCGAAGCCTGTGGGCTCGATATTACGTCGTTGACGGCATACCACATTGGTTTTGTAATTGGTCCGTGTCTGAATGCGAGTGGTCGTCTTCAGACTGCAAAGCTCGCACTTGAGCTTCTGCTCTGCGAGGATTATGTCCGTGCAGGACGGATGGCAGAGGAGCTTCGCGAACTCAATGAAGAGCGAAAAGAGATGACGCGGGATGGAGTGGAGCTGGCGCTTGAACAGGTGGAGGAGCACTATGCGAATGATGCGGTTCTTGTGATTTTTCTTCCAGATTGCCATGAGTCTCTGGCGGGAATTATCGCCGGTCGAGTCAGGGAAGCATGGAACCGTCCGACGCTTGTGCTCACACGGAGTGAGGGATGTGTCAAAGGTTCCGGTCGCTCGATTGAGGCGTATCACATGTATCAGGGACTCTGTGGGGTCAAGGATCTGTTGCTGAAGTTTGGCGGTCATCCGATGGCGGCAGGATTTTCACTGAGGGAGGAGGATGTCGACGAGTTCCGTCGCAGACTCAATGAGCAGGCGAACTTAAAACCCGCAGATTTTATCCCGAAAATCTGGATCGATGTGCCCCTTCCGCTTGAGTATGTCTCAGAATCGCTGATTCAGGAACTCGGGAAATTGGAGCCTTTTGGAAATGGAAATGAGAAACCTCAGTTCGCCCAAAAAGACCTGATGATTCGGAGTGTGCGTGTTCTCGGGAAAAATCGGAATGCGGTGAAAATGATGCTTGTGACTCCGCAGGGACTGCCGATGGATGGAATGTTATTCACCGAGGGCGATCGGTTCTTAGAGGAACTTGGTGACCGGCGCACAATCGATGTGATCTATTACCCGGATATCAATGAGTATAACGGAAGAAGAAGTCTGCAAATTATGATAAAAGAATATAAGATTCACTAATTTGTTTTATTCACCGTGGACTTAACAAATAAAAATGATCTGTCATGCACGGGAATGCGTACTTGACAGGTCATTTTTTGCGTACTATAATCGGGATTAATAATTCTGACAATAAGAAAAAATCAGGTTACCGTACACGGGCAGGCATTTTCTGAACTGAAAACGCCGTATGATATCGTGGCGGTAGCAGATTTTGCCGATTTGGAATGCGAAGCATCGGCAAGATCCGTTGCTGTTTGCACAATGCGTGAACAGTAACAAAATAGGTGCAGAATACAGAGAGGAGAATTGCCATGGTAAACGAAGTGATGAAATTCATTACGGAACATGACCCGGAAGTGGGAGCTGCTATTGAAAAAGAAGCAATGCGTCAGAGAGGAAATCTTGAGCTGATCGCATCAGAGAACATCGTCTCAGAGCCGGTTATGATGGCAATGGGAAGCGTGCTGACGAACAAGTATGCAGAGGGATATCCGGGAAAGCGTTATTACGGTGGATGTCAGAATGTGGATGTGATCGAGTCCATCGCGATTGAGCGTGCAAAGAAGCTGTTCGGCTGTGATTATGCCAATGTTCAGCCACATTCCGGTGCGCAGGCAAACATGGCAGTCTTTCTGGCAATGTTAAAACCAGGCGACACGGTTATGGGTATGAACCTGAGTGATGGTGGTCATCTGACTCACGGAAGCCCAGTTAACTTCTCCGGTCTGTATTTCCACATTGTTCCTTACGGAGTAGATGACAACGGATTTATCGACTATGATAAGCTCGAAGAGATCGCAATGGAGGCAAAGCCGAAGCTGATCGTTGCAGGTGCAAGTGCTTATGCGAGAACGATTGATTTCAAGCGTTTCCGCGAGGTTGCAGATAAGGTTGGCGCTTACCTCATGGTAGATATGGCTCATATCGCTGGTCTTGTTGCAGCAGGAGAGCATCCGAGCCCGATCCCGTATGCAGATGTTGTGACGACCACGACTCACAAAACTCTGCGTGGACCGAGAGGTGGACTGATCCTGGCAAACAAGGAAGCTGCAGAGAAGTTCAACTTTAACAAGGCAATCTTCCCGGGAACCCAGGGTGGCCCGCTTGAGCATGTGATTGCAGCAAAGGCAATCTGTCTCGGTGAGGCACTGAAGCCGGAATTCAAGGAGTACCAGAAGCAGGTGAAGAAGAATGCGGCAGCTTTAGCTGATGCCCTTCAGAAGCAGGGTTTTAAGGTTCTGACCGGTGGTACAGACAACCATCTGATGCTGCTTGACCTGCGCGGAATGGAAGTTTCCGGAAAGGAACTCCAGAATCGTTGTGATGAGGTTTACATCACTCTGAACAAGAACACCGTTCCGAATGAGCCGAGAAGCCCGTTCGTTACCTCCGGTGTCCGCATCGGTACCCCGGCAATCACAACCCGTGGTCTGAAGGAAGAGGATATGCCGAAGATCGCAGAGTGCATCTGGCTGGCAGCAACCGATTTCGAGAACAAGGCAGATTATATCCGTGCCGAAGTCACCAAGCTGTGCGAGAAGTACCCGATTTACGAGTAGAATCATTATAGTTTGTGCAACGCATGAACGGTAATGTAAATTCGTTAATAAAATCGAATTGAAAACGAAGAAATAAAGATAAGGGGAGATGTCCGTGAGGATGTCTCCCTGTTTTTATTTTTATATGATAGGAAATTGTGTCCTATCATACAAAAATGCTCCGCGAGAATGTGCCAAGGCATATTCTCTTTATAGAAAAATGTTCTGCAAGGGCATAATACATATTGAAAATGGGGGATTTTACAAAAACAGCCAGAGATCTTAAAAACTTTACACAAATTTTACATATAGGCTTGCTGTATTTTACAAATCAGTTATATGATGATACATAAGTGAGAAAACGAAGCTATTACAATTCTATTGGCTTTAAAATGTGGGATTGGGATATGGACATATAAGTGGTGAGCGCGAGATGGAGGAAAAAAAGAGATGATTTATCTTGTGGAGGATGACAACAGTATCCGGGAGCTTGTGATTTACACACTTCAGACAACCGGATTTGAGGCGAAAGGTTTTGCATGTGCGAAGGATTTCTGGAATGAGATGAAAAAGGAGGAGCCGTCTCTGGTCCTTCTCGACATTATGTTGCCGGATGAGGACGGTCTTTCGATTTTGAGAAAACTTCGGGATTCCGGTCATACCTCGAGACTGCCGGTGATCATGCTGACGGCAAAAGGAACGGAGTATGACAAGGTGATCGGACTTGACAGTGGAGCAGATGACTATATTCCGAAACCGTTTGGAATGATGGAACTGATCTCGAGAGTCAAGGCACTTCTTCGCCGGACAGAGCCGGAGCGCAGGGCTGGAATACGCACGCTCGGTTCGATTGCCGTCAACTTGGATAAGCATACCGTAACAGTAAATGGAGATCCGGTTGCTCTGACTTACAAGGAGTTTGAATTGCTCTGCTATCTGATGGAAAATGAGGGGATTGTACTGACGAGAGATCAGCTTCTCTCTAAAATCTGGGGATATGATTTTGACGGGGAGACGCGCACGGTGGATGTCCATATCCGGACGCTCCGTCAGAAACTTGGAGGTGCCAGTGGCTATATCGAAACGATTCGCGGAGTGGGATATAAGATGGAGGAGATTTCATGAAAAAGCGAATTTTCAGGAGTATCTGTGTTGTAGCCCTCTTCTCGATGCTGATTGCTACATGGACGGCGACATCGATTATCGGTCAGGAGACAAACCGGAAGACTCACGAGGATGTAAGGCGGGAAGTTCATTATCTGGCGGCAGGATTGGAGGAAGATGGATCGGAATACCTGAATGAACTTGAAAAACTGGAAAAAACGAATCTGGCAGATTCGGATAATCGAATCAGCCGAATCACCTGGATCACAAAGGATGGAACCGTGATCTATGATAGTTATACCTCCCCTTCTTCTCTGCCGAATCACGCAGATCGACCGGAAGTGAAGGCAGCGCTGGAGAAGGGCGAGGGGGAGACATTTCGTGTTTCCGATACGCTTGCAGAACAGACATATTATTATGCAAAGCGACTCAGCAATGGAACGGTTATCCGTGTGGCAAGCACAACGCGCACGGATCTTGCGAGTGTGATCCATACCGTTCCGGCAATGCTTGTGATGGCGGGAGTCATTTTTGCGATCACAATGGCTCTTGCGGATGCACAGACAAAGCGGATTGTCAAACCGATCAATGAATTAGATCCGGATAATCCGCAGCCGGATCAGGTTTATGAAGAACTATATCCTCTTGTGAGAAGTCTTCAGAAACAGAAACTGACGATTCAGCAACAGATGCAGACACTCAGGAAAAAACAGGAGGAGTTCACAGCGATTACGGAAAATATGAAAGAGGGATTTATTGTTGTAGACAGCAAGGCAAATGTGATTTCGTACAATAGCAGTGCGGTGAGAATTCTCGGTGTGGATATCGAGAGCATGGAACATTCGGAAAATGGACAGGAACATCGAAATGTGCTTAGCTTTAACCGCTCTGCAAGTTTTCGTGAGGTGGTAAATGATGCCCTGAATGGGGAGCGTGGTCAACAGAATCTGGAATTGAACGGGCGGTATTATCAGTTGATTGCGAGTCCGGTTGTGGAGTCGGGGGACAAGAGGGGAGCCGTTCTTGTGATCCTCGATGTGACGGAACAGCAGAATCGTGAGGAACTACGCCGGGAGTTCACAGCAAATGTATCACACGAGCTCAAGACTCCGTTGACTTCAATCTCGGGATATGCGGAGATTATGAAGGATGGACTTGTGCGTCCGGAAGATATGGGAAGATTCTCAGAAAAGATATACTCGGAGGCACAGCGTCTGATTACGCTTGTCGGGGATATCATCAAATTGTCGCGTCTCGATGAGGAGAAAGTGGAGATTGAGAAGACGGATGTGGATCTGTGCCAGATTGCAGCGGGAGTCGTAACTCGCTTAAAGGAGACGGCACACACCACAGGAATTGAGATCTCACTTACCGCAAAACCGGCTGTTGTGAACGGGGCATCACAGATTCTTGATGAGATGATTTTCAATCTCTGTGAAAATGCAATCAAATACAATCGCCCACATGGAAGAGTGGATGTCGTTGTGGATGAAATCAACCATCATCCGACTGTGATCGTCAAGGATACGGGAATTGGAATTGCGGAGAAAGATCAGGATCGGATCTTTGAGCGTTTCTATCGAGTGGATAAGAGCCACTCCCGCCAGATTGGTGGAACAGGACTCGGACTTTCGATTGTAAAGCACGGGGCAATCTACCACAAGGCGAAGGTGGAGATGGATAGTAAGGTTGGAGTTGGAACGACGATTAGAATTGTGTTTCCGTGAGTTTTTCTAAAAGAATATGACGAGCATAAAGGGTATAAAAAGTATAAAGAGTATAATGGGGGCGCCGACGATGAGTAAAGTCCTGCAAACTCGTTCGCACTCCGGGTTCAACGTAGCGGTGCATAAGATCGCAAAATACGCGATCTAAACACCGACGTTTCACACGGGTTTGCAGCGACTTTCTCACCGCTGACGCCCTGCACCATTCAACAACATATCCGATGTAGCTGGCATCCTGTTTTTGATGTGAAATAAAAGCGTGCAATATGCTCTAAAGTACACTTCGTGTGGGTAGCTGTGTGATAGCGGAGAAATGGTTTGGAGTTTCCTGCTCCGAAACTCCGAGAATTCCGCCAAATATTTCGGAGCCCTTACAGCTCGCAGTTACCTACGGTACGCGGGAACGGGATCACGTCTCTGATGTTGCCCATTCCAGTCAGGTACATCACGCATCTCTCAAATCCCAGTCCGAAACCGGAGTGACGGGTGGAACCGAACTTGCGCAGATCCAGATAAAACTGGTAGTCCTCCTGCTTGAGTCCGAGCTCGTTCATGCGGGCAAGCAGTTTCTCGTAATCGTCCTCACGCTGGCTTCCTCCGATGATCTCGCCGATACCCGGTACGAGGCAGTCCATAGCGGCAACCGTCTTGTTGTCCGGATTCATCTTCATGTAGAAGGCCTTGATCTCCTTCGGATAGTCGGTTACGAATACCGGGCGCTTGTAGATCTCCTCGGTCAGGTAACGCTCATGCTCGGTCTGAAGATCGCATCCCCAGGATACCTTGTAATCAAACTTATCATTGTGTTTCTCAAGAATCTCAATTGCCTCGGTGTAGGTCACATGACCGAACTCAGAGTTCAGCACACCATTTAAGCGCTCTAAGAGTCCCTTGTCAACGAACTGGTTGAAGAAATTCATCTCCTCCGGTGCGTTCTCGAGAACGTAACGGATCACATACTTGAGCATGCTCTCAGCAAGGTTCATATCGTCCTGAAGATCAGCGAATGCGATCTCCGGCTCGATCATCCAGAACTCAGCTGCATGACGGGTTGTGTTGGAATTCTCTGCGCGGAAGGTCGGTCCGAAGGTGTAAACATTGCGGAATGCCATTGCATAAGTCTCGACGTTCAGCTGTCCACTTACGGTCAGGTTCGTTGGTTTTCCGAAGAAATCCTTGGAGAAGTCGACAGAGCCGTCCTCGTTCTTCGGGATGTCGTTCAAATCCATCGTTGTAACCTGGAACATCTCACCTGCGCCCTCGCAGTCACTTCCGGTGATCAGCGGAGTGTGAACGTAGACGAAACCGCGCTCCTGGAAGAACTGGTGAATTGCATAAGCGATCAGGGAGCGAACACGGAATACAGCCTGGAAGGTGTTGGTGCGTGCTCTTAAATGCGGGATTGTGCGGAGGTACTCTAAGGTGTGACGCTTTTTCTGAAGCGGATACTCCGGAGCAGATGCGCCCTCGACGAGAATCTCAGTTGCCTGGATCTCAAACGGCTGTTTTGCCTGCGGGGTAGCGACAAGCGTACCCTTTACAATGATTGCAGCGCCAACGTTGAGCTTGCTGATCTCGCTGAAGTTTGCCATTGTGTCGTGGTAAACAACCTGAAGAGTCTCAAAATAGCTTCCGTCGCTGACAACAATAAATCCAAATGCCTTGGAATCACGGACACTGCGCACCCATCCGCCGATGGTGATCTCCTTGTCCATATAGGTTTCTCTGCTTCGGTAAAGTTCCCGAACCGTAACTAAATTCATGATAAATCTTTCGCTAAAAAAATAAAACTTTTTAGCTTTTCCTTTCTTAAAAAATTTTTCAGCCTATCTAAGAGTATACTTTATTTTTTTCTGTGATTCAAGGGAAAAGCCATGTTTTTGTGGGTGGAATTCCGAAAAATGAAAATATTCAGAGGCGGAATAAGCACTTAAAAAATGAAATCAGAAGGACTCAGGTCTTGTGGTTAATATAGGAAAAAACACTATATATAGACAAAAAAGTTTTGAACACGAAAAATGTCGGAAAATGCACAAAAAACTCACAAATTAATTTCAATATTTGTTCACTATTTGAGAGATGTGTGGTATAATAAAAATCACCAAGAAAATACACAGCGAGGTGATAGCGTGATTAAGAAAGAGATGATCGCCATGCTTTTGGCGGGAGGACAGGGAAGCCGTCTTGGCGTGCTGACACAGAAGGTAGCAAAGCCGGCGGTTTCATTTGGAGGTAAATATCGGATCATTGATTTCCCACTCAGCAACTGTATCAACTCCGGAGTTGACACGGTTGGAGTTTTGACGCAGTATCAGCCATTGAGGCTGAATGCACATATCGGAATTGGTATTCCGTGGGATCTGGACCGCAATGTAGGTGGTGTAACCATTTTGCCACCGTATGAGCGCAGTAAGGGAAGCGATTGGTATACTGGAACTGCAAATGCAATTTTCCAGAACCTGGAGTATATGGAGTCCTACAATCCGGACTATGTTCTGATTCTTTCCGGTGACCATATCTACAAGATGGATTACGAGGTAATGCTGGAGTATCACAAGGCAAACAATGCGGATGTGACGATTGCAGCGATGCCGGTTCCGATTGAGGAGGCAAGCCGTTTCGGTATTGTTATTACCGATGACAACAACCGGATTACAGAGTTCGAGGAGAAACCTGCAAATCCGAGAAGCAATCTTGCAAGTATGGGTATTTACATATTCAGTTGGCCGGCATTGAAGGAGGCTCTGCTCAGCCTGGCTGATGTACCTGGCTGTGATTTTGGAAAACATGTGATTCCTTACTGCTTCGATAAGGGTGAGAGAATCTTCGCTTATGAGTACAATGGATATTGGAAGGATGTCGGTACTCTCGGTTCTTACTGGGAGGCAAATATGGAGTTGATCGACATCATTCCGGAATTCAACCTGTATGAGGAGTACTGGAAGATCTACACGAAGAGTGATATCATTCCGCCTCAGTATGTAGCACCGGATGCAATCATTGAGAGAAGCATCATCGGAGAGGGAACAGAGATTCACGGCTCTGTTTACAATTCCGTAATCGGTGCAGGTGTCACGATTGAGCCGGGCGCAGTCGTTCGGGATTCCATCGTGATGCGAGACAGTGTGGTGAAGGCTGGAGCGAATGTCAACAAGGCAATCCTCGCGGAGGATACTGAGGTCGGCGAGGGCGCAGAACTGGGTGTCGGCGAGTATGCACCGAGCAAGTATGATCCGAAGGTTTACCAGTTTGATCTCGTGACCGTCGGGGAACACAGTGTGATCCCGGATCATGTGAAGGTTGGTAAGAATACCGCCATATCCGGAAAGACGGAGAAAGAAGATTATCCGGATGGACAGCTGGCAAGCGGAGACTACATTATAAAGGCAGGTGGCGTACGATGAGAGCGATTGGTATTGTATTAGCAGGCGGAAACAGCAAGAGAATGAGAGAACTGTCCAACAAACGGGCGATCTCCGCAATGCCGGTTGCAGGAAGCTACCGAAGCATCGATTTTGCGCTCAGCAACATGAGCAATTCCCATATTCAGAGCGTGGCAGTATTCACTCAGTACAACTCCCGCTCCCTCAATGAGCATTTGAGCTCTTCAAAATGGTGGGATTTCGGAAGAAAGCAGGGAGGTCTCTTTGTTTTCACTCCTACGATCACCGCAGAGAACAGCGACTGGTACCGTGGCACCGCAGATGCCCTGTATCAGAACCTTTCTTTCTTAAAGAACAGCCATGAGCCATATGTAGTCATCGCTTCCGGTGATTGTGTGTACAAGCTCGACTACGGCAAGGTTCTCGAGTATCACATCGAGAAGAAGGCAGATATCACCGTTGTCTGCAAGGACATGCCGGAGGATATGGATGTGACCCGTTATGGTCTCGTGAAGACGAACGATGACGGTCGTATCACCGAGTTCGAGGAGAAGCCGATGGTTGCAACCTCCAACACCGTTTCCTGTGGTATTTATGTCATCCGTCGTCGTCAGCTGATTGAGCTGATTGAGCGCTGTGCAGCGGAGGACAGAGTGGACTTCGTGAGAGACATTCTGGTTCGTTACAAGAACCTCAAGCGCATTTATGCGTACAGACTGAACAGCTACTGGAGCAACATCGCTTCCGTGGATTCTTATTATCAGACAAACATGGATTTCCTGAAGCCGGATGTACGTCGTTACTTCTTCCGCGAGTATCCGGACATTTACTCCAAGGTAGATGATCTTCCACCGGCAAAATACAATCCGGGAGCATCCGTGAAGAACAGTCTGATTTCCAGTGGATGTATCATCAACGGAACCGTAGAAAATTCGGTTCTGTTCAAGAAAGCCTATGTGGGCAACAACTGTGTGATCCGCAATTCCATCATTTTGAATGATGTCTATATCGGAGACAACACCGTCATTGAAAACTGCATCGTCGAAAGCCGGGATACAATCCGTGCGAATACGACTTACATCGGTACGCCGGATGATATCAAGATTGTAGTGGAAAAGAACGAGAGATATACGTTGTAGGACAGGCTAAGCAGCAGTCTGAATGCTGAAAAATACAAGAGAGAGCGTAGTGTGGGGGACACATGTACGACATGGAAGGGGCTTTGCGATATGCAGATAACGGATGTTAGAGTGAGAAGAATCGAGAAAGAGGGCAAGATGAAGGCCATTGTCTCTATCACGCTGGACAATGAGTTCGTCATTCATGATATTAAGGTAATTGAAGGGGAGAAAGGTCTGTTTATAGCAATGCCTAGTCGCAAGGCAGCAGACGGAGAGTACCGGGATATTGCACATCCGATCAATTCGGAGACCCGTGATATGATTCAGAAAGCCATTTTGACAAAGTATGAGATGACTGCTTTGGAAAGTCAGGAAGACGAGACTTACGCATAAAAATTTAAGCCTGGGAATCGCACAAAGAAAGTATGCATCTTGAAAGAAAAATAGATTGATATGTGACTGTGAGAAGATCTCCTGCATTGGCGGGGGATCTTCTCATTTTTATCTTGCAGAGGAAATTTGCCTGTGCTATAATGAGTCCCGTTTATCTAAAAGATGGAAACCTGTATTCGTATTAGGGAAAGGACTTTATTTATGGAAAAAACGCAGAAAAAAGACATGTCTCCTGTCAGGGATATGACGAGCGGAAACCCGTTGAGCCTGATTCTGGCATTTGCGGTGCCGATGCTGATGGGAACGCTGTTTCAGCAGTTTTACAGCATGGTCGATACGATCATTGTGGGGAAATTTCTCGGCGTTGATGCGCTTGCCTCAGTAGGATCGACTGGTGCAGTCAATTTCATGGTCAACGGTTTTGTGATCGGTGTGACGGCAGGATTTGCGATTCCGGTTGCCCAGCAGTTCGGTGCGCAGAATTACCGGAACATGAGAAAATATGTGGCAAACACGATCTGGCTGACGATTGGATTCTCTGTTGTGATGACGGCTGTGATCGGAGCACTGACATGGAAGATCCTTGTGTGGATGCGGACCCCGGAGAACATCATTCAGGGCGCATATAACTATATTTTCATCATCTTCCTCGGAATTCCGGTGACTTACCTCTACAACCTGACGGCGAGCATCATCCGGGCGCTCGGTGACTCGAAGACGCCGGTCTATTTCCTGATTTTGTCGTCTCTCGTCAACATCGTGCTCGACTACATCTCGATCAATTTTCTTGGAATGGGAGTTGCAGGACCGGCATGTGCGACCGTTATCTCTCAGGGACTTTCCGGCATTCTCTGCGTACTTTATATGAAGAAGAAATTCACGATTCTTCACTTTCAGAAGGGTGAGATGGAGTTTGACGGACGGATGTGTCTGAATCTGTGCAACATGGGAATCCCGATGGGACTTCAGTACTCGATTACCGCGATCGGATCTGTTATCTTGCAGACCGCAGTCAACACGCTTGGTTCTGTCGCAGTTGCGTCTGTCACTGCAGGTCAGAAAGTCAGCATGTTCTTCTGCTGTGTGTTTGATGCACTCGGAGGAACAATGGCGACGTATGCGGGACAGAACGTCGGTGCCGGGAAAATTGATCGAATCATCAGTGGTGTGAAGGCGGCGACGATTCTCGGTAGCATTTATGCGGTTGTCGCATTTGCGGTGTTGTTCTTCTTTGGCGGATATATCCCGCTGTTGTTCGTGGATGCAGACCAGACACTTGTGATTCACCAGGCGCATCTCTTCCTGATTTTCAACTCGCTGTTTTATGTTGCGCTTGTGTTTGTCAATGTATGGCGGTTCTGTATTCAGGGTATGGGATATTCGGCATTTGCGATTCTTGCGGGTGTCTGTGAGATGTTTGCGCGTTCGATGATCGGATTTGTCGGCATTCCGAAGTTTGGATACATTGCAGTCTGCTTTGCATCCCCGCTTGCGTGGGTTTGCGCGGACTGCTTCCTGATTCCGGCGTTTTATCACTGTATTGGGCGGTTGAGAAGGATGCTGAATAAGGAAAAGAAATAGTGAAATGAGGCTTCTCAGACGGAAAAAATCCTGCAAACTCGTTCGCACTCCGGGTTCGACGTAGCGGTGCATAAGGTCGCAAAGGACGCGACCTAAACACCGACGTCTCACACGGGTTTGCAAGATCTTTCCCGTCCTCGAAGTCTTACTGGATCAGTGAAAAGATTATGGATAGAATCTTTTATATCACCACTTTACAATTTTTTCATAAAAAAATATCGTACAGGACTTTCTGATGTATAATGAGTTTGACAAAAACATTAC
>JAJEPU010000054.1 GCA_020686985.1 Brotaphodocola catenula
TATGAATTATTATAGCAGAATGGCGCTTTCATCTCGGTCATTGAATGGCCGAGGATTCCCGCTTAGATGTCCTAAACCTTATCGCAGGAAATGCTCTGCACACTCCGTAATCGCAGATTCCACTGCCTCTGCTCCACTCTTATCCGGTGCGCTCACCGAGATATAGAGTTTCAGCTTTGGCTCGGTTCCAGATGGACGAACAACAACCGAGCATCCATCTTCAAGAAGGAATTTCAGCACATTTGATTTTGGAAGACCATCTCTTCCCGGCGCATAATCGAGAAGTTCTACCACCTTTTTCCCGGCAAAATTCTTAACTCCACTGCGGAACTTCTGCATGATCTCCTGCATTTTGGCAAATCCGGCACTGCCCTCAAATTCATAGCTGTGAAGCGTATTCAGGCAGTATCCATAAGTTTGATAGAGCTTCTCAAGTTTATCTAACAGACTGATTCCCTGAGCAGAATAGAAACTAAACATCTCGCAGATCAGACTCGCACCATTCACTCCATCCTTATCGCGCACATAGGTTCCAGAAAGGTAGCCGTAGCTCTCCTCAAATCCAAAGATATAACTGTCTGCCTTGCCCTGCTTCTCAAGCAGGCCAATCTGCTCTCCAATGAACTTGAATCCCGTCAGCACATTGATTGTGCGAACACCATAATGCTTTGCAATCCGCTCACCCATATCCATCGTCACAATCGTCTTGATCATCACCGGATCTTCCGGCATCTTTCCGTGGCGCACGCGCTGACTGCAAATATAATCAAGAAGGAGCATTCCCGTCTGGTTTCCGCTCAATAGCTCATATTCCCCTTCACGATTTCTGACTGCAATTCCCACACGGTCGCAGTCCGGGTCGGTTGCAAGAAGCAGATCTGCCTGACATTTCTTCGCATATCCCATGCCAAGTGTCATCGCTTCACGGATTTCCGGATTCGGGTACGGACAGGTCGGAAAATGACCATCCGGTGCTTCCTGCTCCTTCACCACCGTGATATTCGTATATCCAAGTTCTTTCAAGGTACGGGTAACCGGCTTCAGACCGGCGCCATTTAACGGGCTGTACACAATCGCAACATCCTTCTGCACCGGATCACCAAAGAGGACAGACTCGCCCTTCACCGCCTCGACAAAGGCTGTGTACACCTCGTCAGGAATATATTCAATCAACTGCTCCTCAAGCCCGTTCTCGAATGTTTCCCTCCTGACATCCGCAAACACATCCAGCTTCTCAATCTCTGCAAGAATCTCCTTTGCAGACTCCGTTGTGATCTGGCATCCATCCGCTCCGTAAACCTTATATCCATTGTATTTGCTCGGGTTATGAGAGGCAGTGACCATGACACCTGCGGATGCTTTTAAGTAGCGGGTTGCAAATGAAACCGTCGGCACCGGCATCAGCTGACCCCAGATCCACACCTTGATTCCATTTTTTGCAAACACTCCACCTGCAACCTTTGCAAACAGATCGGACTTGATGCGACTGTCATATCCAATCACAACCGACGGATGCGCCTCATGGCGTTTCAGATAATCTGCAAGACCCTGCGATGCCTTTGCAACTGTATAAAGATTCATCCGGTTTGTTCCTGCACCGATCACACCGCGCAGTCCACCCGTTCCAAACGCCAATTCCCGATAAAATGCATCTTCCTTCTTCGCCTCATCCTGTTCCATCTCTCTCAGCTCTGTGGCAACATCTGCATCCTCAACAGCATGCTCACACCAGGAACGGTATTTTTCCTCAATCGTCATTGCCATGATGTCCTCTGTCCTCCCTGTTCTGTTTTCTTATTTGTTTATTTTGATTTGTTTTAACTTTTAATTTGTTTTCCTTAAATCAAATCGCTTAAAATGTCACATCATATTTCTTTTTATCGTGAACACTGATCTCACGTCCAAGCTGAACCTCAATCAGCTGAAGCTCCGTATCCGCAATCACCGTGTGGCGAGAGCCTGCCGGCATGCACACAACATCGCCAACCTTTACTTCCTTCATCTTTTCATCTACAACGACACGACCACTTCCGTCGATGACCGTCCACACCTCATCACGATACTGGTGACTGTGATAGTTCATCGAATGACCAGGATTCAGCGTCACCTTGATCGTCAGGCTCTCTTTTTCCACATCGAGAACGCGGAAACTTCCCCATGACTTCTCCGCAAACATCACGCGGTGATCGAGGGTATTCACAAACGGTTTGATATAGCTCGACTGCTCCTTATCCGACACGAGAATTCCCTCCGGGCTTGCGGAGACAACAATGTCTTTCAGTCCCATACACAGAACCGGAACATCGAGTTCATTGATAACATGCACATTGTGGCAGTTTTCATTAAACAAAGCCTCACCGACCGCATGACTGTCCATCGCCTCAGTCAGCGTATTCCATGTTCCAAGATCCTTCCACACGCCTGAGAAACGCATCACCTCGATCTCGCTCTCATGCTCCACAACTGCATAGTCAAAGCTGATTTTTTTCAGCGTCTCATACTTATTAAAGAGATCCTGATAATCTGTAAAATCAATCAGCTCATGAGCACGCTTGAGCACATAGCCAAGACGGAACGCAAATACACCACCATTCCAGAGCGCTCCCTGATTGATGTAACTCCTTGCGACATCCTGAGTCGGTTTCTCCTTAAACATCGAAACCTTGCTGATTTCATCCGTGCTTTCCGGAATGATATATCCATATTTCTCACTCGGATAAGTCGGCTCGATTCCCATCAGGACAAGATTTGCGTGACTCTTTCCAGCCTGTTCCCCGAGATCTGCAAGTGCCATAAAATAATCCTGATCCACATACGGGTCAACCGGACAAACGACAACCGCCTCGTCCTCTCCCACTCCCTGAACATCCTTTAAATACGATGCAGAAAGAGCGATCGCCGGAAACGTATCTCTTCGGCACGGCTCCACGCTGACGCCAACATCCTCGCCGAGTTGATTGTGGATCGCGGAAACCTGAGATTTGGAAGTCGCAATCGTGACCGTTGCATCCGGATCTACGGTGCGAATCTGACGGTACACTCTCTGCACCATCGACTCGAGACTTCCATCCTCGCGATGGAAAATCTTAATAAACTGCTTTGATCGGATATCATTGGAAAGTGGCCACAGGCGCTGACCAGAACCACCGGATAACAATACAATATTCATCATTCTCTCCTCTTCTTTTCTCTTTTGGACGCTCTTACTTTACCTGAATCTTTAAATCCTTAAATTTTTAAATTCTTAAATCCTAAAATCCTAAAACTCTTTTGGAACATTATTTTTAGAAACATTCTTGGGATATTTCTTTGAAAAAAAGACCGCGACTGTCCACACTCGGACACGCGGTCTTTCTCTCTTGTCATGTTTGATTTCAAGCACAGTTCTATAAATCAAACTCACTCTGACTCTGCTTTTATTTTTCTAGCATTTTCTAGCGTTCCGCGCGCATCGGATTATTCAGGAAATCCTCGTAAGACAGACGGATTCCTTCCTCTAACTCTGTCTTGTAAGTCCAACCGAGCTTCTCTGCCTTGGACACATCAAGCAGTTTGCGCGGTGTTCCGTTCGGTCTCGTCGTATCCCACTTGATCTCTCCCGTGTAACCGACAACTTTGGCAACCAGCTCCGTCAGCTCCTTGATCGTCAGCTCTTTTCCGGTACCTGCATTTACAGTCTCATTTCCGGAATAATTATTCATCAGGAACACGCACAGATTTGCGAGATCATCCACATACAAAAACTCTCTGAGCGGTGAGCCATCGCCCCAGCAGGTAACCTCAGTCAGACCATTGACCTTCGCCTCGTGGAAACGACGGATCAGAGCCGGAAGCACATGACTGTGAGTCGGATGATAGTTGTCATTCGGTCCGTACAGGTTTGTCGGCATCACGGAAATATAATCGGTTCCGTACTGGCGATTCAGGAACTCACAGTACTTGAGTCCGCTGATCTTTGCGAGCGCATATGCCTCATTCGTCTTCTCTAACTCACTTGTCAGCAGACAGCTCTCCTTCATCGGCTGTGGAGCCATACGCGGATAAATGCAGGAAGAACCGAGGAATTCCAGCTTCTTACATCCGTTCTGCCATGCAGAGTGAATCACATTCATCTCAAGCGTCATATTGTCATACATGAAATCTGCAAGTGCTTCCTCGTTTGCAACGATTCCGCCAACCTTTGCAGCTGCCAGAAAGACGTATTCCGGCTTCTCCTGCGCAAAGAACTCTTCCACATCTGCCTGGCGGCAAAGATTCAGCTCCTTGTGGGTACGGGTAATGATATTCGTGTAACCCTGACGCTCCAGCTCACGCACGATTGCAGAACCAACCATGCCACGATGACCTGCAACATAAATTTTCGCATTTTTTTCCATCATAATGTATCAGACGCTCCTCTATCTAAATTGATTTCATAAACTCATTTCATAAGTTCATCCATAATAGATTCTTCTGTCTATTTTCCTGTCTAGCCTGTCCTTACCTGTTTCAATTAAGCCTGTGCCATCAGAACAGCTTTCTCTTTCTTTGCCAGCTCACGGTCATGCTTTGCCATGATCTCTACAAGCTCCTCATAGCTGGTCTTCTGCGGATTCCATCCAAGAACGGTTCTTGCCTTCGTCGGATCGCCCCACAGGTTGTCTACATCGGTCGGACGGAACCATGCCGGATTTACACATACGAGCATCTTGCCGGTCTCAGCATCGTAACCCTTCTCATCAAGTCCAGTGCCCTCCCAGCGAATCTTGATTCCGTTTGCTAAGAATGCCTTCTCGGTGAAATCACGAACCGTATGCTGAACACCCGTTGCAATAACGAAATCCTCCGGCTTCTCCTGCTGCATGATCAGCCACATGCACTCTACATAATCCTTTGCATAACCCCAGTCACGCAGGGAATCCATATTTCCAAGCTCCAGATGATCCTGAAGACCCTCAGCAATACGTCCTGCTGCCAGAGTGATCTTACGGGTAACGAAGTTCTCACCACGGCGCTCAGACTCATGGTTGAACAGGATACCGTTTACGGCAAACATGTTGTAAGCGTCGCGGTACTCCTTGGTGATCCAGAAACCATACTGCTTTGCAACTGCATACGGGCTGTACGGATGGAACGGAGTCGTCTCTCTCTGCGGAATCTCCTCTACCTTTCCGTAAAGCTCAGAAGTGGATGCCTGATAAACACGGGTCTTATGGGTCAAACCGAGAATACGGCAAGCCTCAAGAATTCTCAGAACGCCGAGTGCATCCACATCACCAGAGTACTCCGGAGCATCGAAGGAAATCTGAACATGGCTCTGTGCTGCCAGGTTGTAGATCTCATCCGGCTGAACCAGACCGATGATGCGGATCAGACTGGAAGAATCAGACAGATCGCCGTCATGAAGAGTGATTGATCCAGATGCGATCAGATGATCGATACGCGCGGTGTTGGAGATTGATACACGGCGGATAATTCCATGAACCTCATATCCCTTTTCCAGCAAAAACTCTGCCAGATAAGAACCATCCTGACCTGTGATACCGGTAATAAGTGCTTTTTTCATTTTTCCGTTTCCTCTCTTGTTTTCTATTTTTTCTTTCCTTTGAGTTTCTCTTTCTGTCCCGGCACTTTCTTTGCTCATTTCACAGAGTAAATAACTCTCAGAATCAGTGACTCTGCTACCTTGCAATTTTTTGTGCCTTGCATATTACGAGCATATTTTAAAGGATTCCTTTTCGTTTCTAAATGGCACATTTAGGTGCAAACTAGCACAATCTTGGTTTTTTATCCCCTGCCCTGCCATTTTCTGCGATACTCTCCCGGCGTCATTCCCTCAATCTTCTTAAATCGCCTGCTCAAATAATTTGCATCGCCGTAACCGGTGACTCCACTGATCTCCTCAATGTTCATACTGCTGAAACGCAGAAGACGTTTCACCTCTGTGATCCGCTTTTCCTCCACATAGGAAATCACAGTCATGCCGTATCGCTCTTTAAAAATCTTTGATAAATAAAATTTATCTATAAAATATTGGTCCGCCAGTGCCTCTAACGTAATCTTCTCCATATAATGCATATCCAGATAGGACTTGACTGCATCCAGTTCCAGGCGCTTCTTCGACCGCGTCACATTTTCCGGATTCCACGAATACACCATCAGATGCTCCAACAGTTGACACAGCAGAGTATTGATCTTCATATCCCGGATATAATCAGAAGACCCGGCAATCTCAAAAATCTGATTCAACATCTCCGTGATCTCGGATGTCTGATTCAGATGAAAGACCGGTCTTCCACCACGCTCCTTGTACTTGTCATAGACAGAACTAAGCGCCGACCCATAAAAATGGCACCAGACCAGACTCCAGAGTTTTGAGTTTTCGTTGAGTTCTTTGATTTCTTCGATCTCATTACTCTGTTGATTGTCTGATCCGGTGCTATTTATATTGTTGCTGTTTATTCCGGTATTATTTCTGTCGGTATTACCTTTATTATTTATATTATTTTTAATTATGATATTTCCGGTGCTGTGACTGTATCGCTTCCTGCAATCGATAAATACACAGTCTCCTGTTTTTAGCTCATACGTTTTTCCCTCATACTCAAGAGATCCCTCCCCGTCTTGAACAACAAAACAGAGGAAGGATCTAAGATTCTCTCGAGTCGAGGTATGCGGAGATAAAGCCGTCAACGTCCCGGCTTCCTGTAAAAACATGAGATTCAATTTTGCAAAGGATGATGGTGTGTAGAGAATACGATTCGAGTAAACACAGGAGGAGTTGGTGAATAGTTCGTTGATAGAAGTTCCCCTCTTTTCTTGAAATATATTTACTTTAATGTACAATAAACTTTATATCTGATACTTGAATTTCATCGCCTTCTTTTAAAACTCTCGGCAGTTTACTCAATTTTATATTATTTAAATATATACCATTTTTACTGCAATCAATTAAAATCTGTTTATTCTCATTTACTAAAATTACAAAATGTTTTTTTGAAATACATGGATCTTCAATTATGAAATCCGCTATTTTTTCATCTCTTCCAAAAATGTTTTCTCCTTTCTTTAATGTGATACAATCATCCTTATATTTTCTTTTTATAAATTTATATAAAAACAATTCATACGTTTTTCCCGATTTTAAAAAATATTTTTTATCTGCACCCCATCTCCATTTCAATAATATATCTCGAAAATATTTATATGTTTTTGAAATCATATTTGGATTTTTCAACATTATGGTATTTATTATTAATATCCAAGTTATTATTCCCAATACACTTCTAATAATATTTGCTATATTCACAGCTATTCTATCACTCTTTTCTTAATTCAAGTCAATACTACTATCAAAAAACTTTAATCAACTTATCCAATCATTAATTATCATCACCAGCAAGTAGAATCTGAACAACTATTCCTACGATAACATTTATGCCTGCCAAAGCCTCCGTTATTTTCCAAAGAATGGTTATGTTTACAACATCATCTACCAATATTCCCATATCATTTGCCGTCATGATTCCAAAAAATATTGCGGTAAGTATCAACGTTGCTAAAGAAAGAAATAAACTGCAACTAAATATTATTTTTCCATATCCTTGTGAATCTAAGAATGTTCTCCACAAGGTCGAAGATGCTAAATCTTTTATCGTTGTAATAGATAAAGTTAATCCAAAATACAGTGTTTCTGTAATTTTTTTATTTTCATATGGAAACGTCGGATTTAAACACTCTCGAAAAAGTAAAAAGATAGTTATAGGAATAAGTGCCAGTAAACAGGTAAATAAAAACCAATTAATAAGTCTATATAACACAGACTTTTTTTTCTTCTTTAAACGATTTTTAATTTTATTTTGATTGATATCGTGTTGCTTTAATACTTCCACATTATTGATCTTATCATCACCAAGATGTTCTAATTTTTCAAGTAAAACACTTGCATTTTTAATTCTTTTACTTTTGTCCCACTCACAAGCTTCTAAAATTACTTCAAAAAATTGTTCTCCTATTATTGGTGGTTTAACTAATATCGTTGAGGCTGTACGATTTATTAAATCACTTTTATCTCCACCAGAAAGTATATACAGTGAAGCTCCTAAAGAATATATATCTGTTTGTGAACTAATACTACCTGAAAATAATGTTTCAGGTGATAAATATGGTATCGTTCCACCAGGCGCTAAATCTGCCGAACTGCTAGTCATGCCCAAATCACCCAATTTATAGATTCCATCATTCGAATGATACATATTATTAGGATTAACATCATTATGAATAATATTTTTTGATTCTAAAAATATTAAAGCTTTACAAATATCCATCCCTAGCAATAGCAATTTTTTTTCTGTTTTTTTAATTTGAGAAAAATAGTCTGTTACTGGAGTAAGCAATTCCATTTGTATCATAAAATCAATTCCTTGATCCCAATAGAATTCATAATTTTTATATATATGTACAAAATATTTACAAGCACTTATCTTATATAAGTACTCTATCTCATTCTTTATTCTTCGGATTCTATCTTCATTTTCATTTATACACAATTCAATAGTTGTATCTAATATAGACTCTGATTCTGATTTACTACTATTATTTTCTACAATAATAACTTTTAATGCAGCTTCTTCATTATTTTTTGTATTAATAATCTTATATACCGCTCCATAACTCCCCCGCCCCAATAACGAATCAAATTTCCATTCACCATCAATAGGTTCATATGATTTTAAGCGTTTTTCTACAAAACGCTCAAATGTATCTAATGAATATGCAGAACAATGCGGACATTTTGAATACCTACTATCATCATAATAATGACCATTTTTACACTTTCGTATACTCATTTTAAAATTCCCCCTACTATGGAAAATTCTTAAATGCTACAAAACAAGTACTTATTCCTTCACCTTATTTCTTGTGACACTCTTATTCTATAAAGTTATATATCTTTAATAGTTGAAACAGATACATTCGCAACTGTAAGACACTTAGATACAGAAATGTAAAAATCCCCCCTGCCAATATGGAAGTAAAAACATGGTATAACGAACATTACATGGCGAAAATAAATGATTATTACCAATCAAAAATCATTTACAAAATCTAGTATAGTATCCATCTAGTAATAATAGTTTACAGTTACTTGTTTTTTTGCTATACTCCATCCAAAAACAGTTCTGGAGGATACGCAATGCCACGTTATCATGTTACACTTACCGATACCGAAATACAGGAACTCAAATCTCTCATCCAAAAGGGTGGAAAGGGCTATCGTATAAAGCATGCTCAAATCTTACTAAAGCTAGATCAAAAGCCCGAAAATAGTTCCTGGACGTATGACCGTATCAAAGAAGCATATGGCGCTTCCCATAGTACAATAGCTGGAATTTCCCAGCGTTTTGTAACAGAAGGTATGGAATCTGCCCTTGGAAGAAAAGAGCAAAAAAACCGACACCGAAAAGTTACAGGTGATGTAGAAGCAAGGATTTGTGCAATTGCCTGTTCGACACCTCCGGAAGGGGCTTCCCGTTGGACCATGCAGGCTATCGCAGAGGAGCTGATACGGCTGGAAGTTATTGATTACATCACCGATAGTACGGTCTGTAACGTTATGAAAAAAACGAAATTAAACCGTGGCTTGTAAAAGAGTGGTGCATCCCCCAGGCTGATGCAGAATTCGTAGCAAAAATGGAGGATGTTCTGGATGTATATCAAAGGCCATATGATCCGTCCAGACCGGTAGTTTGCATTGATGAAACGAATAAACAGCTAATCCTTGAAAAACGGGTTCCCTGTAAGCCAGGGAAACCAGAAAAATTGGATTCTGTTTATGTCCGGAATGGAGTTGCAGATATCTTTATGATATCTGAGCCATTGGCAGGGAAACGGGAAACTGTTGTAAAACAGACCCGGACAGCAATTGATTTTGCTAAAGTTCTTCGCTATACGGCAGATGAATTATATCCAAAAGCGGAAAAAATCATATTGGTCACCGATAACTTAAGTATCCATGCGCCATCTTCTTTGTACAAGGCATTTTCAGCAGAAGAAGCCAACCGCTTAACCAAACGTTTTGAATGGCATTACACGCCAAGACATGGAAGCTAGCTGGATATGGCAGAAATTGAAATAGGAGTTATGAGTCGCCAGGCACTTGCAAAGCCATTTCCAGATCTCGAAAGTTTTGAAAAACAGGTTCGTAACTGGACAATTAAGCGGAATGCGAGATGCGTAAAAATAAATTGGCAGTTCACAACAGCTGATGCCAGAATTAAGCTGGCAAAGCTATATCCAACAGTACTTTAAAAACTAGATGGATGCAATACTAGGGATGGGATGCAAAAACACTGTTAATATACCATTTAATTTCTTTACCTTAAAAATTTATTTCCAACTAAAGCAAATCCCATAAAAGCCATTAGCCTGTTCTTTACTATTAAATACAATCTTAATTTGTTTTTCTACTGTACAATCATCACTAACTACCATGATATGTCTCTGGGAAGAATCATAATTAAATGTAACCGTCGGAGATTTATACAATTTCCCATCAATATAAATGTCTGCCTTATTATCACCAGATTCATAAGTATAATCAATACCCAAAACACCGGATATAGATAAAGATGGATTCATAATAAATGTTGTATCATCTATACGATCAAAGTCAGTATCTGACCCATACCAAACAAAATTATCAAATTTATTCACATCGTTATTAATGATATCCACATGTTCCATCTTTCCAGTGGTTGTTGCTATATTATTATCAATGATTGTTTTTACAGTTTCAAAGTAAATTTTCTGACCAGCATCATTTGGATGTATACCATCATTTGTTAAATCATCATAATCTTTACCAGAATTATTAAAAGCTGCAATTGTATCAGCGACTGGAATATGATAATGTTCACAAATACTCTGTATCATAGTCATTTTTTCACTATACTCACGTTGAGAAGATTCCAGAATCGAAATAATAGAACAATCTGGATATTTATTTTTAATGGACCGAATAATAGACTCATAATAAGTAGAAAAATCATCCAAACTATCATTTTGTCCATAACAAATAATTGCCAAATCATAATTTATATCATCATCTAACATCTCTGTACGAACATAACCGGCATAAGATGTATTACCACCCATAGAAACATTTGTTAAAGAAACAGAATTTTTATTAATTTTTCGTAAATATGATTGTAATTGTGTAAACCACTGTTGTCCGTCAGTTTCTATACCAGCGCCCGTTCCAATTGAATCACCTACAATTAAAACATTTACCGCAAAATTATCTTCTAGTTTTTGATAAAAACTATCTTCTAGTTTTTTATTTTCTAATAACTCTTGTGCCTCTTTTTCTTGCTGAGAAATACTTTCACTGAGTGCTCGAATTTCTAAAGATTTTTTCTTTTCATTAATTTGATCTATCCAAAGGAAAACCACAAGAACTATTGCTAATATAATAGTAATTATTGGTAATACAATATTTTGAGGAGATCTACTATTACGTTTTCCCCCCCCCTCCTAAATCTATAACTCATTGAAAAAGGTCCTCCCATTACAACGTATTCATAATTAACATTTCTTACAACCAGTAATAAAACATCCATCTTATTGCTTAATCCATTAGAGATCAAGAACAATTACCATAACAATTAGGATTTTAATATGCCTGTAAAAATCCCTCTTCATAATCATCTATTTGACTTTTTTAGTCTCACTTTTAATTCTTCTACTTCATTCCTGTACAACAATAAACTCATTACAATAACTAACAAAGCCCATATTAAAGCCACAGGAATTGCAGTAATAACCCATTCTATATATGTATTAGCATTCATTGGTAAAATTTTGGTAATACATATTCCCAACAATATTAATAGAAAATCAGTTAAACATAATTTAATTGTCTTTAATGCGTTAGCATTTAATATGTTCTTATAAATATACATCGCTTGTGTTAGCATTTGAAATAAAGCACCCACTAACGTTCCTATAGCGACTCCCACCAATCCAAATTTAGTTACTGCTATGATTGATACCACAATGTTAATAATTGCCCCCCAAATAAATGTATATTGTGTCTCTTTATATCGTCCTGTCGCCTGAATCATTGTATTATATGTATTTCTAATATTTTGGACAATATACGATATAGTTAAAATAATTGCAAATTCTGGAATATTATAATTTGCATCATTAACACCTTTTGTATATATCATTACGAAAGATTCAATTAATGATACAGCACAGCCAAAAACAAATATCGATAGTGCATTCAAAAACCATTCATAAAAGAAAAAATATGTTTTTAATCGCTCATTCTCTTTTTTTGCCCACAGCTCTCCTAATAGCGGTTTAATACTATTATCAACTAATGTACATAATTGTTTTAAACCATTTAAAATTAATGCATGTACTGCATAAATTGATACATTTTCAAGCGTTGAAAACATAGAAAGAATTACAATATCTGTACTATTAAAAACATAATAAGAAATGTGTTGTGCTACACCGTTCCATTTTTGCGTAATTGGCTCACCTGTATATTTTACCTGTAAATCAATGCGATAATTTTTTTTAACATATATTTGGGCTACAATAGGTTTAATTAAGAATACACTTACCGTTAGAAGTTTAACCGCATGAATTCCACCTCCTAACTGAATTACTATATAGCACCCAACCGTATTAAGTAATGTCATTACAATCGTTGACAACGAAACTATATATACACGTTGATCTGCACTAAGTAATTGACAATTTGTAATTCCAAGTAAATATTGTGCCAAAGAATTAATACTTAAAATAGCAATCAATGTAACAATATATACATAATCAAAATTTGACTTTACCAAAATAGGATATAAAACACACAATGCAGTTACATATATAATTAATACTATTGCTATTTTCCGAAAGAATTTTACTGATGAAGCCATTATGCAACTAATTTTGTAATTATCATGATTACTAAGTGGCTTATAAAGTGCTGATTGAACAACAGCCGTCATTCCAAATTCGCTTAAAGAAACTATAGTCAAAAATTGATTAACAGAAGAAACTAAACCATTAACCTCTGTTCCATACGCATTAAGTATCATTTGTGGCAAAATAAAACCACAAATCAAACTAATCATCTGCGAAACTAGAGAGGTTACTGTATTCCAAACAAATTTTCTTTCTCTCATTTTAAATCCTCATTTGTTGTACTTCATCAATTATTCTTCTCAATGTTTCTATATTTGAATACCCTGATTTAAGACATCTGTTACGTCCATTCTCTACAATTTTAATTCGTTCTTCATCATGTGAAAGATAGTACTTGCATTTTTTTAAAAGTTCCTCTTTAGATGAAAAAAAGACTGCTTCCTTATCTTCTTTAAATAATTTCTGATGTTCTACTGTTCTCTCAGCCATCATAAATCCACCACACGCTGGTATTTCCATGCTTCGAGATGTATGAAGATCATGATTCATTTTTCTTAAAAAACATAACGAAATTTTAAAGCACCGGAAACTTTTAGCATAATCATCATCATACAATCCATGGTTCTCAATAATTAAATTTGGATTATCATTATCGCACTGCTTCCATTTTTTATCTCCAAAGACACGAACTTTCACACCATTCCTTGTTAAGTAAAGTATGTCTTCCATTCTTTCTTTTTCCCACATACCCACAAAACCAACATCCGCTCCAAGACGTAATAAATCCTGATTATTTATTTCTCGCGGATAATGAAAATCTTCATCATAACTTTGATTTGTATAAATTACGCTTTTTGCCCCCATATCATATAGTTGTTTTATAATAAAAGACTTTGTTGTTATATGCACATCATATAAATGTATAGACTGCAAAAATTGTTTGCTCTGATTGTGTCGTTCCATCATATTATCAAGCGAAAAGTTAACAATAATACTATTAGGACTTATTATTTTTACTTTTTCCAATGTACTTGCAAAAATAGTACATCCTTTATCTATCCAAATTATGTCATATACATCCTTTGTTATAGCTTCAATAAGCGCTTCATTTTCATTGTTTCTTTCAGAAACAGCTACTGACATTCCCATATTGAACAACTTATTTCGTACTTTATATTCTAAAGTTACCTTCCGTTCATCAATACTAATTATATCAACTTTATCACATATTTTTTTTAAAGCATTTGCTCTAAGTCTACAAGTATTACTAATTCCAGTCATTGGTCCAACCATCAGTAATTTCATAATTCTCCCTCCTAAAATCTATTTTTATTACTATAAATGAGCAAGTATATACAACCAGTTTAAGAAATTAAACCTCTGCAAATTTTATTCGAATCGGGTGATAAAACACTTTATGAGCATCCTGCTCAGTATTTTTATCTCAGGATATCATGGAAAAACCACGGACTTTGCCAAAAACAGTTCTTGCCACAGAACTACGATCGCACATTTCCTTAACTCTGGGAAATGGGATGATTCTTTCCTTTCGGATACCCTAAAGCGCTCTGTTGTTGAGATCATTTATTCAGAGGCAGTACGCACCGGAAAACCTGTTTTCTGCATTGTAGACGATACGATCGCTTCAAAGACAAAGCCTTCGTCACGGGCTCTGCATCCCATTGAAGATGCGTATTTTCACCAATCCCATCTAAAGGGAAAACAGGATTACGGGCATCAGGCGGTTGCAGTTATGCTTTCCTGCAATGGCATTGTTCTGAATTATGCTTTTGTCATGTACGATAAATCAATTTCTAAGATCGACATTGTACAAGACATCGCAAAGGAACTGCCTGCTCCACCGGTCATGTCCTATGTTTCTGAAAAAATAATCAATGCCTTTGCTACTAAGGGATATCATACCATCGGTGCGTTAAAAACAAACCGGACGCTTTATCCCTTTGGGATCAAGAAGAAACTCAGCGAATTTGCCATACTTTTGTCGGTCACATGTTCTGATTTTAACCTTGTGACAGTGAAAAATCAAAAATATTATGTGTACCGGTATGAAGGAAAACTCAACGGTATCGAAAATGCTGTGGTTCTTTTAAGCTATCCAGAAAAAGCATTTGGAAACCCGAAAGCTCTGCGGGCTTTTCTCAGCACGGATGTATCCTTATCAACAGATGAGATCCTGTCCCATTATGCATGCAGATGGTCAATCGAAATATTTTTCCGCCAGTGTAAGGCAAAGCTGGCATTGGGTGGCTATCAGATACGTTCTGCGCAGGGGATCCGAAGATACTGGCTGCTGATGTCACTGGCGCATTACATGTGCGTAGCGGGAAATGGTGAATTCTGCTCTTTTGAAAACGGATATCATCAAATCAGCAACATTATCCAGATGGAAAAATACCGATACCTTTTCCAATGTGCAAAGGACTACCATGATTTTGATTCCTTTGTAAAGGCTGTGGCATAGTTTTGTGCAATTTTTCAAATTTGCTCATTTATAGTTTATCCTGAATTATTCACGGCAACGCCGTGAACGTGGCTGAAAGCCACATAGTTATTGTATTTTAATTGCATATTG
>JAJEPU010000055.1 GCA_020686985.1 Brotaphodocola catenula
TCATGAAGCGCGAGTCAACGCATAACTGCCCAGATCTTTTTTAGCCACAAGCGTTACAAAAACGCTTGACCACAACATCTCGCTGAAGCTGCGGCGCTTTAACGGTGTCAGATTGTTTTCCTCACACCACATCCGGTAAATCTCGTACAATTCCTTAGAGCTGATGGTGCAGTCCGCTTTCAATCGGATATATCCCTCTGATTCCAGAAAATCAAAGACGTTGTTGTTATCCCGCTTGACCGCCTCCCGATTGTCCCGCGTACGCTGGCTTTCCGTAAACTTGAAGTTGTTGGCAACAAGCCGCTGCAAGCCCTCAAACGCCCACAGGAAGATACCCTCGACCTCCGCTTTCATTTTTTCGGCAAGGTCGGGATCATCTACCCGTCCCGCAGGCTTTTCCTTGGCGGTCAGTACAAGCTGGCGGCGGTAAAATCCGTCGCTCCGGTCATAAAGCGCTTGCAGATCGCCATTGGAGAACGCCAGCAGGCGGGCAAACATCCACCCCTGGTAGCTCTGCTTACCCTTGCGCTCCAAATCCATTTTGCCTTGGGCGGTCACGATGGACTTGACGTAGTTGGTCTGCCGCAGCGCTTCCATTCGCATATCATCATCCACGCACAGCAGAATGTGTTCCAGGTCGGCGCGGGCAAAACGGTTTTCAGAAATTTTGCCGATGCTGCCGTCCTTCATGTTGCTGCCGAGAAGTGCACCCAGCACAGCGCCGATCTGCGATTTCCCTTCGCCGCCGTTTCCTTTAATCACCATCATGCGCTGCCCCTTTGCTGATGTGTGATAAAGAAGTAGTAGAAGTGTAAAAAATTTTGCCGTTCCTATCCGGCGTTTGCGCATTGCGCCGGATAGGTCGGGCGGTCATTCGGGCAGGTCTACCTTGCCAACGAAAGAGTAATAAATATCAATGTCCTGTCTGCGTGTGCCGTTCTCGTCATAGCTGCACTCATGCACAACGATTTTCTCCACAAACTCACGCAAAAGGGTAGGGGTAAGTTCTTCAAAGCTGGTGTACTTGCGGACAACATTCATAAACTTTTCTGCGTTTACCGTGGCTTCCTGCGCTTTGGAAAGCTCTGCCCGGATAGCGGCGGCTCTCTCTTTCAGTTCTTTCTGCTCGGCTTCATAGTCTGCCGACAGCTCCGTGAAACGCTCGTCTGAAATGCGCCCGGTCACGCTGTCCTCATACAGCCGCTTGAAGATAGCGGATAACTCGCTGATACGCTTCTCGGCGGCTTCCAGCTCCTTTTTCCTTGCGGCGTTCCTGCGCTTGCCCCCGTCCTCGTTCTGCTCGATCAGCAGCTTCATAAACCGGGCTTCGTGCTTCGCTGCATAGCTGGTGACTTTCCGCAGATTGTCGGTCACTCCGGCGGTCAACAGGTCGGTGCGGATAAAGTGCGCCGTACAGTCACGGGTACGCTTCTTGTAGCTCCCGCAGATATAACAATCCTGCTTGCGGGTGGCGTTCTGGTAACGCTGCTGGTAAAGGACGCTGCCGCAGTCGGCACAAAAGAGTATGCCGGAGAATAAGCCCACTTCATCATAGCGGTTCGGGCGTTTGCGCTGCTTGCGTAACTCCTGCACACGCTCCCACATCTGGGTGTCAATGATAGGCTCATGGTGGTTCTCGAAAATCGCCTGTTTCTCAATGGGGTTCTCTACGCTGTGCTTGGTCTTGTAGGACGGCTTCTCCGTCTTGAAGTTTACCAGACAGCCCGTGTACTCCCTGTTTTCAAGGATATGTACCACGGTATTGGTCGCCCACTTGCACTCATAGCCGGGGTGGTAGCGGCGGGTGCTTCCCGTCCGACGGTATTCCAGCGTTCCCGGCGTGGGGATCTCCTGCTCTGTGAGCATACGGGCTATCTTGGTCGGCCCGTTCCCGGCAAGGCACAAGCTGTAAATCTGCCGCACAACAGGGGCGGCTTCCCCGTCAATGATAAAATTTTCGTCCTCGTCCATAAAGTAGCCGTATACGGGTTTGCTCGTGACGGGCTTCCCGCTCATACCCTTAGACCGTTTTACTGCTTTGATTTTCTTGCTCGTATCTCTCACCAGCCATTCGTTAAAAATGTTCCGCAGAGGGGCAAAATCATTGTCGCCCTGTGCGCTGTCCACTCCGTCATTGATAGCGATAAAGCGGACGCCTTTCTGTGGGAAAATCATTTCCGTATACATTCCCACTTGCAGATAGTTTCGCCCTAACCGTGACATATCCTTGACGATAACGGTGCCGACTTTTCCGGCTTCAATGTCCGCAAGCATGGCTTGAAAACCGGGTCTTTGGAAGTTCGCCCCAGAATAACCGTCATCTGTGTACCATTGCAGATTGGAAAAGCCGTTCTGCTTCGCATAGGTTTCAAGAATACGCTTCTGGTTTGAAATAGAATTGCTCTCACCTTGCAGCTCGTCCTCGTGGGATAATCTCGGATAAAGGGCGGTAATAAGGTTTCGGGTGGTCTGTCTTAACATAGTGTCCTCCATTTCCGACAGCCAGCCCCACTATTCCGTATGACTATCATACCACACGCCGGGGCTGGCTGTACAGTCCTTTCTGCTTCTTTACGTCCCGTCAAATTGCCGATTTTTGTGTAGCAGCTTCCGCTTCCAGCACTTTCAGCATTTTATCGGCGGCGGTGGCGGTGGTGTCCTGCTTGAAATAGCCGGAAACGACAAGGACAGAATTACCTATGCGGATTTCCGTCACGCAATCCGGGCGGCGGGTGCTGCGGTCATTCTTTGGGGTGTTGGTCATAGGCGGCTCTCCTTTCTGTTCATCAGCTTTTTCAGTTGTCCCATTTTCTCCTGCGCCGTGGCTTTTCGGAAGTTGCTCCCGGTAAAGCGGACAGGAGAACACATTTCAATCAGACGGTCATAAATGCGGGCGTGGGCGGTGTCCTCCGGGTGCTGCAAGTCCTCCAGCGTGAGATTAGTCGTGACGATCAGCGGCCTGCCGCTGCGGTAACGGCTGTCAATCACGTTGTAGACCTGCTCTAAGCCGTATTCCGTTCCCCGTTCCATTCCAAAATCGTCAAGGATAAGCAGCGGGAAGCTGCAAAGTCGGGAGATATATTCATTCCTGCCCTCAAAGCTGGCGGCAAGGTCACCCAATATCAATGCAAAGTTTGTCATGCACACGGGGATTTCACGCTCCATAAGGGCATTTGCGATACAGCCCGCAAAATAGCTCTTGCCTGTGCCAACGCCGCCCCATAGCAGATAGCCAATGTTGCGCTCTTTCATGGTTTCCCAGTTCTCCACATAGAAATGGGCGTGTTCCATTTGCGGGCACTTGCCGTTGTCGTTCTCAAACGTCCAGCCCTGCATAGCCGGGTCTGTAAAGCCCCGCCGCTTCAACCGCTCGACAGTTTCAAGGTGACTGCGCTGTTTCTCTGCGGCTTCCCGTTCCTCACGCTCTGCCCGCTGGCAGTCACATTCTGCCGGGTGGCGGTCACGCCCCAGCCATGCGGCGGTTTCTTTGGGGAAATAGCCCTCTTTGGGCTTGTGGCACTTCCCGCAGTATAAAAGCCCGTCCTCGCCGGTGTAGTCCTCCGGCTCCGGCGTGGTGTCGGTCATATTCAAAATCATTTCATCAAATCCATTCGTCATAAGCTCTCGCCCTCCTTACAGGTATAATCGGGTATGCCCTTTTTCGGGGCTTTCTTGGCTGCGTCCTCCTGCGCCCACTTGAAAATCGTGGCTGCATGGCTCTTGTATTTCCTCCCGCTGGAAGCGATATGGCAGGATAGGCGGTCAATGTAATACTCCCACTTGCCGGGAAGCTCTGTTTTCAGCCCGTCAAGCTCCGTATCGGAAAGAATGACATTGTGGTATCTGCCATAGGCGGCGGGGGCGGGGTGTCCCGTTTCTAACTCTCTCTCTTTTTCTATTTCTATATCTATCTCTTTCTCTATCTCTATCTCTGGTGGACAAATGTCCGCTCGATATGGTGGACATTTGTCCGCCCCTGTCTGCGGCAGGGCTTTTTGTTCCTGCAAAGCCAGCCGCGCCCTGCGCTTGCGCTCCCCCTCGGTAGAGGACTGGCCGATTAAAAGCTCAATGTTGCTCATGTAGAGTGCGCCGCTTGGCAAAGGCTCCACAAGCCCCAGCTTCATAAAGATTTTCAAAGCTCTCTCTACGGTACCTACCTGCTGGCGGGTAATGGTCGCAATCATCTGGGCGGTGTAGGGGATATTCTCGTCAAGCTGCAATTTCCCGCCGTTTTTCAGCGATTTCAAGTACAGCTTCAAGAGAATGTTGGAATAGATAACGCCGTCCTGCATACTTTCCAGCAGAACGATTGCATCATCGTCAAAATAGCTCTCTTTCAGCTTGAGGTAGTAATATTTGCGGTTATCTGCCATAGGCTGCGTCCTCCTTTTTCCAGCGTTTGGAATAATAGCGAGGGCATAGTATGATAACCGCCCGGAAGCTCTGTTTGCAGTCACGGGTGCAGCCCCGGCATAGGTCGTTGTAAGTGATACGGTTGCGGTGGTTGAGGAAGAAAGACCATTCCAGCCGCCGCTTCTTGCTCATTCTCGGCAATGGTAAGCTCCTTTCTGCCGTTCCTATCGGTGTAGCGGGATAGGGGGCATTTTCTGTATGTTCTCGGTATCATTTTCGGGCTTTTTCTGCCCTGTAAGCCCCGTTTGGAAGTCGGGGAGTATTGCGGTAAGGGTTCATATCATACCTGTATTTTTGTAGGGTTTCGGTATCATTTCGGGGCGGTCTTTAACGCTCCTGTTCACGCTTTTTCTGCTGGCTCGGTGCGCCCCTTAAAATCTGGTCGATATTGCGTCTGACTGTCTGAAGCTCCTGCGCCCGCTGGCGTTTCTCCCGGTAGTCGTTATATCCGGCGTTCTTCTGGACGGTAAGCTGCTCAAGCTCCCTTTGCAGGGCTTTGCTGGCTGGCAGCTTGGTTATTCCATGCTCCCGGAAATAACGGGCGGCTGTGTCCGCTATGATAAAATCGCTTTCGTGCTGTTCCCGGTAGGCTCTCCGGGCTTTCTCCGATTTCTGCGCTTTCAGACCGTCACGGGCGGGCTTCGTGCCGATATAGCCCAAAAGGTTGCGCTGCAATTCCTTTTTCTCCCGGATAGCGGCTTCCAGCCCTTTCAGTCCGGCAAGGCTCTCCTGCGTGGCGGTGTTGGCTGCGGAAATGGCAGCGTCCAGCTCGTCCGGGGAAGAAAAACCATACTGCTGGTAGAGCATGAGGGTAGCCGACATCTGTTTGAGGTTGTGCATGGTCGCCCACTTCTCATAGCCCCGTCCTTTCCCCTCGGCTCGCTTGGCGGCTATGTCTACCATGCGCTGTACAGCGTCATTGTTCGGGGCGTTTTTCGCTTCTTTTTTCGTCCGTAAGCGGTCTTTGATACTGCCGGGGTATTCCGCTATGGCTGCGGGTTTTTCGGCGGCTCTGGCGGCGTTCTGCTCCAAAACGGAGAGGACAGCAGCCCGGTCAAAATCGTCCCCCAGCTTCCGGGCGGTAATTGGCTTCGTCCTGTCCGGCGTGAGGTAACTTAGCCGCCCCCGGCTCTCCTTGACGGTCACACCATGCCGGAGAAGCAGGGCGGCAAACTCATCAAAGCCGGAAGCAGCGGCAAGGGCTTCCCGGATAGTCCGGCGCAGCTTCGCCTTATCCGTTTCAAACTTGGTCTGCCGGGGCGCGATACCGTCCGCAGCAATAGGGGCGTTGGCTCTGTCAAGGGCAGCCTGTCCTTTCTTCTGCGCCCAATACTCACGCTCGGTAATGCGTTCTTTGCTGCCGTTCAAAAGGTCTATCTGGTAAAGCCCCTCGCTGTGGCACATCTCCATGACTTCGGCTTTCAGATAGTTCATAGCTGCGTCCGTACAGCGGTGCTTGCAGCCTGCTTTCCTGTCCGCTGGCCTGTCCATGTGGGGCAGCATGGGAACCTCCGCAATCCGCAGACTGTTAATGACGATATGCACATGGATATTTTCGGTGTGGCTGTGTCCGTCCGGGTGGGTGCAGACAAGGGCCTGGTGTCCGGGGAAATGCTCGGCGCAGAACTTCTCGCCCAGCTCCTGCGCCCGATCAACGGTCAAGCCGTTGTCCGGGCCGTCCCGTGGGTCAAAGCTGATGATGTAGTGGTGGCTCTTTACGTCCTCCCGTTTCTGGTTCTTGCCGTAGCGGAGATTGGAGCGCATACAGGCAACGGCAAAATCCTCCCCGCCACAATTCAGAGAGGATATGCGGTAGTCTACCCTCGGTATGAGCCGCCCGTCTGCGTCAAGGGTGGGCTTCATGGTAAACTCGTCATGCTCGAATGTGAGGTATTTTTCAGCGTCCCCGTAGTTGGCATTTTTAGAGCTGATATGTTTGAGTATCGCCAACGGCTTCACCTACTTTCTGCAAGACTTCAAACTTCAAGGCGGCAAGGTCGGCGGCGGCTCCCCGCACTTCCTTTTCCAGCCCCCGGTAGGGGCTTCCGTATTCGTTCAGGCTCCGGGCAATCTGGTTTAAGTTGCCGCCGATTTTCCCGTACTCTGCCGTGAGCTTGGAGAGGGCGGCAAGCAGCCCGTCATTGACCGGGGAAACGGTGACAATGGGGCGTATGGTCGCTTTCCGTATGGCTTGCCGGATAAACTCGGACTGGCTGATTTCATAAGCCGCCAGCCGCCCGGTGAAGTCGGCGTATTCTTCATCGGTCATGCGGGTCTTTACCACATGACGGCGGTGGGGCGTATTGTATTTCTTTCGCATGGTCTGTGACCTCCTTTCTCGCCCGACAGGGCGCATAGCAGGGTTTGGGGAAGGCACTCCCCAACAAGATTCCCGCAGGGGCAAAAATAAGCGGAGAGCGAATTTTGGCACCTCGGTAGAATCTTGCTCTGAAAAACTCCGGCGTTCCCCGGCTCCCGTCCTTTCCGCTAACAAAACGTTTCAAAAGGGCTTTGCTACCCGCTATTCCGGCTTATCTTGAAAATTTTCCTTTCACTACCTACAACACCACGCAAAGCAAAATGGACGGAGATTTTTAGAATTTCCCCTCTATTCCCTACAACACCACGCAAGCCGGAATAGGCGGACAATGGCAGTATTTTTTTCTTTGATACCCTCTACGGATAAGTAAGGGATTTTGCCAACTGCGGCGGCTATTTTCCCTTTTGTTTTTTCATACTGGGGATTTTCAAAAATGCCAAACAGGAACGAAAAAAAGCAGCAAATCTGTTGAATAGATTTACTGCTTTCTGGTTGCCGGCGAAGCGGCGGTTATTCAGTTGTAGGCGGTAGGGCTATCTCCCAAAGCGGAACTTGAAAATAGCTGTGAGAAGCGTCTGGGTGATGTAGTCCTCTGTATCTTGGTCTACCCGTCCATTCACACGGGCGGCACATTGTATGCGGCGGCGGTAATACTGCAATACAGTTCCCACCGCTTCCGGCTCCCCGCTGGCGGCTTGGACGATTGTTTCATAGGGGAGAAGCCTATTATTTCTCATATGCCATTCCCTCCATTTCCGCTTGGAGCTGCCGTAGGGCTTTTCGGATATGGTAGCCCGCTGTGCTGCGGCTGCGCCCGTACTGTCTGCCAATTTCGTGCTGTGGAATACGCTTGAAAAAGGACAGGTAAATCATTTCCCGCTCCCGTTCGTCCAGCCGTGACAGGGCTTCCGCAAGTAAACCGCTGCTGAAAATGACCGTATCGCCGCAAAGGGTAAGTATGTATTCCTCGTCCGGCTCCGGGGCTTGGAAATATTCATCTGTCGTGCCTAAAGGGTAGTGCTTTTCGTCTGTGAGGTATTCAAGGGATATTTCTCTTTTGTGCTTCCTGCTCCGTGTCCTCGCTGCGTTGATCGTTGCATTTCGGATAACGACTTTGCAAAAGGCATGGAAAGTGTACTCGATATGTTCCCGATATTCTTCTGTACAGGTCATGGAAAATCCCCCTTTCCTCCCAAAAGGGCTGTGGCTGGTTAGTAGTTGCTTTTTATGATAGTAAGGGGCGGCAGCACTTTAGGCTGTCGCTCCTTGACTGCCTAACTGCAAAACCGGGCGGGGCTGTCAACGGCGGGCGAAGCCCGTTCATCTTGACCGTTGACTGGCTCGGCCGGGTTTGCTATTTATCCGGCAAACTTGAATTTATTTTAAGCTATCACGTTTTACCTTTTTAAGCCTTACTATCATTACCATAGGAATTTCTTTATTGTTTTTGAAACATTCTTCATAAAATCCATCAATGACAAATCCAGCTCTGAAACAAAGGTTAAAAATATCTTGTATGGAACGATGATAATAAATCTGCTCCTCCGGCTGCCCTTCGATCGCTATATCATAGTAACTGTGCGGTGTCATATATTTTTCAGTCAATGTGATAAAACAAGGGTGCTGCGTTGCAAAGACAAAAATCCCGTTTTCCTCCAATAGTTCATAAACAGCCATAAAAAGCGGTTCAATATCCGTAATATCCATAATTGCCATATTAGAAACTGCTTTCGTAAAGGCTCGATTTCTTTTTAATCCTAATAAGCTTTCTCTATTGGTCGCATCCGCTACGCAAAACTCAATTTGTTTTGCATATTGTGATCGCCGTCTTTTAGCCAATTCTATCATTTTTTTGCTGTAATCAAAAGCGACGACCGAAGCGCCTCTCTGTGCAAGATACGAAGAATAATTTCCATTGCCGCACGCAATATCCAAAATGTAATCCGAAGGATCAGGAGAGAGAAGTTCCGTTACTTTGGGACGTACTACCTCTCTGTGAAATTCATTGGATTCGTCACCCATTGCATCATCCCAAAATTGTGCGTTTTTCTCCCAGATCTTTTTGCTTTCCTCTGTTCCCATGTTCTCTCCCACTCCCAAAATTTGCCTTTTTGCTTCCATTAAATCTTCCTTACTATATTCCATTGTTACCCTCCATAACTTCTGATTGTTGCCGTCTTGACTATTATGTATCTTTTCTTTCCAAAATGGTATAGGCTTTTATTTTTATAATGCTGCAAAACTTTTCTTCTGTAAGGTATTCAAAGGATATTTCCCTTTGCCGCCGCTATTGGAAAGCCAAAAGCAGCGGCTTTTTTACGCGATATGACCGAAAAGACTAGAAAGCAGGATATGTCATCATTTGTCATTTCTTCTCAATGTAATAACTGCATGGCATATCAAGCCAAATACAAGAGAAAAACAGCCACCGCCAAATAGTGATGCTCCCCACCCTGCACCCGACATTGTCATAAAACCGCCAACAAAGAAAATACCAATGCCAAGAAATATCCCGACACCATAAAAAAGTCCAATTGCCATATCATACTTATTAAATTGTCGTTTCTCTTTTTTTCACATGTTTCCATTTTTGTTATTACCTCCTTCGCAAAATCGTCCATGTGGACTCCAAAAAGAAAACAAATTTTTTTCAACGTATTTAAATCGGGTTCATTAACATCTCTCTCCCAATTCGATAGCGCCTGCCGGGTAACATTCAATTTCCCAGCCAGTTCTTCCTGTGTCATTCCCGATTGTGTTCGCAGATGACGTATTTGCTTTCCTGTTGTAATATCCGTCTGTTTCTGGTTCAAAATGGTTCCTCCTCTCTGATGCTGATTTTATCAATGATATTTCGCAATAGCCAGCAATGAACGTTTGCATTGCGCAAGATGTTACATTATCTTCTGAAACATATGCCGGATCTTGTCTAAACGGCTGTTCGGGCGGCGTGGCTGAAACACAGGCTCGCCGGAAGTTTCCTGATACCCTTTTAATTCTGTAATGCAGACACTTCTTCCATTTGTATAAAAATTCAAATCATTTCTATATTCACCAATACAACGGGCAGGGATTTCCCCCTTAAAAATAACTTCATCTTTTTCAAGTCTGGTTGATTCAATGATTGCGCAATACTTTGGTGCGTCATTATAAGCCCGTGAAAGATATTCCTGCGGTGCAAAAAGGGTAAAGGAAAGGTATGGTTCCAACAGTTGTGTTCCTGCTTTTTTCAATGCCTGCTCCAACACGACAGGCGCAAGAAAACGAAAATCAGCGGGGGTGCTGACCGGGCTGTAATAAACTCCATAATCAAAACAAATTTGGCAGTCTGTCACTCCCCAGCCATATAAGCCCTGCTCCATTCCATAACGCACACCCTCCATGACGGCATTTTGAAAACTTTGGTTTAAATAGCCGAGAGATACCTCGCTTTTATATTGTGTTCCGCTTCCAACAGGAAGCGGTGTTACAGTCAAACCAATAGATGCCCAAAACGGATTCGGCGGCACTTCAATATGAATCGTGTAGCTCGCTTTTTTTTGCGGTCTTTCCAGATAAATAACCGAAGGCTCTTTCATAGCCACGCCCACATGATATTTTTCTTCTAATAGCGAACAAATAACTTCTAACTGTACTTTTCCCAAAAAAGATAATATAATCTCATGTGTAACAGTATCAATGTCAAAATGCAAAAGAGGGTCTGTATCAGCAATCTCTGTGAGGGCATTTAACAGGGCTTCCCTTTGCTCCGGCTTTTGCGGCTCTACCGTTGTCCGAAGTAATGGCATGGGATTATCAATCCGTGTTTTGTGAGGCAGGAGTTTTTCATTTCCCAGAATGTCGTTCAGTTTCAAAGTATCATCAGCTAAAATAACAATTTCTCCCGGACAGGCATGGTCAACCGGGACGATTTCACCATTTGACGGAATACACATTTCTGTAATCTTTATTTTTTCCTTTTTTGACAGCAGCAGGGTATCCCGTAAATGGAGCGTCCCATGATACAGGCGTAAATAAGAAAGCCGTTTTTTCCGCTCTGTATACTCAACCTTAAAAACATATCCACATAATTCAGACTGAATATCGTCTGTTTCTGTAATGAAAGTTTCTGTAATCGCTTCAATCAGTTTTTCTGTTCCTAAATTGTCTTTTGCACTCCCATGATAAACAGGAAACAAAGAGCAGCATCTGGTTCTTTTGCACTTTTCATATTGTAATTCCTGTATATCCAAAGAATCCTCTGCAACATATCGTTCTAATAGTTCATCGCTTCCGGAAATAATCATATCCCATTTGTCCAAATCAGAAATATCGGTCATGGTTATCTTTGGCGACAGGGAAACCTCCTGCATGACAATCATATCACTGGTAAGTTTATCTTTAATGCTTTGGTAAACACGCCGCAGGTCGATCCCATTTTGGTCTATCTTATTTATAAAGATAATTGTCGGAATGTCCATTTTCTGAAGCGCATGGAATAATATACGGGTTTGTGCCTGTACGCCGTCTTTTGCCGAAATGACTAAAACAGCTCCGTCAAGGACAGATAAAGAGCGATATGCTTCGGTTAAAAAATCCATATGACCGGGAGTGTCCACGATATTGATTTTATAATCATTCCAGCAAAAAGAAGTAACCGCTGTCTGAATGGTAATTCCGCGCTGCCGTTCCAAAATCATAGTGTCTGTTCTTGTAGTTCCTTTATCCACGTTTCCTTGTTCCGCAATCGCTCCACTGGTGTACAGCAGGCTTTCCGTCAATGTTGTTTTTCCTGCGTCTACATGGGCGAGAATTCCAATATTGATTATTTTCATGTGATTGTCCTCCTTTTACAGCCCCAAAAGGGCATAAAAATCCCCAGCAGTAAAATACTTTTACCACTGGGGATTATAATTTGCGGACATACACATATACAGCATACACCTGTTTGTGATTGCTGTTTTTCGGATATGTCAAAATTGATAAGGCAAAAGTATTCTTAAATTGGGTACAAAAAACCAAGCCCCCACAAAAGGGACTATCATAATCCTTTGTTCCCACTATTTGATTATAGTTTTATTTAAGAATACCTTGCCGCATATTTTTTACTCCTTTTTTGGAATGATGCTATTATATCACATTAGTTTTAGGAAAGAAAGTACCTAAAAGAAATTTTTCTTCCCCTTATATGTAACAATCATACCGACTTTCTGGCGTTCAGAATGGTTTCTGCTGTCTGCTGTGGTGTTTGGTTGGAATTGTCCAGCCAAAAGCCGATCCGTGGTGTTGTCTGCATAAATGTATCGTATAAGGTTTCAACCGTAAAGCCGGAATAGCCTGTTTTCTCCCTGTATCGTTCCCTTCCTTTTATTGTTTCCACATCTGGACAAAGAACGACAACCTCAACAGGGTATTTATGCGGCACAAAAAATATGTACATGTAACTAATTCAACACATTTATAATTTGAATAGGGACATTATAGCATTTACTAAATACAAATTCAATGTATACGGAAATAAAGATATAAGGAGTGGGAAGGATTCCGCCGTAGTCGGCATTGTAGGAAAATCCAAAAGTTTAGATTTTCCCACAATGCTTATCTTTTGGTCTTTGGTTCGGAATAGTGTAGTGCTGGCGGTCTATCTCTTGTTTTCGGTTGCTTGCTTCCTTACCGTACATGAGCATTGTTGCTGGGAATCAAGCAATAACCGATGAACTCCTGCAAGGTGGGAATATCCTCCGTGTAAAGAAGTCCATCCAGAAAGGAAAGCCACCGAACGGGAGCCGGTGCGTCAGGGCGGTATGCCACCGGCAGTCTGCTCCGCACAATGTTCGGTCTGCCCTCGGTAAAGCTGCCATCCAGCTTCAAAGTACCGTTTGCCAGATGGATTCTATCTGCCTCCGGCGCAAAGTCCTCCACATGAGCTGCCAGCCTCATCACTTCCAAAATGTTAGTGATCTTGCGGGGGATATTGTTCACAGCGCAGCATTTCAGTTCCTCATAGATTTCGCCCCGAAGCGGCAGATCGTCGGTCACTCTGCCGTCCGGTGTAAAGAAAGCACCATCAGCAAAGATGATTTTCCGGCTGTTCAGAAATTCATCACAGAACAGTGCCTCATTGATATTTGTGCCGTCAAACCAGATGGGCGCGTCCCAATTAGCCGATTTCCGTTTTGCCACGGGCATCCACCTCCTTTGCCAGGCGTTCTTCCAGTCGGTCGATTATGCCGTCCTTTTGAAGCATATCCACAGTTTTCACACGAACCTCCAACTCCGCAAAGGTTAAAATATCTGTCAGATCCTCGATATAATCGAGCATCTGGCAGGCTTCCACAAAGCGGTCATCAAGAGTATCCTCCGGCGTTTTGGGTGCGTACTGCATCTTCCAGCGCTCAAAAAGGTGCAGATAATCGCATAATATCCGCTGACAATGCAGCGTCTCATTCTGGAACGCCTTTGCCAGCGGATATTTCGATTTCCGCAGCCGGGGGCTTGTCCGGGTCGATTCCAAAGTCATACGCCAGTTTCTTCGCCGCATCATAGCTGCTCAGGTTGAACAGCCTTGCCACAAGGTCGATCACATCGCCGTGGACCCCGCACCCGAAGCAGTAGAAGTAATCCTCATTCAGCTTCATACTGGGTGTACGGTCATTGTGGAAGGGACAGCAGACCATGTTGCCACGATTTACTCCCAATCCGTAGTATTCGGCAGCCTCTTTCACGGAAACTGCCATCTTGATTTGTGTAAATAAATCCATACCTGTTTCCTCCTGTAAAATAATTAAACTTTGCCGTTCTACCCGATGCCGTTCCTGCCCGAGTCTTTACTCCGGCGTTGTCTTTTCCTTGGTACGCGGAATGCGGTACTTCTCCGGAAGCATATCCTCATCGGACGATCATGAACTTTTCAAGGTGCTGCGTGGTTTACGTCTAAATTTTAGTAAGAAAACAGGCCCTTTCCCGTATATCCAAGAGGCAGGAAAAGTGGGGTAGAAGTTGAAATTTTCCACGCTTTGAGACACAAAACGGAAAAGCATGATATAATACAGAAAAATGGAAAAGGAGGCTGCTGTATGCAAGTCAAGCTGACAATCGGAGAGCGGTTGAAGGATTTACGAGTAGAGCGAAAGCTGACCTTGGAGCAGCTTGCCGCCGAGGTGGGCATCTCAAAATCCGCACTTGGCAAATATGAATCAGATAACGGCAAGGACATCAGCCCGTACAGCATTCTGTTGCTGGCTGACTATTACGGTGTTTCCTGCGACTATCTGATGGGACGGACGGAAACAAAAAATCACCCAAACACAGCTCTGCATGAGCTGCATTTGAGTGATGCTTCGATTGATGTATTAAGGACAGGCAAGTTCAACCACCGGCTGCTGTCGGAGCTGATCTGCCACAAGGATTTCCAGCGCTTCATGCTGGACGCCGAGATTTACGTTGACCGGATCGCGGATATGCGCGTCAACGATATGAACGCCGTGCTGGAAGCCGTCCGGCAGATGGCGCTGATGAAAAACGGCGGCGAGGAAAACGATCTGCATCTGCGGACGCTGGAAGTGGCGCAGATTCGGGAAGATGAATATTTCGGAAGTCTGATTGCGGATGATCTGAAAGGCATCCTCCGTGACATTCGGAGTGAACACCGCCCTGATACCATGACTGCGGATGAAAGTTCCCTCGTAACAACCGTACAGGGTCAGTTGCAGGATGCGATGAACTTTGAGGGAAGCTCCGAAGAAAAGAAGGCGAAAGCTTTGCTTGCCACATTAGGGATTGATTACGATGCCATCACAATGGAACAATTTGTCAACTTGATCGAGGTTCTAAAGCTGTCCAAACACCTGAAAACTCCCATCAGCCAGCGCGGGAAAACGACCATGACCCACGGCAAGGGAAAACGGAAAAAACGTTGAAACTGGAGCGGCGCTGCGGCGGGACGGGGGCTTTTATATACCTCTGCTTCCTTTTCCGGACAGTCGGATTTTGCTTCTCAAAAATCCTGCGTTTGTGCTGTAGCTCACATCACAAAATCCGCCTGGCCTACTGCCGCGAAAAAGCATTTATCGCCACACTCTGCCGCACCGCAGAGTACGCCGCCAACCCCTTTCCCGCGTCAGCCGGAAGCAAAGGTATAACACACTAGACTTTGCGAAGCAAAATCGTGTGCCAACAGGGATGCTGCGCGCCCCTATTGGAAACCCAGCGTCAAAGGAGCGCGGGTCTCCGGTGGAGACCCCAAAGCGTGAAGCGCTTTGAAGCGCCGACCGAGCCGACAGGCGAGATCTCCCTTTGCAATCCCTCATTTCCCTCGCAGGTGCATATACAAACTGCAAAAGGCAGCTTGCATTGCCTGCTCTGAAAATATAAAAGAAGGGGCTGTCGCACTAACGTGCGGTAGCTCCTTTTCTGTACCAACCACAAAACGCCGAGCTTCGAAAAGCCCGGCG
>JAJEPU010000056.1 GCA_020686985.1 Brotaphodocola catenula
ATGGCTGCATGGATCATTTTTTTGATTCGTGGTGCAATTTTCAGGTTAGAGATTGCTCCGTGAATAATTCAGGATTATCTTTCTTTTGTAAAAATAAAAATGAAATCAAAAAACGAAGGAACAAATACAAGAAATGGAGGAATTATTTTATGGACCAAACCGAACAAAAAATGACAAAAATAGCGCGTGAGGTCGCAAAATTTACGATTCAGACCATGAAAGAGGAGGGAATTGGAACAGCAGAATTTGATTTTATCCATCTTATCCGCCACAATCCGGGAATGACTCAGGCACAGGTGAGAGAAAAACTAAAGATCGACAAAGGTGCTGCTGCGAGAAGAACGATGAGTCTGGAAACTAAAGGTTATTTAGAGCGGAGACCAAATCCAAATGATAGACGCAGTCAGCTCCTCTTTGCCACCTCCAAGGCAGATGAACTGAAAAATTCCAAAGCTCAGATTGAAGCCATGTTCTATGAATGGCTGACCGCAGAACTCTCCGAGAAAGAAAAAAATCAGTTTTGTGAAACTTTAGATAAGCTCTACTGGAGATCAAAAAATGAGAGGCGCGCTGGTTTCGTGAACGTCGCTGAATTTGTAGAGAATAAAAAAGAATAAAAAACAAGAACTATCGGATTTCAGAAAAATGAGATGAAACAGAAATGATAGAAAATAATGGAAAAAGTAAAAACACAAGAAAATAAGAGAAAGAAGTCAGAAGAAGACAAAATAAAAATACCACAAAAACAAAACACTAAAAAAATCCGGGCAGATAAAGTCATGGACTACTTCCGAGTGGAGTGGAAGATTCTCCTCGCGGTAACCATTTCAGGATTGATTTATAATGTCGGTCTTCTCGCCGGTCCGTGGTTTGAGGGACAGCTGGCAGAATGTCTGATGAACATTTTAACAGGAAAAGCAACCTTCCGGAGTATGCTGTTTTTGGCAGTTACCTATGTGAGCGTGATTGGCTCGGTACAGCTGGCAAGATACATCAAACGTTTTTATGTCCGTCGGTTTGCGAACAACGTAAATCGACGGATGAAAACGATTTTGTACCGCACACTTGTCCATAAAAGCCGGGCAGAACTCGGAGAAGAGGGCATCGGAAATGTCATCACAAAGGCGATTTCAGATGTCGACGACTGCGTAGAGGGAATGAGAAAGTTCACGACTGAGATTTTCGATACAGGTATTGCGATGTGCTGTTACATTGGAATGTTGCTCTTTTATGATTGGAAGCTGGCGCTGATCAGCCTGATTTTCCCGCCGATTTCTTATGCGATTGCAGAGAAGATGAAGCGTGTAATTCAATCGACGAATGCTTCCTACAAGGAGGAGATGGGTGTACTCAACACGGTAACCCTCGATCGCATCTCAAATGCAGTGACCTACCGTGTTTTCGGCTGTGAGAGACAGCGTCAGGAAAGCTACGAGAAAACTTTGAAAGATTATGAGCGCTCCGCAATTCACGCAAATATCTGGAATGCAACTCTTCCACCGATTTATAAAGTAATTTCTGCGACTGGTGTGATTTTTATTCTGTATCTTGGTGCAAAAAATATAGTTGGAAGCGGTTTTACTGCGTGGAGCATTGCATCCTTCACCACATTTTTGGCTTGTTATACAAAGCTTTCCGATAAGTCTTCAAAAGCTGCAAAACTGTTCAATGCAGTGCACAAAGCGCAGATTTCATGGAATCGAATCCACCCATATATGGAACGGGCAGAGTCCGCTCATCAGGAAGATGAGAAAGAGATTTCTGCCTCCAAACTGGCCAGACCGTCAGAAAACCATTCTGAACAAAAGAGTTCTGAACTTAAGTGGAAGAATGTATCATTTGCGTACCCGAATGGAAAATCAAATATTTTTGAACAGGTTTGTTTTTCTGCAAAAACAGGTCAAATCATCGGAGTTACCGGTCCTGTCGCCTGTGGAAAATCCACACTCGGCAAGATAATGCTTTGTGAGTACCCGTATCAGGGAGAGATCACCTATTCAGGAAAAGAGATTTCCAAGATGCCGGAATTGCTCAGAAATCAGATGATCGGATACCTCGGACACGATGTGGAATTGCTGGATGACAGTGTAAAAGAAAATATCCTGATGGGCGATGAGAACGAAAATGTCTGGAAATGGCTGAAAGTTGTCTGCATGGATCAGGAAGTACGCAATATGGAAAAGAAAGAGGACACCACGATTGGAAATGGCGGTATGCGCCTTTCCGGTGGTCAGTCAGAACGTCTTTCCCTTGCAAGAGTATTGTGCCACTGGAGACCGATTCTTGTGCTTGACGATCCGTTTTCCGCTCTGGATCAGACAACAGAAGAACAGGTGTTCCGTCATCTTAAAGAACTCAGTAAAAATCGAATTGTTTTCCTGATTTCTCACAGACTTCGCCTGTTCCCGGAGATGGATCAGGTAATCTGGCTGGATCAGAGGCAGGCTGATTGCAGTACGCATGAACAGCTGATGAAAGATAATCCTTTGTATCAAAAGCTGTATTTCGATCAGGCTCAGGCAAAGGAGGAGGCTCAAGGTGAAAATAACGAATAAAAATGCATCAGGCATCATCTGCCGGACAGTAATCCGAGAAAAATGGCTCTCTGTTGGGATTATTTTCACTGTTATCAGTGCCGTCGGAAGCTCTCTGATTCCTCCGCTTGTCCTTGGAAAGATCATTGACCAGATTGCATCGGGAAACATCGTTGGTTTTTCGATGATTGCACTTTATTTTTTCTTTATCGTCATGACCGGTGTTCTGGAATCTTTTCGAGAAGGATTTCTCACGGTATTTGGTCAGAAAATCACACACGCTTTCCGCAGTGAACTTTCTGAGAAGGTCTATCACCTTGAAGCAGATACGCTGATGAGAATGGACTCAGGAAACGTTGTCTCAAGATTCGTCGGAGATGTCAACACCGTGGAGACGCTGTTTACTTCGGGAATTATCAGTATGTTTGCGGATGCCTGTCGGATTATCAGTATTTTTGCAGTCATCTGGTCAAAAAATCAGGGACTCGCATGGGTTTTGATTGCTCTGTTCCCGCTCCTGTACGGATTTACAAGACGGGTACAAAATAAAATGCTCACCGCCCAGCTTGCAAACCGAGTTGCCGTTGGACGCGTAACCAACCACGTTCCAGAGACAATCCGCTGCATCCGAACGATCCACACACTTCAGAAAGAGCCTTATATGGAGCAAAAATATGACCATTATATCGGAGAAAGTTATGCTTCGATCGAAAAGACCAATTTCTATGACGCTGTTTACTCCCCGGTAATCCTGTTTCTAAATGCCTGTATCGCCGCATTCGTCATGATTCTTGCCGGATCAGGAAATGCCAGGGTTCTGTCTTTCTTTGGAATGTCTGTCGGCACTTCTGTTGCTGTGATCAACTACATTTCACAGGTATTTTCTCCAATTGAAAGCCTCGGAATGGAGATCCAGACGTTTCAGTCCGCACTTGCTGGTGTCCGCCGAATTGACGAGTTCTTACAGCAGAAAGAGAGAATGATCATCAAGGCTAGCGACAGCACAAATAAAAACACAAATAAAATTACAAATAGAAGCGAGAACAATAACCAGAGTAATACCCAGAACCATGTTCAAAGCAATGTTCAGAATCAGAATGAGAGTAATTCCGTCATTGAATTTCAGAATGTCAATTTCAGTTACGACAATCACACTCCTGTCTTAGCCGGACTTAGCTTCTCAGTTGCTTTTGGCGAGCATGTGACACTCACTGGAAGAACTGGTGCCGGAAAGAGCACGATATTCAAATTGCTCCTCGGACTCTACCGCCCACAGGATGGAATGGTCAAAATTCTTGGAAAACCGGCATTTGAGACCTCAGACGATGAGAGAAGAAAGATTTTTGGATATGTCGAGCAGTCGTTTCATATGATTCCGGGAACGGTTCGCGATCAAATCACGCTTTCTGACCGGAGCATTACAGAGAATCAGATTCAAACTGCAATTCACATTTCCGGTCTTGATGAGGCAATCAGTCAGCTCGAACATGGTCTTGATACGATCTGTACCCCAGAAATTTTCTCTCAGGGACAGTGGCAACTTCTCTCGATTGCACGAGCAGTCGTCGCAGAGCCGAAGATCCTTCTTCTCGATGAGATCACCGCAAATATGGATGCTGAGACGGAGAATATGGTTCTTTATGCACTCGGAAATGCATCAAATGGCAGAACCGTGATATCGATTTCTCACCGCCTGTACAAAAAGAGTGAAGGTCAAGAGACACGCCAGATTCCGATATTTACAAATTTCAAAAAAGAGAATATAATCCATTAAGATAACGACGGAAACGAAAATGAATAATGGATTTTTGTTCGATTGATTGCCGTTCGTTATTCTTAGATTAGATCGGTTAGATCGGATAGGAGGAAAAGAAATCATGTCCATTATTTTTGCGATTCTATTTCTTGTTCTGATTTTCAAATGTGTCGGTCTGGCACTTGGAATCTGTGGGAAACTTCTCGGCGCAGTTCTGAGTCTGGTCGGATTTGTCATCTCGCTCATGATCGGCGCATTTGTGTTTGGCGTATCAACGGCATTTGCACTGATTTTATTTGGAATCGGAGCCGTATGGTTGATTATCCGGTTGATTTTGTGATTTTTGTAAATGGGATTTTGTTAAGATAGTAAAGCTAAAATGAGTTTTGAAAGTTATAACTTTATAAAAAAACCAACGACCGTCGAAATATTCATCTGGCGGTCGTTTCTTGTATGATAGGAAATTGCGTCCTATCATACAAAAAATGCTCCGCAAGGGTGCAAAGCGCCAGTGGCGCTTGTTATGCACCGACCGCAGTGGAACGAAGAAGCGCACTCGGCGCAGGAGTAGATAGTTGCCGAAGCAATCGCGCCTCGGCGCGAGAATGTGCCAAGGCACATTCTTTTTTATTCTAAATCTCTTCTGGAGGAACAGCATAACGCATAACGGCTGAACCTAGCGCTGGAAAAGGATTTTGAATGATTTGTGCTTCAAAGTTTTATGTGACAAATGAAATAACCTATGATATTATAAAAACGATATAAGCGAAAATGACACTTCCTGTAAAAGGATAATCGGCAAACCAAGGGAAGAAAAAATATGAAAATCAAAAAAGTACAAAGTGTATGTCTTATTTTGGCATGTGCAGCAGTAACATGTGTAGCAGTAACAGGACTTATAGGGTGTGGGAAAACAGATGAAACATCAAAGAAACACGAAGCAATTACTTTTATGGCTCCTTATCTGGATGTGGACAGTTTTATAGAAGAAGTGCATAAAACATATCCGGAGATCGAGCTTGAAGTAGTCCCGTACAGCGGAGCAAACACAACAACCTGTCTGCAGAATATGTTAGAAGCAGATGATCTTCCGGACATCTGCACACAGACTTTTTATAAGCCAGATGTGGTGGATGTCAGTGATAAGATGATTGATCTCTCCGGATACGATTTTACAGATAATTATGTGGAATCACGTCTGAAAGATGTATCCGATGAGGGTGCACTTTATATGCTTCCATCTTTGTACAACTGTTATGGAATCACCTATAATAAAACACTGCTTGAGAAACATGGCTGGAAGCTGCCAACATCTTTTACAGAGCTTGAAGAACTTGCAGATAAAGCAAAAGAAGCAGGAGTTACGTTATGTATGGCACAGATTCAGTATCCTGGTTCCGCCTTCCAGTATGTTTGTAATATCGCGGATGCGGGATTCCTTGGTAGCATGTCCGGAAAGCAGTGGCAGAAAGATTACCTGTCAGGGAAAGCAAATGTCAGTGACACGGAAGGCATGATGGACAGCATGGAATATATCCAGAAATGGAAAGATCTAGGTATGCTTGATTGCAGCAACAGCGATCCGGCTGATGATGGTAAAACAAGAGAATCTTTTATAAATGGAAACTCACTGTTTCTATTGGGACCACAGAATGGCATTCTGGATTCAGAAGATACCACAGACAAATTTGGTCTGATGCCATACCTGTCTAAAGATGGAAACAGGAATGTATTTATTTTGAATGTAAACCGTTTTTATGGATTGAATAAAAAGCTGGAGAATAATCCTGAGAAACTTGAAGATGCATTAAAAGTTATGAAGGTGTTGTCTACGGTAGAAGGAACCTGTGCCCTGTATCCGGACAGCACCTTAAAAGCAGGACTACTTCCTTTCAAAGATGCAAAGGCGGATGAAACATTCTATGCAGATATTTCGGATTTGATTAATGCAGGGAATACGACACCGTTTATTTATTCCGGATGGGAAAATACGATTGTAAATACCGGAACCAAAATGCTGGAATTCATGCAGGATAAGGCATCAATAAAAGATGTGGCAGATCAGCTGGATGAGGATCAGGACAGTGTGGTAAATAATCAGCCGGAAGTGATCACAACAGCAACAGAGGAAATCTCACAGGAAACCTGTGCAAAGCTGGTGGGCAGATGCTTTGCAGAGGCAACTGGCTGTGATCTTGCACTTGTTTCTCTGGGAACATGGATCAGTGGAAATGGCACTAACCAGAACAATAATGGCGTGAGCGGAAAACTGTATGCAAAGAATATTACAGACTATGATATCTGTATCATTCTTCCGACAGGCTGGTCACAGACGATTAAAACCATCAGGCTGACAGGAAAACAGATTCAGGCATTGTATGAAGAAGGTTATGATGCAGTAGGTACAGGCAAGAATTATCCGTATATGCTGGTAAATCCTGAAGATCTGAAACTGGAGGAAGGAAAGACTTATCAGGTGGCGGTTTCCGGAATCAGCGAAAAACTTGCTTCGGAAGTGGAAGTGACAGACAGTGGGGTTGTAGGTATGGATGCTGCAAAAGAATTTTTTGGGCAATTTAAGACTTTAAGTGAAGCAGACGCTGAATGGAACTAAGCGGAGGGGAAGGATGCAGAAGGCAAAAAGTTACCGGAAATTGATATGGGGCTGCTGTATGACTGGTATAGCGATGCTTCTTGCATTCTTTTTCCTGTATCAGACTTATATACAGGATATCATCTATGAGGAACGGTTAAACCAAATGGAAGAGATTACCCGTCAGATGTTTCAAAATCTGGAGGACGTGATTGATTCTCACTGGGACCGGGTGACGGAAGAATGCAATTATCTGAGAGATGCAAACGTACAGACTACAGATGAACTCTGCAGATATATGAAAAAGAAGTATGACTTATCAGCATATGCAGATCATAAGATTACGTTGATGGCAGTGGATTCAGAAGGTGGATATTATACAGAATCCGGAAACAGAGGACTTTTCCGTGAGCTGGGTTATTTTGAAGACAATCCCGAACTGATCAGTTTTGTTTTTTATTCCATGACGGATAATCTGTCAGAGATGGTGTTTTTGAAACGCTTGCCAGAACCAATAGAACTTCAAAATGGAGAAGAGAAAACTACAATCTCTTATTTTGGAATTGCCCAGAATATGGAACAGCTGAATCCTTATTTTAGCTGTGATGCATATAATGGGAACAATAGTGTGTATATTCTGGATGATAATGGTTTTAAACTGTTCAACAGTAATCAGGTAGAACTGATTAAGGGGCATAATGTATTTTCTGTTTTGCAGAAGATGAAATATCTTCATAATTCTTCTTTTGACAAAACAAGGGCGGAACTGGAAGAAAAAGGCTGTAGTTATTCTAATGCGGTGTTGGATGGAACAGAATATTTTTACGGGTTAAAAAGAATGGAAAATGCCGAATGGACACTCATCTTTCTGGTTCCGGCAGAGTATGTTGCTACGAATACATTAAGACTTGTCAATTTCGTCACAATATTTATCGTTATCTTTACGGTTATCGTATCTGTCTGTGTTATACTGGGAATTTCTTTTGTTATGCATAGAAATCAGCAGGAAGCGATCCGCGTGGAGCGGGAAAATAATGCAAAGCTGGAAACGGTGAATACAGAATTACGGCAGGCAAAACAGGCGGCAGAGGAGGCTTTTCAGGTGGCACAGGAAGCGAGCAGATCAAAGAGCAGTTTCCTTGCCAATATGTCTCACGATATACGTACTCCTATGAATGCAATCATTGGTATGACATCATTAATCAGATATGATGCCGGTGATAAAGCCAGGGTAATAGAGTATGCGGATAAAATTGACACTTCCTCACAGCATCTGTTAGGGATCATTAATGATATTCTGGACATGAGTAAGATTGAAGCCGGAAAAACTGTTTTCAAATATTCTGACTTTTCTATAGTAGATTTTATACAGGAACTTGACACTATATTTCATTCTCAAATATATGAAAAGCAGCAGACCTTTACAATTATAAAAGAAAACATCCGGCATGAGTGGGTGAATGGGGATCGAGTCCATTTGATGCAGATTTTCAGTAACCTGCTGTCTAATGCAATAAAATATACACAGGAAGGGGGAGAAATTCAAATTTTGGCAGAAGAATGTGAATCAAATTCATCTGTTTATGCCAAGTATCGCTTTTTGGTCAGCGATAACGGTATGGGAATGTCAGCAGATTTCAAAAATACAATTTTTGATACCTTTACCCGTGAAGAAAATTCCCTGACAAATAAGATACAGGGAACCGGTCTTGGAATGGCAATCACCAAAAATCTGGTTGATTCGATGGGTGGAACGATCGATGTAGAAAGTGAACCGGGACAGGGAAGCAGTTTTGAGATATTTATGGATCTGAAAATTGTAGAAGAAGGATTTATTTCTCCGGCGTTACAGGCAGAAACAGATAATCAGGATGGTAATATTCTTCAAGGAATGCGGTTCCTGTGTGCAGAGGATAATGAGCTGAATGCGGAAATTCTGACAGAACTGTTAAAGATTGAGGGTGCTGAGTGCACCGTCTGTGAAAATGGTGAAAGAGTTCTTGAGACATTTGAAAGATCGATACCAGGGGAATATGACATGATCCTGATGGACGTACAGATGCCTGTTATGAATGGCTATGAGGCAACAAAGGCAATCCGCAGAAGCTCCCATGAACTGGCAAAGAAGATTCCGATCATTGCCATGACAGCCAATGCATTCTCAGAGGATATTCAGCATTCTCTGGCAGCCGGTATGAATGCGCATGTTTCAAAACCGGTTGAGATAAAGGTACTGGAAAAAACGATCAGAAGCATAAAATCCGGCGGGGGGGGGTATCGAACCGCAGGTCATTGAATAGTAACAAATGGCAGGGAATCAGGTATGAAAAAAATGAAAAGGATAGTTAGGGATAGACAGAAAATGAAAGGAAAAAGAGTAATTGCAGGCATTCTGCTTGCGGGAATTTTAGCAGTTACCTTGGCAGGGTGTAAAAACACAGATAACACTAAAGAAGAAACAGAAAAGCCTGTTATTACTCTCGGCAGCGACAGCTATCCACCATACAATTATCTAAATGAGGATGGTGTACCGACGGGTATAGATGTAGAACTGGCTACAGAAGCTTTCAAAAGAATGGGATATCAGGTGGAGGTTGTCCAGATCAACTGGGAGAAGAAAAAAGAACTGGTGGAGAGCGGAGAGATTGACTGTATTATGGGCTGTTTTTCTATGGAAGGACGTCTTGACGATTACCGCTGGGCAGGACCGTACATAGCAAGCCGGCAAGTGGTTGCTGTAAATGAGAACAGTGATATCTATAAACTGACTGACCTGGAGGGAAGGAACCTGGCTGTCCAGTCCACAACCAAACCGGAAGATATTTTTCTGAACCGGACAGATGAAAAAATCCCAAAACTGGGAAATCTGATCAGTCTTGGACACCGGGAGCTGATCTATACGTTTCTGGGAAAAGGATATGTAGATGCAGTTGCCGCACATGAGGAATCGATTGTCCAGTATATGAAGGATTATGATACAAGCTTCCGTATCTTGGAAGAGCCTCTGATGATCACCGGAATAGGTGTCGCTTTTGCAAAAGATGATGACAGAGGAATCTGTGAGCAGATGAGCCAGACGCTGGAAGAAATGCGTCAGGATGGCACAGCCCTGAAAATCATTGAAAAATACCTGGATGATCCTGAGAAGTATCTGGAGGTGGATGATCTTGGATATTAAGAGAAAGAAAAAAGAAAAACAAATCCAGCTGCTCGGTGGTCTGATTGGAATCTGTGTGACTGTAGTCTCTCTGTTTTATTTCTTCCACGCAGAAAAAGCGGAAGCAGAGAAAAGAATGGTGGAGATTGTAAACTATGTCAAAGTGCAGTGCTCCACCTACACCCATTATAATGAATCTTCGGAATCAAAAAGTCTTCTCCGTGCCATTGAAAGTGCCAGACAGATGAGTACAAACATTAACATGGAAACAGAAAACGGCGGTCGGTTAAGCCGGGAATTTCTGAAAGGAAATCTGCAGACTCTCTGGGTGGATGGTATCATAGTACTGGATAAAGAAGGAAAGATGGACTGTGAATACAGCACGAATGAATCTCTGACCAATGAGATTATGGAGTATCTGCAAAAAGAAATTATCATGGATTTTGCCGGATATGAAGAAAGATCTTATTCAGAACGGTTTATCAGAGAAGATGGATCCGATATTGATATTGCAGCCTGTGCCAGAAAAGATGCACCGGGTATTGTGGCAATCTACTATTACACATCTCCTGAATTTGCCAGAAATTATACCCTGACGATACAGGGGCTTTTAAACGGCTATAGTGTCCAGAAAGATGGAACGATTATTGTTGCAGACGATGGGATCGTGGTTGCCAGTAACGACGAGAGCCTTCTGGGGAAAAATACAACCGACAACGAGGTTGTTCAGGCAATGAAAAGGCATACAGACAGTCAGCACATTTATCATTTGAAGAATGAAGGAACCGGATGTTATGGAATCATGCTGAAGCAGCGTGATTATTATATCTATGCATATCTTCCGGATACGGAAGTGTTTCAAAATCTTCCGTTAAGTGTAGCAAGTGTTATTTTTCTTTATTTTCTGATATTCAGTATATTCTGGTTCTGGGCGTACAGAACTAATCTGACGCATCAGAAAATGGAACAGGAAAAAGATAAAAAATATAAGGCAGAACTTCTGATAGCTGCAAAAAAGGCAGAAGCCGCCAATGCGGCAAAAACCGAATTTCTTCAGCGAATGAGCCATGATATACGGACTCCGATCAATGGTATCTGCGGTCTGGTCAATATGGCAGACCATTATGCCGACGATATGGAGAAACAGACGGAATACAGAACAAAGATTAGAGAGGCATCTAATCTGTTGCTGGAACTGGTAAATGATGTCCTGGACATGAGTAAGCTTGAGTCAGGTGAAATTGTTCTGGAAGAGATTCCATTTAATCTGAGCAGTATTTCCAGAGAAGTATTTGCTGTGATCGAGCAGATGGCTGCAGAACAGAATATCCGAATTGTGTGGGAGAAAAAAGAAATTACACACTGGGATTTTATCGGAAGTCCAGGGTATGTGAAACGGGTGATGATGAATATCCTGTCAAATGCAGTGAAATATAACAGAGAGAACGGACAGATCTATATTAGCTGCATGGAAATTCCATCCGAACAGCCAGAAATGACGACAATGGAATTTGTCTGCCGGGATACAGGAATCGGAATGAGTGAGGAGTTCCAGAAATGTGTGTTTGAACCATTTGCACAGGAACACTCAGGAAGCCGCACAAAATTTGCAGGAACAGGCCTGGGAATGTCGATTGCAAAGAATTTGGTCGCGAAAATGGGTGGAACCATTACCTTTGAAAGTGAAGAAGGCGCAGGGACGACATTTGTGATCCGAGTTCCGTTTAAAATAGATCTGGATGCGGATAAACGTGAAGAACAGAAGAATGTATCAGAAAAATCTATAAGGGGGCTGCACATTCTTCTGGCAGAAGATAATGAGCTGAATATGGAAATCTCTGAATTTGTGCTTCAGAATGAAGGTGCCGATGTGACAAAAGCATGGAATGGTCAGGAAGCCGTTGAGCTATTCAGAAAAAGTGAATCTGGTGAATTGGATGTCATTCTTATGGACATTATGATGCCGGTCATGAATGGCTATGAAGCCACAAGGAAGATCCGTTCTCTGGACAGAGAGGATGCAAAGACAATACCGATCATTGCAATGACAGCAAATGCGTTTACAGAGGACAGAATAAGAGCAAAAGAAGCAGGAATGGATGAACATGTTGCTAAGCCTGTTGATATGGAATTACTGATAAAAGTAATTCATAAATTGGTGAAACATAATTGAAGAAATGAAGAAGGAACTGTAGCATTAAGTGATGCGACACGACTTTCTTCATATGATTAAAGTTTTCAAATAATAAAAACAGTAATAAGTGAAATGGCAGCCAGTTGCAGAAAAAGTAGGCACTGTCTGTTTGGCAGTGTTTTTAATTTTGAAACAACTTGAATGATTAATAATACATGAGAAAACAAGGAGGAATTCAGTTGTTAGAGAAAGCGGTTCAGGCTGCAATATATGAAAAGGCTCTTAAAAACCATTATATAGAAATCCTGTACATTGATTTTGAGAATACTGGAAAATGTATAAAGCTCCATCAGGATACGAAGCTGTTAAGTGGTGAAAATATTTTCCCAGAGTCGGATGAGCAAGTGTTTGATGATTATATCTGTAAGAAGATCATGCGTTATGCATCTGGAGAAGTGCAGGATCTTAAACGGGTGAAAAAACAGATGACAATGGAAGCTATTGTACAGGGAACAGAAGAACACATCATCTATCATGTTATGATCAATTTTATGCTGAATGGCGAGATGCGTTTCATGCAGTTTGACTTTACAAGAGAAAGGGAAGATACAAAAAATGTTTTCCTGTTTGTGGAGGACTATACAGATCCACAACAACAGGCATTTATAACTACGCTGCGTTCTATTAAAAACAGCGCAGTTCTGTTTTGTATTCTTTCTGAAGAGGTGGATGCAAAAACAACGCTATGTTATGATCCTGTTTTTATCACCCAGGGATTTGCAGAGGTGATGGAGACTACACAGGAGCAGATGATGCTGTTGCAGAAGAAACCTTTTTGTGAAACCGTACATCCGGATGATCTGCAATATGTAGAGAAATCTGTTAGAAGCCTTAATATAGAGCACCCACATACGAATATTTTTTACAGAAAAAGAAATCCGCAGGGAAAATGGTTTTATATGCAGTCGGACTTTTCCTATCTCATCGTTGGAAAGAAAAAATATATCTATGTGACTTATCAGGATGTTAGTGCATTGCAGAAGAATGAAGAATTGTCAGATGCACTTCATTATAGCCAAAAACGGGATGAAGAGCTTACAAAAGCATTGGAGGCACTTGGAACGGTATTTACCAATATATTTTTAGTTCATGTGGAGGATCAGAAAGTAGAATGGTTAAAAATTCAGGCAGATAAGGAAAATGTCCTGAAGCAATGCAAGAATGTCCGTGAGATAAGAAAACTGATCCATGATAATTATATGCTGCCGGAATGCCAGAAGAGCTATCTTGAATTTACAGATCTTGATACGATCAGTGAACGGTTTGAAAAACATAAGATTCTTCGGTACATTTATCGTAACATGAACAGACAGTGGATAGAGGTAAGCGCTATCGTTCAGAATCGTGATGAGAATGGCAGGGTGACAGATATTCAGTTTCTGACACATGATGTGACAGATCAGAGAGAAAGGGAACTGCAGCAGGAAGATGCCCTTCGGGTTGCGCTCGCGTCTGCCGAACATGCAAATAAGGCAAAAACAGCATTTTTAAATAATATGTCACATGATATCCGCACTCCTATGAATGCGATCATTGGTTTCGCAGCTCTCGCAGCAGCACATATGGATCAGCCGGATCTGGTAAAGGATTATCTGACAAAAATTGGGACGTCGAGTCAGCATCTTTTGAGTCTGATCAATGATGTTCTGGATATGAGCCGTATTGAAAGTGGAAGTGTTAAGATAGAGGAAAATGAAGTCTGCATCCCGGATATCCTCCATGATCTAAAAACCATTATACAGGGGAACATTCAGGCGAAACAACAGGATCTTTATATTGACACGCAAGATGTTGTCCATGAAAATGTTATCACTGACCGATTACGTCTGAACCAGATCCTTTTAAATATAGTAAGTAATGCAATTAAATTCACTCCGGTAGGTGGCACGGTTAATATCCGAGTATCTGAGAAACCATGTAACAGAAAGGCATTTACTGCCTTTGAATTCAGAATCAGTGATAACGGAATCGGAATGTCTGAAGAATTTCAAGCACATGTGTTTGACTCTTTCTCAAGAGAACGATCCTCTACTCAAAGCGGAATTAAAGGGACTGGACTTGGTATGGCAATCACCAGAAATATCGTTGATATGATGGGTGGAACCATTTCATTGACAAGCAAAGAAGGTAAAGGGACAGAATTTGTTGTTACTCTTAATTTTAAAACACTGGAGAAATCTACTGTTTATGGACCTATCCCTGAATTGATCGGTGCAAGAGCATTGGTTGTGGATGATGATGTTCATACTTGCACCAGTGTAAGCAAAATGTTACGTGAAATTGAAATGCGGGCAGACTGGTCTACTTCTGGAAGAGAGGCAGTCATCAGGGCAAAAGAGGCCTTTGAACAGAACGATGCATTCAAAGCGTATCTTATCGACTGGTTAATGCCGGATATGAATGGAATTGAAACAGTACGAAGGATCCGTGCTGTGATTGGGGAGGAAACACCAATCATTATTCTGACGGCATATGACTGGTCAGATATTGAACAGGAAGCAAAAGAAGCTGGAGTTACCGCATTTGTGGAAAAACCAATCTTCATGTCGGAATTAAGGAAAGTTCTGACAAAGCCTATGAACATAAAAGCGGAAACATCGCAGCAAACGGAAAGAGAAAATCGTTATTCTGGTAAAAAGGTTGTTGTGGTCAAGCGTTTTTGTAACGCTTGTGGCTAAAAAAGATCTGGGCAGTTATGCGTTGACTCGCGCTTCATGAGGCGTTGC
>JAJEPU010000057.1 GCA_020686985.1 Brotaphodocola catenula
ACAATATGCAATTAAAATACAGTAACTATGTGGCTTTCAGCCACGTTCACGGCGTTGCCGTGAATAATTCAGGTTAAATATTTAATTTTTTAAGATTCTTGTAAAAACATAGAAAATATGAACGAAAGAGAAAAATGACATAAAAAATAGAAAGAAAAAACCATAAATACAGATACATAAAAGAAAAAGAAGCGAAAGATGCGTCCAGCACACATCTTTCACTTCTTCCAAGCTAGAGGATTTGTTGTCGGCTTTTTTCATCGCCTTCATCATGTTCTTATTATATGCATTATTTCTCAATAAGTAAAATACAGGATTCCAATACATCTATCAGTTTTTCTTATAGTATGGGGTATCATACAGAATTTTCAGTTCAGAAAATTCCTACCCGTATACCAGAACTAGAATACCCCTCGTGCAAATTTTATGTTATACTTCTGATATATTATATTGTAACTATGAAGGTACTGAACAGTTACAACATATTTTTTGTTTATAAAGGAGTGAATGGCTTGGATACCAAACAGATTGAATATATTTTGAAGATTGCAGAGGAAAATAACATCACGCGCGCAGCTGAAAAGCTCTTCATCTCCCAGTCTGCCTTAAATCAACAGCTCTTAAAACTTGAGCAGGAACTCGGGACTCCGCTCTTTCACCGCTCCCGCACAAACTGGGGGCTGACCGAAGCCGGCAAGATCTATGTCGAGGGCGCAAAGGCGATGCTGAGCATCAAGAAGGAGACTTACAACCGGATCTACGATGTCTCCAACATCCAGAAGGGAAAGCTCATGATCGGTCTGACACCGGGACGCGGACTTCGGATGTTCACGAGCATTTACCCGGAACTTCACAAGAACTGTCCCCACCTTCAGGTCGTCCCGATCGAGATGCGCGTCTACCTTCAACAGCAGGCCGTCGCCCGCGGGGAGATCGATCTCGGTTTCATCACCCTCCCTCTGAGTGAGAGAACAAGCGACAACCACATTCTCCTCGGAACCGAGGAGATGAGCGTCATCATTCCGTCCGGTCATCCGCTCGCCGTCCGCGCCTCGGCTCCGGGCAAGCCGCTTACGATCCTTGACTTAAAAGAACTCCAGTATGAGCCCTTCGTCCTGATGGATAAGAACTCCACACTCAGAGCTATCTGCGACCAGATCTTTGCAAAAGCGGGATTTACCCCGAACGTCCTCTTTGAGACGAACAATACCGCAAGCATCGTGCCGATGGTTGAATCGACACTCTGCTGCGGTATCATCCCTCATTATTACGTTCGCAATCCTTCCTCGCTCCTTGCCTGCTTCGCCCTCGCGGATCACCCGACCTGGGATATGACAATCCTTCATAAGAAGGGAAGCTATCTAAGCTCCGGCGCAAAGGAGTTCGTTCGCCTCGCCAAAAATTACTGGGCGAACGAGGAGGCGTGGTAAATCTAAATGTTATACCTTATATCTCATCGTTTCAGATAACGGTCAAAAAACTTAATCTGCAATTCCTTGACGGAATCCTGGAAGAACTCTCTTGAACCGTGTCCGGCACCCGGGAAGATGTAGAATTCTACTCGATCCTCCATTCCCGCAGAGACGATCTTCTGATCGCTGCCACAACATAGCCTACTCAAAAGGAATCATTCTGACCGGTCCGATCCGCGATCTGATTATGCTTTTGCTCAAAAATGCTCCGCAATAAATAATTGCCTCACTAATGCTCAACAGGTTTGCATAAGACATAAAAAAACTCCCCCGTGGCTGACCCAAAACCACAGGGGAGGTTTCTTTTTTTAGAAGGTTTCTTCTTATTTTTTTAATTTCTAACTCTTTTTAATGCTCTTAAGTTTTAACTCTTTCACATTCTAAGTCTTATTTCCAGATTGCGCTCAGAATCAAAAGCTCTACAATACCGACAGCTACCATGATCAGGGAGACAGCAGTCTTACATTTTACCTGATCTTTCAGCTCCGTCAGACCGAACATTCCATTGAATACCCAGAATCCACTGTCGTTGAAGTAACTGAAGGCGATTGCGCCGATACAGCTTGCCTGTGCCATCAGAACCGGATTCAGTCCAAGCTGGCTGATAAGTGGAGCCGTCAGGGAAGCTGCGGTTGTGATCGATACAGTTGCAGATCCGAGTGCCAGACGCATCAGAGCACCGATGATAACCGGGATCAGGATTGCCGGGATCGGAAGAGCCATAACGGTTGCACCGAGTGCATCACCGATACCGCTGACTTTTACAATGTTACCAAGAGAACCACCGGCACCGGTGATCAGCATAATCATACCGGTATCCTTGATACTCTCGTTCATGATGCCGATGACTTTCTTCTGGTCCATATGTTTTCCAAGACCGTAAACTGCCATCGTCGTACCAATTCCAAGTGCCACGATCGGGGAACCGAGCAGGCTGATGACCTCATAGACAGCACCACTGTCGAGAGAGGTCAGACCGGCAACAGTCTTGCAGAGAATCAGAACGATCGGAACCAGAATCGGGGAGATGGAATCCCACAGACCCGGAAGCTCTTTTGCGTTCATGATCTCATCAAGCTGATCCATAGACTTGATGTATTCTTTCTTGAACTCCTTGCGATCAAACGTGCCATCGATGTTCGGAACCTGATAGATTTTCGTTCCAATCCACTTGGAATACAGCATTGCTGCAATAAAGATCGGAATGGACAGCAGGCTTCCTGCGATGATCATCTGACCGACATCAACGCCCATCATTCCGGCAGCAGTCAGAGGACCCGGAGTCGGCGGAACAAGTACATGAGTACACTGAAGACCACATGCCATTGCAAGTGCCAGACCGATGACGGATTTTCCGCTGACGCGGGAAAGTGCTTTACACAGAGGTGCAAAGATAACAACTGCGGAATCTGCAAATACCGGAATCGAAACCAGCCATCCGGTGATACCAAGTGCCCACTCTTCTTTTCCTTTTCCGATTGCCTTGATAAAGGTGTAAGCGAGACGCTCGGCAGCTCCGGTTTTCTCCAGAATTCCACCCATCATAACGCCAAGTCCAATAATGATACCTGTACTCTTTAATGTGTTACCAAATCCGTCCTGAATCGCTGTGATCGCATCAGACGGAGTCATTCCTCCCACGAGACCGCAAATCAGTGCAGCCAGAAGAAGTGCAATGAACGTATGTGTTTTCGTCTTCATGACCAGAATGATCATAATTGCAATTCCAAGAACTAATCCCAGAAGCATCTGCGTTTCCTGTGACATACCCAACTCCTCTTTCCTTGCTTTCTTTGCTAATTTTCTTTTGTGTCGTATCTTTTTTTGTTTGATTTGTTGTCTGAACATCGCACCGGTTACGATCGTTTCATTCACGATTGTCATTTCGTTGACGATGTCATTATAGCGAGTTTTTCTCTCTAAGTAAAACGCGTACTTCTGATAGATCTATAAGTTTTTTGAATAGTGTTTTGACGGTTTTGGACACATTTTTGTCATTATGTACAAAAAATGCCCGATAAATCCGAAGATTTACGAGTCTTTTTTGTGTATTTCCCCATATCTCTTTTCTTAATCTTAATATGGCCTTTATGTTATGAGTCCTGATTTTCCACGCTTCTATTTCTCATTTTCCAAGATTTTTTCAGGCTTTCGACTATTTTCTCTCAATCCTTTTTCTCAGTCTTTTTTGTCAACGCTTCTCGTGAGAATCACATCACTCTCAAGACCAAGCACATTCGCGATCACAACCTCACCTTCTATAACCGGAGCATTCAGATGAACCTTTCGGATCTCTGCCATCACATCAAAAATCCGGTCTTTCGGAATCGGCTTCGTCAGCCGGACACTTGCGAGTGGAAGCTCTCCGCCTGTCACAAGCACCGAGGTTGCAACATTTCTCATAGGAGCGATAAGCTCCTGCGTCACATATGCTTTTCCTTTCGGACACTTATTTCCACAGATGCTCAAAATCTCCATTTTCCCCTGATTTTCTTCGAGTTCTGCCGTGATGTCACAGCCCTGCGGACACATAATACAGGTAAATGTTCTCAGCATACCACTCTCACCTCCAGATCATCCTGCTCATTCAACTGCTCTGCCTTCAGTTTCATCTGAATCATCTCTGCCGGAAGCGCCTTCGGGAATTTCTGCTTCTTCACGACCTTGTCGCCCTGACAGATCTCCACGGTACAGCCTTTCAGCGGTTTTTTCACCCGGAAGGAAACCGTCACATCACTCGTTCCACTGATTCTCGCCGGTACGAGCTGACTGACAAGCTCATCGCCTTTCACGGCGAGCTTACACTCTGGAAGATTTCCCTCTCTGACATAACGCACTGCGCAGTCTGCAAGCGCCTCTGCCTCCATCGACACAAAATCGACGAGATCGTGAACGTGAAGCACATTTCCTGCGGAAAATATTCCCGGCACCGTCGTCTGGTAGCTCTCATCCACCGATGCGCCCTTTGTTCCCGGATCTTCTTTGGCTCCCGCTCCCCAGGTCAGCTCATTCTCCGGAATCAGTCCAACGGAAAGAATCAGCGTGTCACACGGATATTCTTTTTCGGTTCCCGGAATCGGCTGTAAATGCTCGTCCATCTCGGAGATCACAACCGACTCGAGTCGGTCTTTTCCGCGGATATCAGTCACTGAATGGCTCAAATACAGCGGAATGTGGTAGTCATTTAAGCACTGTTCAATATTTCTCGGAAGTCCGCTCGCATACGGCTGAAGCTCAAAAACTCCGATGACATGTGCGCCCTCGAGCGTCATTCTGCGCGCCATAATCATTCCGATGTCTCCGGAACCGAGGATCACAACCTCTTTTCCGACCATCTCATTCCTGAGATTGATGTACGCCTGGGCGACACCTGCGGTGTAAATGCCTGCGGGGCGGGTTCCCGGAATGCTGATCGCTCCTCTCGTTCTCTCCCTGCATCCCATTGCGAGCACAACGGCTTTCGCCTGAATCTCGACAAAACCCTCTTTTGCGGAAGATGCATAGACTTTCTTGTCCTTTGTCACCTCGAGCACAGTCGTGTCGGTCATGCACGAAATTCCGAGTTCTTCTGCCTGATGCACAAACCGTGAGGCATATTCCGGTCCGCTGAGCGTCTCCCCGAAACGGGTCAGTCCAAAGCCGTCATGGATACACTGTCTCAAAATTCCGCCCGGCTTTTTCTCTCGCTCCAAAATCAAAATGTCGGTTACTCCTTTTTTGTAAAGTTCAATGGCACTTGCAAGTCCGGCAGGACCACCGCCGATGATCACTACATCCACATTTCTCATTTCGCGTCCCTCACTCTCCCTGTAAACATGTAGGAATCTTTCTTTGAATATCGCACATCTTCCGGTTTCACTCCAAGTTCTTCCTCGATCATATCGGTGATTCTCGTCTCACAGTAACCGCCCTGACAGCGTCCCATCGTCGCGCGCGTCCGGTTCTTGATTCCAGTCACAGTATGAACGCCGAGAGGATTGTGAATCGCGGAAAGGATCTCTGCCTTTGTCACAGTCTCACACCGGCAAACGATCTCGCCATAAAGAGGATTTTTCTCGACTGCCTCTCTCTGCTCCTCGCGCGTCATATCGTAGAAACGCTTCGGTGCCGGACGAACCGGGTTAAACGTCTCATTTTTCTGCGGATTTTCTTTTGCGACAAGTCGTGCGACTGCGCGCCGTGCAAGCGGAAGCGCACAGGTGATTCCCGGCGACTCGATGCCGACGAGGTTGACTGTGTGCGGATGCGCGTCATCCGACTCGAGCAGAAAATCGAGGATCTCGCCGGTCTCCGGATTATACCGCTTCCAGCGGATTCCTGCAAAGTTGCGAATAAAATACTCTCGCTTCATCTGCTTGAACATCCGGCTTCCATCTGCAAACAGACCGTCGAGATGTGATTTTGTGACCTTGTAATCCTCGCGATCCTCGGTTACATAGGAATCCGGACCAACGAGCACATTTCCATCAACCGTAGGGGTCGCGTGGGTGGAAAATCCGCCCTTGTCGTTCGGAGCCGGATAAACCGGAATCGAGAGATACTTTCCAGCTTTCTTGTCAAGCACATAGTACTCGCCCTTGAAGCCCTTCGTCGGATAATTCGGATAGCCGAGCATCTCGGAAATCTCCGGCGCATACATACCCGCACAGTTGATCACCCATCTCGTCGCATACTCGTTCTCCTCGGTGTGAATCCGGTAATCGCCATCTTCCGAGTCTGGACGGTCAATCTTTACGACTTTTTCTCCAAAATGGAACTTCACACCGTTCATGCACGCATTCTCGGCAAGTGCAATCGTGTACGCCATCGGATCGAGAATTCCGGAGGATGGCACATACATTGCGAACTCTCCACCGGCATTCGGATCGATCTTCTCGATCTCTTCCTTGTCGATCATCCTCATGCCCTCGACACCATTCTTCTCCCCGATCACCTTGTACTTTAAGATATTCTCGCGGTCGTGCTCGGTAAACCCGACAACGAGCTTTCCGGTACGCTTAAATGGAACACCAAGCTCCTTTGCGACCTGATCGAACTCCTTGTTTCCCTCAACGGCACACTCTGCTTTTAAGGAACCTGGCTTGTAGGTAAATCCGGCGTGAAGCATACCAGTGTTTCTACTGCTGTTTCCGCATGCCACATCGAGTTCTTTCTCAAGCACACAGCTGTTTAAACGGTATCTCGCAAGCTCTCTTGCGACCGCAGAACCGACAACCCCCGCGCCGATCACGATGACATCAAATCGTTCCATTCTCTCTCACTCCTCCTGTACTTCTTTTTTTCGCGTTACTGTTCACACGTTGCGCAAACAGCAACGGATTTTACCGATGCTTCGCATTCCAGATCGGCAAATTCTACTACCACCGCCACTGTATCATACGGTATTGTCAGTTCAGAAAATGCCTACCCATATACAATAACTTTTTCGCCATTTTTTTGATAATTTTTCTCTTGAATTCTTCTGTGTTTTATTATATATATGGAGTATATGTTAGTCAAATTGATGTTTCTTACTTATATGTTAGTTTTTCTAATGTTTATAAGTGAAAAATTCGTTTGCGATCGGCAGATAATCACGATCAAATCATTATCATGAAAGCAGGTATCATACTATGGATTTAAAGCAAATTGAATACATCATTGCAATCAGCGAGGAACACAGCATCACACGCGCAGGCGAAAAGCTCTTCATCACCCAGTCAGCGCTCAACCAGCAGCTTCAAAAACTGGAAAAAGAGCTCGGCACTCCTCTTTTCATCCGCACCCGCTCCGACTGGCAGCTCACACCGGCGGGGCAGATCTATGTCGATTCCGCAAAAGAGATTCTGAATATCCGAAAGGATGCATACAGCCGGATTCACGACCTCGCGGAACAGTCGCATCGGCAGTTCACAATCGGTCTGATCCCGGAACGCGGGGTCGATATGTTCACCGCGATTTATCCTGCTTTTCACCGCGAACTCCCGAATGTCATCCTCGAGCCGATCGAACAGAACGTTCGCACGATGCAGAAACAGGTCTCAAAAGGAAACATCGATCTTGGTCTTATCACACTCATGCCGGACCAGAAAGATGACAACACTTACCTACATATGGCAGACGAGGAAATCTTTCTCGCTGTTCCCAGCTCCCATCGCTTTGCAAAGCTCGGAAGTCCAGACCGAAAGACGGCTCCGGAGATTTCTCTGACACAGTTTCAGGAAGATCCCTTTATTCTGATTGCCCAGACTTCCACGATGTACCCGCTTGTGGAGCGACTGTTTGCGGAATCCGGATTTGTACCGAAAGTGTTGTTTTCGACCAGCAGTAATGTCAGCAAGTATCGGATGGTAAATGCCGGGGTCGGATGCGCACTTCTTCCTGCAACCTTCGCCGTCCCGCTTGAAAATGTCGTCTACTTCCGCCTGACCCAGCACCCGCACTGGGAAGTCACGATCTGTTGTCGCAAGAATGCTTATTTAAATTATGCGGAGAAGAGATTTTTAGAGCTGTGTCAGGAGTATTGGGTGGAGAAGTTGGATTAAAAATATCAAAATACAACAAAATACGCCCCGCCAGGGAACAGGCGGGGCTGATGCATCTTCGATGTACAATTTCCTATATACTTTTACGTTTCGTTCAACTCAACACTCGCAGAGCGTACATATAACATTCAAATAACGCAGGTTTTTAAATAAACATATTGATAATCAATAGCTCGATGACTCCGACTCCTGCCATGACCATCGAGACGGCAGTCTTACATTTCAACTGATCTTTCATATCTGTCAGTCCAAACATTCCATTGAATACCCAGAATCCACTATCATTGAAATATCCAAAGGAGATTGCGCCGATACAGCATGCCTGCGCAAGCAGAACCGGAGATACGTTGAGCATCGGAAGAAGCGGAGCTGTCAGGGAAGCTGCGGTCGTGATTGCAACAGTTGCAGATCCGAGAGCGATTCTCATCAGTGCTGCGATGATAACTGGAATCAGGATTGCCGGGATCGGCCAGCTGACTACCATGGAACCGAGGACATCACCGACACCGCTGACTTTTACAACATTTCCCAGAGAACCACCGGCACCGGTGATCAGCATGATGATACCGGTATCCTTGATGCTGTCGTTCATGATGCTGATGATCTGCTTCTGATCCAGTTTTGCGCCAAGACCATAAACAGCAAGCGTCGTACCGATTGCAAGAGCCACGATCGGAGCACCAAACAGATTTACCACATTGTAAAGCAGTCCACTCTCGATGGAGGTCAGGCTTAAACCAGTCTTGCAGAAGATCAGGATAAGCGGAACAACGATCGGAGAGAGGGAGTTCCAAAGACCCGGAAGCTCTTTTACGTTCATAATCTGGTCGAGCTGATCCATCGTCTTGATGTACTCTTTCTTGAATTCTTTGCGGTCATAGGTACCATCTGTACGCGGGATCTGATGAATTACCACGCCTGATGGCGTAGGAAACGAAGACTTCAGACGTGGTAATTCATGTGGAGTATGGTCAGAGAATCTGTTTTCTCAAGAAAGTAGCCTACAACATCATTAATGATCTCGCTGAAAATAAGGCCGGCACGCTCTCGATCGGGCTGACTCCGGAACGTGGAATCAATATGCTGATGAGTATTTATCCGGAATTTCACAAACAGTTTCCGAACATCAAAATTAAACCTACCGAGATTGGTGTCCACAAGCAACAGAACATGGTCAATAAGGGCGATCTCGACATTGGCTTCGTAACCGTGACTCCAAAGGACAAAAACAACGACGATTACGACCACATTCTCTACGAGGACATTTTTCTCGCCGTTCCCCGCTCCCATCCGCTCGCCAAGAACGCCTCTGCGCCCGGAGAATCGTTCACCACGATCGATTTGAAAGCATTTCAGGATGAGTATTTTGTGCTGATGTTCAAGAGTTCGACGATGAGGACACTGATTGATCCGCTGTTTGAGGAAGCCGGATTTCAGCCGAAGATTCTGTTTGAGACAGCAAGCAATGTGACGATGAGAAATATGGTAAAAAACAATATGGCATGTACGCTTCTCGCTCAGAGCTATGTGGGCGATCTCTCAGACATTGCCTATTTTTATCTGCCACAGCGCCCGCGCTGGGAGCTCTGTACCCTGCACAAGAAGGGGTATTACCTGACAAATGCCGCCCAGAATTTTATCAGCCTTGCAATGCGTTATTTCAAAGAAAAAAGCCTGGAGATGCGGACTCAGAGTTTCTGAATCCGTCCCCAGACTTTTATCAAATAAAAGAAGCATTTATTCCGGAATCTTGTCAGTCAGGTTGCCCTCTTCATCAAACACAAGCTCCTGTGGCTCGTCAAGAGCTTCCACACCCGGATATCTGCCTGCCTTGACATCCTCATAGTAGGACTCGGACAGCATGATCTCTCCGATATGCAGGCTATTTGCGATTCGCACCATTCTCACATGATCCTTGTCGATCTTGTTGCAGGTCTTAATACAGATCTGGATTGCCTCTTTGTCGTTTGCAACGACACATGGAATCCGCGCGGACGCGAGAACCGTGCTCGTGATACAGTTCGGATACATTTTTTCAATATCCATCTCATCAAAGATCTTCTTCGTGATTGCGGAGGCAAGACCACAGCCGAGCGCATTTCCGTGCGAAGCCTCACTCAAATTCAGAAAACACGTTCTCTGCACCTTGATTCCGCCGGTTGCATACGGGGTTGAGAATGTTCCGGTGATATTCGGGTCAACACCGGTTCCACTGTAATTCTTTCCGACCTCATCGACAACGAGGACATCGGTCTCCGCGACAATAAGTTTCGGCATATTCGTGAATGCATATTTCAAAAGTTCCGGCTCTCTTGTCATGATATCCTTTGCAAGAATCGCCTCGATTTTACAGGTCTCATCGTAGGCATTCTCGATACACGGGATGGCGAGAAGAATCTTCGCTTTCTCGAGAACAACCTTTGCCATCGTCGGAATGTTCTGGGCAATCACATCCATGCCATCACTGTGCACGAGGGAAGCTCCCGCCTGCTTTCCAAGACCGACCGTCATCATCTTACACGGACCGCTCTCGTAGCGACCGCGGAATGCATTGTGCGGTTTCAGACGACAGGACACGATGATTCCGTCTGCCTCGTAGGCATTCTTGTCCAGATAAACCGTTCTTCCACGCTCCGACACGCCAAGCTCCACGACCTCCATCGAAGACTTGATCGGACATCCCATCGTCTCCGGTGTGATGTTGTAGCTTGCGAGAATCTCAAGCTGTCCCTCCGCAGTCGCTCCACCATGGCTTCCCATCGCCGGAACAATAAATGGCTTTGCCCCTCTCGATTTCACAAAATCCACGATTGATTTCGTGATAATATCCACGTTTCGGATTCCACGGCTTCCCGCTGTGATTGCGATCTCCATTCCCGGCTGAATCAGGGATGCAAACTGCTCCTGTCCGAGTTCACGGTTCACAACTGCCGGAATCTCCTCAGCCGTGATGACCTCACGCGGAAATGTCTGCTTTGCATAAAACATCTTCGGAATCTTTGTGTCTTTCAAAAGTTTTGAAACCGTGCCTCCAACTGTTACTTTCATCTTGTCCTCCTTCTCCCGCACTCCTCCATATATCTTCGATCAACGATGCTTTTTCATCATTCGTGATCCATGTATACAGATCTCCTATGTACTCTGTTCTGAGCAAGTTTCTTTCTGTCATTATTATAAAAAATCCTCATAATAAAGTAAATTTAATAATTCTTTGAGGTGTGTTAATAAAACTAAGATTACGACAGACTATAACAAAACGAAGGATTGAAGGATGTGATCAGCAGAACCGACAACAACCTCCCACCAAGTCCTCACAGGCATCAACTCGATCTTAGCCAAAAGGGGCAATCTATTCTCGAAAAAACCGTATCGACCCGCATTTTTGAGAGAATTTATTACCCTTATACAATATCCAGATAAACTTTTCTCGTCGGTGCCGGGAACTCCTTATCAATCATTGCCAGCTCCTCTGCACTGAGCACAATCTGATCTGCACCTGCATTCTCAAGCGTGTGCTCTGCATGACCACTTCTCGGAATTGCGATCACATCTCCTCCGCGAATGACAAAAGCGAGAAGCACCTGGGAAACCGTTGCTTCATGTGCCTGTGCAATCTTATTTAAAACGGCACTGTCATAGAGACCACGGCGCAGATCTCCGCCCTGAGCAAGCGGACAGTATGCCATAACCGGAACATGATGCTCTCTCATCCACGGCAGAAGATCATACTCGATTCCACGGGATGCCACATGGTAGAGCACCTGGTTGACCGCACAGTTCTTTCCGCCCGGAACGCTCCAAAGCTCCTCCATATCAGCCGTATCAAAGTTGGAAACACCCCATCTGCGGATCTTTCCTTCCTTCTTGAGCTGTTCCATGCATGCAACCGTCTCCTCAAGCGGAATCGCACCACGCCAGTGAAGCAGGTAGAGATCAAGATAATCAACCCCCATTCGCTTCATGCTCGCCATACAGCTCTTAAAAATGTTGCGTCGTCCTGCATTGTGCGGATACACTTTAGAAACGAGAAAAAGTTCTTCCCGCTTGAGTTCCGGAAGCGTCTTTCCAATCAGCTCCTCCGCCTTTCCATTTCCGTACATCTCTGCGGTGTCAATCAGCGTCATTCCGGCTCCAACACCAGCGCGAAGTGCTTCCTCCTCCTGCTTTAAGCGAGTCGGATGCTCTCCGAGAAACCAGGTTCCCTGTCCGATTGCCGATACCTTTGCACCATCCGGCAGTGTTACCATATTTTTCATTTCTTACACCTCATTCTTTAATTCTATTTTTTTTACCGTCACTTGTTCAAATCAACGCTTACAGCGACTTAGCGCAAATTCAGCCCCGCGACAGCCCCGGATTTTCGGATAAACCGAAGCCCGAACCTGATCACAAGGCTGATTTCGCACACCCGTCTATGTTTTGTCCATTCCGGGATTTATTTCATTTATATAAAAATTACTTAAAATTACATTTCAACTTCAACTCTCACAGATCGACCCAAGATCCATGATGGATTAGCTTTGAACGCCTTCACAAAACCAAAATTTTCAATCATCGATATCGATACTCAAGATTTACCATCTACCTACATCGCCATGCACCAGAGCGGAATCGAGAGCATTGAGAGCAGCGTGGAGACAACCACGCACTTTGTTCCGAATACATAATCGCAGTTGTACTTCGATGCCAGAATCGGAGCTGTGCTTCCAGCCGGCATTCCGGAAATCAGGATGCAGACGCCTGCAACAATTCCGCTGATGCCAAAAACACGACATCCCACGAGAACAAGGAACGGAACAAGCACCAGACGCACCACGGTGATTACCATTGCATCTCTGTTCAGCATATCTCTCGGCTTCACTTCCGCAAGCATCATACCGATCAGGATCATTGTGCTCGGCGTTGTGCAGGCTCCAGCTGAATTGATTCCTTTTTGCAATGCCTGAAGCAGGATCTTCACAATCAGTCCGACCGGACCGAGGGAAGTCACCATCCAGGTATACACTGCTCCGAGCGGCTGCTGAAACAGAAGCAGTCCAAGTCCAATGTATACCGCAATGATACACGGATGAACTGCAATCTTTTTCATAACCGTCTTAAAATCCGGACTCTCCGTAAAGCACGCAATTCCGGCAGACCACATCATAACACGCATCGGAATGATGAAGACAGAGGCATACATCATGCCCTCGGCTCCGAAGACTCCCTCCGCAATCGGGAGTCCTAAAAATCCAGAGTTTGAAACCAGGGTGCAGTAGCGCATGACCCGGCGCACTCCATCCGGACGGTTTCGATAAAACACCTTGCTCATTCCATAGCAGACTGCCTGCACAACCAAAGAGATCGCCAGAACAACCACAAATTTTTGCAGAATCGACACGTCAAACTGCATCTGAAAGGAATGAATGATGTTGCAGGGCAGGAAGAAATACAGCACGAGATCCGTGAGCATTCCCTTTCCCTCTGCCTTCAAAATTCCAATTTTTTTGAGAATGGCACCCGCAGCAACCATGAGAAACATCATGCACTGCAACGTCCACAGCCCGGTAATATCCATGGATTATGCCTTCTTTCCAATCTCCATTCCTGCACGAATCAGGCGGAACGTGCGCTCTGCCGCACCGCGATACAGCTCCTCCGCACGGTCAAGGGCTTCCTCAATGTCCATTGCGCCGTTGATCGTAGACATGATACTGTCCACACCAAACTCATAAATCTTCTCAGCGCCATCTCCCATACCGCCGACAATCGCAACAGCCGGAACGCCATGATTCTTGCAACGCAGACCGATTCCGCTCGGAACTTTTCCGAATGCGGACTGCCAGTCGATTCTTCCTTCTCCGGTCACAACCAGATCGGTTCCCTCAAGCAGACCGTCAAAGTTAATCAGGTCAAGCACGGTCTCAATGCCGGACTTTAAGGATGCATGAAGGTATCCACAGAGAGCTGCTCCAAGTCCACCTGCTGCTCCTGCACCTGCCATCTGCTCGACATCCATGCCATTCTCGCGCATCATCTGAGCATAGTGCTTCATGCCTGCCTCAAGCTGGTCAAGAATCTCCGGGGTACCGCCCTTCTGCTTGCCGAAGGTGTAAGTCGCACCGTCCGGTCCGGTCAGCGGATTGTTGACATCACACATAACGGTGATCTCTGCCTCAGCGATAGCCGGATGAAGACCGCTCATATCGATTTTTGCAACTTTCTCAAGGTCTGCGCCACAGCCAGAAAGCTCTGCGCCCTCCACATCGAGGAAACGAACTCCAAGCGCACGCATTGCGCCCATTCCACCGTCGTTCGTTGCACTTCCGCCGATTGCAATCGAGAGCTTGCGGTATCCCTGATCCAAGGCATCCTTGATCAGCTCACCGGTTCCGTAGGTTGTCGTGTTTAACGGATTGCGCTTCTCGGTCGGAACCATCGGAAGACCAGATGCGCTTGCCATCTCAATGATTGCGCTGTCGCCGTGGAATACACCGTAAGAAGCCTCCGTCTCCTCCATCAGAGGTCCGTGAACCTTCACCTTGCGCAGAGAGCCTTTTGTCACTGCAATGACTGCATCAACCGTTCCCTCACCGCCGTCTGCGATCGGAACTCCGCTTGTCTCACATCCCGGGAAAATTTTCTCTGCCGTCTCGGTCAAGAGACGAATGATCTGCTCTGAGGACAGGGTCCCCTTAAAAGAATCAGAAGCAAACAGTAACTTCATAATCACCCTCCTATTATACTCTTATCTTATATCGCATATATCCTATATAAAAAAGAATGTGCCCTGGCACATTCTCGCGCCGAGGCGCGGTTGCTTCGGCAACCATCTTCCCCTGCGCCGAGT
>JAJEPU010000058.1 GCA_020686985.1 Brotaphodocola catenula
TAATGTTTTTGTCAAACTCATTATACATCAGAAAGTCCTGTACGATATTTTTTTATGAAAAAATTGTAAAGTGGTGTCGGATATGTAAAACAGATTCAAAATTTGGAAGAACAAAAACAGATTCTAGAGAGAAATAAGTTGGCAGCACAGGGACTTCGTGTGTGTGAACATTGTCATCAGATTATTACTTTAGATAGTGCTTTTTGTAATAAATGTGGTTCAAAGTTAGATCCCATTGTAGTGTCTAGTATAGATGGAAAATTCTGTCCATCATGCGGTGCATCGCTTTCAGAGGGTGATGTTTTTTGTACAGCCTGCGGAGCAAAAGTGAATTAAGTAGACAGGGGGGAAACATGATGTTTTGCGGAAAGTGCGGGAAGCAGATTGATGAAAAAGCTAAGTTTTGTCCGTATTGTGGTGCAACAGTTGGTAATGAGAATAATAAAATAAAAGATAAAAAAGGTGGACTATCCAAAATAAATATAGTGACAATGTTTGGTGTTTATATAGTGGGCTGGATAGGATTTATATATGTAATATTTTCAGATGTATTTCTTCCGAGTGAGGATAGGATTTTTCCTTATAGTGAAACAAAAAATAGCATTATATATGAATTAACAAGAGAAAAACCAAATGAAACATCAACTGAGGAAGCAAACGAAGAATCATCCGAACCGATGACAGAGACTGAAGTGGTACAAACAGTACAAACTGAAACAGAACAGCCCACAGAGCCAGAATCAACAGAGTATGAATCAATAGAAGTAGAAGAAGAGATTGATGCAAGCGAATACATACTTCCAGAGTGTGATACTCGAGTTTATTCAAGAGAAGAACTACAAAACTTATCAAAAGAACAGCTTCGTCTTGCGCGAAATGAGATCTATGCAAGACATGGACGCAAGTTTTCGGCGGATGATTTGAATGCATATTTTTCCAGTAAATCTTGGTATACTCCTTTATATGAAGGTGCTGAGATTGATGCGAAGGGAGATAGTATTCTAAATCAGAATGAGATAGCAAACCGCAATTTAATTGTGGAGTTGGAAGCTGAGAAGTAGAAAAATCAAAAAAGATAGAGAAAACTATATTTTTGTAGATTTTTTGCCCCACCTTGCCATCCCCCATTCTTAATGTTAAAATCAAGGTATCTTAACGTTTATCTTGTTTAGCATGGAAAGGGGCGGTGAAGGTGGGGCAGTTTGTAAATCCCGGAAATGGTGCGTTTCAGGTTGCACTCAATTCAGAGATCTATGTGGATAAGACCGGATTGCTGGAATATACGAATAAGGTGATGGACACAACTGCAAAATTTATTTGCAACAGCCGTCCGAGACGATTTGGAAAGACGATCACGGCGGATATGCTGACGGCATACTATTGCAGATCCTGTGACTCGCAGAGGATGTTTTCGGGATTAGAGATCAGCAAAAATTCGGAGTTCAAAAAATATCTAAATGCATATGATGTGATTCATTTGGATATTCAGTGGTGCATGGAGTCCGCCGGGGGAGCGGAGCGTGTGCTCTCGTATATTTCGGAGAGAACCATCGCAGAATTAAGAGAGATTTATTCGCTTGAACTTCCAGAAGAAATTAGTACTCTGCCGGAGGCATTATCCAAGATTTATATGGCGACAGGAAGAAAATTTGTTGTTATCATCGATGAATGGGATGTTCTGATTCGTGATGAGGCGATGAATCAGAAAGTGCAGGAGGAGTATATCAATTTTCTGCGGGGAATGTTTAAGGGTTCTCTGCCGACCAACTATATTCAACTTGCATATTTGACAGGAATTCTTCCGATCAAGAAAGTGAAAACACAGTCGGCTCTCAACAATTTTGATGAGTTTACGATGTTGGATGCGAGTGTGTTAGCGCCGTATGTCGGTTTTACGGAAGCGGAAGTATTGGAACTCTGTGAGAGATACGGAAGAGATTTTTCTCAGGTGAAGCGTTGGTATGATGGATATCTGCTGGGAGATTATCAGATTTATAATCCGGTTGCGGTTGTAAAGCTGATGACAAAGGGGGGACGATTCAAAAGCTATTGGTCGGAAACTGGAAGCTATGAGGTGGTCGTTCCACTGATTAATCAAGATTTTGATGGACTGAAGACAGCGGTTCTTGAAATGCTTGCGGGGACATCGGTGAAAGTTCAGGTAAAATTCTTTCAGAATGATACGGTGAATTTTAAAAATAAGGATGATGTCATCACATATCTGATTCATCTGGGGTATCTTGGTTATAATGAGCAGACACAGACAGCGTTTGTTCCAAATGAAGAGATCCGTCAGGAACTTACAGTTGCTGTGGAGAGCACTCGCTGGAATGAATTTTTTATGTTTCAGAGAGAATCGGCAGAGCTTCTGGAAGCAACGCTTGAGATGGATGAGGAAGCTGTTGCAGAGGGGATCGAGAAGATCCATATGGAGTATGCATCTGCAATTCAATATAACAATGAGAATTCTCTGAGCAGTGTGCTGACAATTGCATATTTGAGTGCGATGCAGTACTATTTTAAACCGGTGAGGGAGCTTCCGACCGGAAGAGGATTTGCCGATTTTGTCTTTCTTCCAAAACCGGAATATATACAGGATTACCCGGCTCTTGTCGTAGAGCTAAAATGGAATCAAAATGCACAGACGGCATTGGAGCAGATTCGAGATAAGAAATATCCAGCATCGATTGAGGCATATACAGGAGATATTTTATTAGTTGGGATCAATTACGACAAGAAGAGCAAGAAGCACCAGTGCCGGATTGAACCGTATATAAAAGAAAAGTAAAAATTGGAATAATAGATCAGATAGGGCTAATGTATAAACTTGAAAATTTGTACGTTAGCCCTGTTTTTTATGGTACAATGGAAGATATAACAAGAAAAGCACTAAAGGCACTAAAAGCACTTTGGAATGGAAGAAATTTGGTTTCTGATTATAAAAACAGGAGTAAGCCATGAAGAAAATATTGGTCATTTTGGGCGGGGGGCATCCAAAAGGGAATACAAGACAATTGGTAGATGCATTTATCCAAGGAGCGATGGATGCCGGACATGAGGTGGAGCTTATATCGCTTAATAAGATTGAGGTGAAAGGCTGTATCGGCTGTAATGCCTGCCGTTATGGAAAGCCATGTATACAGAATGACGGATTTAACGATCTCGTTCCGAGAATAAAGGAAGCCGACATGATTGCATTTGCATCGCCCTTATTATTCTGGACAATATCTTCTAAGCTGAAAGCATTTATCGAGAGATTTTATTGTATCGCAGAAGAAGATCCAAATCCGCCACTCGGTCGATATGAAAAATATCCGGTTAAGGATGCCGTTTTGCTGATGACTTCCGCCGATGATCTGTTCTGGACGTATGAGCAGGCGGTATCTTATTACAAGTTTGCAGTAATCAATTATATTGGTTTTCATGACAAGGGAATGTTGCTCGCGGGTGGATGTGGTGACACGAATGGAAGACCGCAGATCGATAAGACGAATCATTTGAGCGAGGCATATCAGTTTGGCAAAACGGTTTATGCAGAGTAGCGGAGAAGAGCAGTAATTTTGATGGGAAGATGTCAGCAGAGCTGACCAGAATTACGCGCCAAGTCTCAGCAAGCGTTGACTTGAATTTAAAATTTGAATGGATTGGAGGAAAAAAGAATGTTTCGAGAAATGCGCAGAAAGAAAAAAGAGATGGACAGAAGTCTTGCGGAGTCCCTTTTAGAAAAAAGCCGGAGGGGTGTGCTTGCAGTAAACGGGGATCATGGGTATCCGTATGCGATTCCGGTCAATTATTATTATGATAGAGAGAATCAGAAAATTTATTTTCACGGGGCGCGTGAAGGACATAAAGCCGATGCTCTGAGGGCGAATGATAAGGTGTGTTTCACCGTTTACGGAAATGAGAAGATCAAAAAAGAAGAAGCCTGGGCGCCGTTTGTGCAGAGTACGGTTGTGTTTGGCAGATGCCATCTGCTTGAAACAGGTGAGAAGGCGATGACATTGTTAAAACAGTTGGCAATGAAATACTATCCGACGGAACAGCTGGTTGATGAGGAAATTGCCCGACTTGAAAAAGCAGTACAGGTTTTTGAAATTGAGATTGAACACATGAGTGGCAAAGAGATACAGGAGCGCTAGATAGGATAAATAAAATGAAATTAAAAAATATTTTGATTGTCGTGAAAGACATCGAAAGATCGAGACAGTTTTATCACGATCTGTTCGGGCTTGATCGAATCGTTGACAATGATGGAAATATGATCTTGATGGATGGACTTGTGCTTCAGGATGAGAAGATCTGGCGGGAGTTTTTGGGAAAAGAGGTCATCCCGAGAAACAATGCCTGTGAATTGTATTTTGAAGAGAATGATTTGGAGGCGTTTGTTGAAAAACTGGAACGATTGTATCCGGAGGTGCAGTATGTCAACCGGCTCACGGCGCACAGCTGGGGGCAGAAGATGGTTCGCTTTTATGATCTGGATGGAAATTTGATTGAGGTGAGAACGCCTGAATGAAGAAGGATAAGATTTCTAGGAACAACAAAGCAGATGAACGATGAGAATGGTTTAGAATTCGTGGAGGACATATAAATACAGAGATGCTTAAACTTGTTAAATACAGCGCAGAATTTACAACTCAGTTAATCGATATGATGGATGAATGGACGGCGACAAACGAAAAAATTGTTCCGTGGGCGATTTGCAGATGTGATTATCACAATACGGATCAATATATGGAAAGTCTTGGGGAAAATGCGGTACCTGAGGGATTTGTGCCGGATTCTACGTTCTTCTGTCTTGACACGGAGAGAAATATTTTTGTCGGTGCAGTTAATATTCGGCATTATTTAAACGATAAATTGCGTTTCAGCGGTGGACATATTGGCGATGGAATTCGTCCGAGTGAGCGCGGAAAAGGTCTTGGCACAGAGATGATTGCACTGGCTCTTGAGGAATGTCGGAAACTTGGAATTTCTGAGGTGCTGATGTGCTGTAAAAAAACCAACCTTGCCTCGGCAAGAACGATTGAGAAAAATGGCGGCGTGCTGGAAAATGAAGTACTGGATGATGGAGTTTCTGTCCTTCGATATTGGATAAAACTGTAATGAAAAATGGTAAAATTAAAACAGCTAACATCTTAGGGAAAAGAAAATAAAAAATAGAATAAAGACAGAAACAACCAAAAAGAACCCGCCCACCATCCAGGTGAACGGGTTCTTCTCTTTTGAAACGTCTTAATTTTTTTCGACAGTATTGACCGTATTAAGAGTATTTAACTTCTAAACTTACTCAATAAAACTTACTCAACAGTCTTTAAATCAAAACCAAAGTACTTCACTGCGTTGTTGTAGCAGATGCCCTTTACGATCTTCTCAAGAGCCTTCTGGTCATCCGGATACTCACCGTTGTCTACCCAGCTTCCGAGCAGTTCGCACATTACACGGCGGAAATACTCGTGACGGGTGTAGGACAGGAAGCTTCTGGAGTCGGTCAGCATACCGATGAAGTTGCCAAGGCATCCTAAGTTTGCAAGGCTGGTCATCTGGTTGGTCATGCCTACCTTGTGATCGTTGAACCACCAAGCAGAACCGTGCTGGAGCTTGCCTGCTGCGGAGGTATCCTGGAAGCATCCGATGATCGTGCCGATTACAGCGTCATCGTTCGGGTTCAGGGAGTACAGGATGGTTCTTGGGATCTCGTTGGTTGCGCTCAGTGCGTTCAGGAAGTCAGCGGTCTGAGCTGCCGGAGCGTAGTTGTTGATGCAGTCGTATCCGGTATCCGGTCCGAGCTGTTTGTACATGTAAGCGTTGTTGTCGCGCTTGCAACCGTAGTGGATCTGCATAGCCCAGTCATACTTGTGATACTGCTTTGCAAGGAACATCATGAATGCAGTCTTGTACTTGAGCATCTCCTCCTGGGTAACTTCCTGGCCGGACAGCTTCTTTGCGATGATTGCATCGATCTCAGCATCGGTTGCCGGAACGTAAACGATGAAGTCCAGACCGTGGTCAGATACGCTGCATCCCATGGAAGTGAAGAACTGCATACGATTGTCGATTGCACTCTTTAAGGAAGCGAAATCCTTAACCTCAACACCGCTCACATCAGACAGCTTCTGCATGTAGGAAGCGTACTCCGGCTTCTCGATGTTGGTAGCCTTGTCCGGTCTCCATGCCGGCAGAACCTGTACGTCGAAGGTCGGATCCTCTTTGATGACTTTGTGCCACTCAAGAGAGTCGATCGGATCATCGGTGGTGCAGATCAGGGTTACGTTGGAAGCCTTGATCAGGCTACGAACAGTCCACTTGTTCTTTAACTGCTCGTTACACAGGTTCCAAACTTCCTCAGCGGTATCTCCGCACAGATGTCCGGTGTAACCGAAGTAACGCTGTAATTCCAGATGGCTCCAGTGATACAGCGGGTTGCCGATCAGCTTCTCCATGGTCTCAGCCCATTTCTGGAACTTCTCACGATCAGAAGCATCACCGGTGATGTACTTCTCATCTACGCCGTTGGAACGCATCTGACGCCACTTGTAGTGGTCACCGCCAAGCCAAACCTGAGTGATGTTCTCGAACTTGCGGTCCTCAGCGATCTCTCTCGGGTTGATGTGGCAGTGGTAGTCGAGAATCGGCATATTCTCTGCGTAGTTGTGGAATAATGCCTGTGCAGACTCGCTTGAGAGAAGAAAATCCTTGTCCATAAACTGTTTCATTGGAAAAATCCTCCTTAAATGAATGTAGTAGATAGATACAACTTACAACTTTTTAAATCCTAAAACTTTTTAAAATTTTGTTGTTGCTCTTTTTATCAAATCGGCGGCAATCGTAGTCCGACTGGGTACGTTGACACCGTTGAAAACGCCCATAAGGGTATTGATTGTGGCAGTGCAGAGTGCCTCCACCTTGCTGTCGATCGAGGTGAGCTCCGGATCGGTACAGATCGCATATGTCGAATTGTTGTATCCGACAATGCTCAAATCGTCTGGAATCTTGAGATCTTGCATGTGAGCATACTTGATTGCGCCGACTGCAAGAGTGTCGTCCGAGGTCATCACGGCATCGAAGACAAGACCATCCTTGGCGAGCTCAAGAAGAAGATCGCGGGCACAGATTACATTCTTCTCACATTGATGGATGTATTCCGGTCGAACCGGAAGACCGTGTCCGGTGAGTGCATCGCGGTACCCCTTCATCTTGTTCGTTCCACTGAAGGAATTGCTCGTATAAAGGTAGACAATCTTTCGACATCCGGAGGCGATGAGCTGACCGGTTGCCTTGTGAACCGCCATGCGATCGTCACAGACGGTGCTGTAAATGTTGTCTCCTTCGAGATAACCATTGACGAGCATGATCGGAATCTCCTGTGCGCCATCAATGATATAGGTATTGTCCTTGACTTTCGGTTCAATGAATTTAGAACCTGCAAGGATGATCGCGTCCACTTTCTTGGAACGGAGCAGGTTGAAATACTGCTGTTTAGTCTCGAGAGAGTTGCCTGTACAGCAGAGAATGGAGTCGTATCCATTCACACGCAGTTCGCGTTCAAGGTAGTAGATTGCATGTGCGAGATATGGATCTGAGGAATCCGAACACATGATACCTATGGTTTTGATGGAGCCAAGTCCCAGTCCTCTTGCAAATACGTTTGGTGTATATCCCAGCTCGTTCATGACAGCGTGTACCCGCGCCCGGGTTTTTTCACTGACATTGGGATTGCCGTTGAGAACCCGAGAGACAGTAGCGATGGACACTCCGGCTTTTTTGGATACGTCATAAATGTTCATCCGTCTTTCCTCCCTAGTTTTCTGTAAGTACTTACAAGCTAGTACCATTATAACCGTCAAAATGAAATAATGCAAGTGGTTATGAGAGGTTTTATGGAATTTATTTGAAAAAAATTAAAGATTCCATCTTGACTTATAGGGAGAGTTTAGGTAGAATAATTGTAAGCACTTACAAAACAAGGCGAGTGTCTGGATCTCTTGAAATGAGACCTTAAAAGATCTTAATTTGAGGAGTGCAAGATGACACCAAAAGTATAAAGCTGAAAACATGAAATGAAAACATGAAAGCAGTAAAGCAGCAAAAAAGTGGTAAAGCTGGTAAAGCATTAAGGTGCTTTAAGGTACTAAAAAGCATTAAAAGTAAGAAGCAAATTAAGAGGTAAAGAAGTAAAAAAGAAGAAACGAAGAAACGCCAAAACAGAAACACGAAAAACAAAAAAGAAACACCAAAAGAGATAGATAAGGAGAAGAGTTATGCAGGATTTTATCAGAATCAATGAGAACGATAATGTCGCAGTTGCACTTCGTCCGATTGCGAAAGGCGAACAGCTCACGGTCGGTCAGTACAATGTGACGACGCAGGAGGATATCCCGCAGGGTCATAAGTTTGCATTAAAGCCGATCGAGCAGGGCAGTGAGGTTATTAAGTACGGTTTCCGCATCGGTTACACGAAGGAAGCAGTTCCGGCAGGTGGCTGGGTACATGTACACAACTTAAAGACCGCTCTGGGTGATCTGCTTGAGTACCAGTATCATCCGGTTGCTTCTACTCTGAAAGAGTCCGAGCATGCATATTTTGACGGATATCGCCGTACCGATGGAAAAGTCGGTGTAAGAAACGAGATCTGGATCATCCCGACCGTTGGCTGTGTCAACAGCATCGCACAGGCACTTGAGCGTCAGGTGAAGAAACTGATCGGTGGCAATGTCGAGGATGTCATTGCGTTTACCCATCCTTATGGATGTTCCCAGATGGGAGATGACCAGGAGCACACCCGTACTGTTCTGGCTGATATGATTCATCATCCGAACGCAGGTGGTGTTCTCGTTCTCGGTCTCGGCTGTGAGAACAGCAACATTCCGCTGTTAAAAGAGCAGTACATCGGCGAGTACGACGATCAGCGCGTGAAGTTCCTTCAGTGCCAGGACGTTGAGGACGAGCAGGAAGAGGCTATGAAACTGCTTGAGGAGCTGGCTGTCTATGTAAATGGCTTCTCCAGAGAGAAGATCGATGCAAGCGAGCTGATCATCGGTATGAAGTGTGGCGGTTCTGACGGTCTGTCCGGAATCACCGCAAATCCGACGGTTGGTGCGTTCTCCGATCTGCTGATTTCCAAGGGCGGTACGACGATTCTGACCGAGGTGCCGGAGATGTTCGGTGCAGAAACTCTTCTGATGGATCGCTGTGCAACTCCGGAGCTGTTTGACAAGACGGTTCATCTGATCAATGACTTTAAGAATTACTTCAAGAGCCACAACCAGACGATCTACGAGAACCCGTCTCCGGGTAACAAGAAGGGCGGTATCTCCACTCTGGAGGATAAGTCCCTCGGATGTACCCAGAAGTCCGGAAGTGCTCCGGTTAAGGGTGTACTCGCATACGGCGAGCAGGTAAAGGAGAAAGGTCTGAATCTGCTGTCTGCACCGGGCAATGACCTTGTTGCTTCCACTGCACTCGCAGTATCCGGCGCACAGATCGTTCTATTCACAACTGGCCGCGGAACTCCGTTTGCATCTCCGGTTCCGACTGTCAAGATTTCGAGCAACTCCAAGCTGGCTGGTCACAAGGAAAATTGGATTGACTTTAATGCTGGACGTATGGTAGAAGATAAGAGTAAGGAAGAGCTTGCACAGGATCTGTTTAACTATGTGCTGGCAGTTGCTTCAGGTAAGAAAGTAAAGGCAGAGGAGGCCGGCTTCCACGATATGGCGATCTTCAAGCAGGGTGTAACGCTGTAAGATTGTTGTTTTATCATTGCTGTTTTATTCTAATGATAATCGATCCCGATTGATTGCTCCTGCCCCTGCCACAGAAAGGCGTGACAGAATATGAAACTGAATAGAACGACCCAGAGGACTGTCGAGATCCTCAAACTGGTATCAAAAAATCCGGAAGGCATCACTCTGGATGACATTTGTGAAAAATTGGAACTTCCGAAGACGAGTGCCTATGACATTGTGACGACTCTTGCGGAGATGGGAATGGTCAATGTGGACCGCGGTCAGAGACAGCGGTATACGATTGGTTTGACTGCGTACCGGATTGGAATCAATTATACCAACAACCTGGATTTTATCAGTGTGATTGAGCCAGAACTGCGCGCATTTGCTAAGGAAGTCGGCAAGACGGTCTTTTTCGGGGTGCGTTCTGATCATGATGTCGTCTATATCTGTAAGGCAGAGCCGGAGAATCCGATCATCACGACGGCGACTGTCGGAACGAAGAATCCGATGTACTGCACCTCGCTGGGAAAGGCGATCCTCGCGTTCAGTGATGAGGAGACGGTGCGTCAGGTGATCAACCGGATCAAATTCCGCCAGAAGACCGAGCGGACGATCATGGACCGAGCGTCCCTGCTTGCAGAGCTTGATCGCGTGCGCCAGAACGGCTATGCGTTTGATGCGCGCGAGATGGAAGAACATATGGAGTGTGTCGGTGCGCCTGTCTTTGGACCGGATGGAAGTGTCGCAGGAGCAATCAGTGTATCAAGCCTGTACAAGCCGACGGAGAACTATGAACTCCTCGGAAAAATGGTCTCTGAAAAGGCACAGGAGGTCTCGAAAAGACTCGGTTTTATCGGTTTTGTGCGCAGGTAGAAATTCCCGGAATGCGGGCAGAATAGGAAAAGATAAAAATAAGTAGATTTCCTGTTGACAAATGGGAAAGAAACTATTAGAATTCAAGTATAGAAATCGCAAATGTGAAACGAATTCGCATATACGAATAAATGAAACCAAGAAAAGGAGAACTATCATGAAAAAAGAGCAGGTATTAGCAAGACTGAAAGAAGATTGTCTGGTAGCAGTTGTTCGTGCAAAGAACCTGGAGCAGGGCGAGAAGGTTGTTGACGCAATCATCGCCGGCGGAATCAACTTCATCGAGATCACCATGACCATGGACGAGGGCAACCCGGTTGACTTCATCGCAGCTATGGCTAAGAAGTACAAGGACAACGACAAGGTTGTAATCGGTGCAGGTACCGTTCTTGATCCGGAGACTGCAAGACAGGTTATCCTGGCTGGTGCAAACTACGTTGTAAGCCCGGGCCTGAACGTTGAGACCATCAAGCTGTGCAACCGTTACAGAGTACCGATGCTTCCGGGCGTTATGACTCCTACCGAGGCAATTACTGCTCTTGAGGCTGGATGCGACGTTATCAAGATCTTCCCGGGCAACATTGTAGGACCGGCAGCAATCAGCTCCTTCCGTGGACCGCTTCCGCAGGGCGAGTTCATGCCGAGTGGCGGTGTTGATGTAGACAACGTAGACAAGTGGATCAACGCAGGTGCATACGCAGTAGGTACCGGAAGCAGCCTGACCAAGGGTGCTAAGACCGGCGACTTCGCAGCAGTAACTGCAAAGGCTCAGGAGTTCGTTGCAGCAGTAGCAGCAGCACGTAAGTAATTTACATTTATAACACGTTTATAAATCGGTAAGATTTATTTATCTGAGATTCAGCATTCGTATTTGCGGATTATTCGATAAAGGATTTGGATTTACTTTGGATACCGCGCCTGCTCTGAGAAATCGGATCGGACGCGGTCATTCATGGGAAATCATCACAAAGCGAATTAGTACAAATCAATTAGTACAAAACAATTGGTTTAAAACAAAAAGAGTAATAGAAGAAAAAATAAAAAATAAGGAGACACAAAAATGGCAAAAGTAGTAACCATGGGTGAGATCATGCTGAGACTTTCCACCCCGAATAATGAGAAATTTATCCAGGCAGACGAGTTCGATGTAAACTACGGTGGCGGTGAGGCTAACGTAGCAGTATCTCTGGCTAACTATGGTCATGATGTAGATTTCGTTACCGCTGTTCCGTCCAACCCGATCGGTGACTGCGCAGTAGCAGCTCTGAGAAAGTACAATGTAGGAACCAAGCACATCGCAAGAAGCGGTGAGAGACTGGGTATCTACTTCCTTGAGACCGGTTCTGCAATGAGAGCTTCCAACGTTGTTTACGATCGTGCACACAGCTCCATCTCTACCGCTACTCCGGACGAGTTCGATTTCGACGAGATCTTCAAGGATGCAGATTGGTTCCACTTCACCGGAATTACCCCGGCTGTAAGCGACGCTGCAATCGAGCTAACCGAGGCTGCTTTAAAGGCTGCTAAGGCTCACGGTGTAACCGTATCTGTTGACTTAAACTTCCGTAAGAAACTGTGGTCTTCCGAGAAGGCTCAGAAGGTTATGACCAACCTGATGCAGTATGTTGACGTTTGCATCGGAAACGAGGAGGATGCAGAGAAGGTTCTTGGCTTCAAGCCGGGCAACACCGATGTTACCTCCGGTGAGCTTGAGCTGGCTGGTTATGTAGATATCTTCAACCAGATGGCTGACAAGTTCGGATTCAAGTACATCATCAGCTCCCTGCGTGAGAGCCACAGCGCTTCCGACAACGGCTGGTCTGCTTGCATCATGGATGGTAAGACCCGTGAGTTCTATCACTCCAGAAAGTACCGCATCGCTCCGATCGTTGACCGTGTAGGTGGCGGAGATTCCTTCGCTGGTGGTCTGATCTGCGGTCTGGTAGATGGCAAGAACATGAAGGATGCTCTGGAGTTCGCAGTAGCTGCATCTGCTCTGAAGCACACCATCCCGGGCGACTTCAACCTTGTTAGCCGTGCAGATGTTGACAATCTGGCAGGTGGCGACGGTTCAGGTCGTGTTCAGAGATAATTAAAGTTCATAGGGACTTTTAAATTCATTGGGGATTCCTTTGGAATTCACAGAGAGTTTTTTGGGTATTCGTTATTTTATAACCACCACTTTACAATTTTTTCATAAAAAAATATCGTACAGGACTTTCTGATGTATAATGAGTTTGACAAAAACATTAC
>JAJEPU010000059.1 GCA_020686985.1 Brotaphodocola catenula
AGTAAATACCTCTTTCCTTTATGAGATTGATTATATCTTATTAGCCACTACTGTTACAACTATAGTTTATCACAACAGGTTCTTCTTGTGGAGGATAACGAACTGAATCGTGAAATCGCCACTGCTCTGTTGAAAGAGATCGGAATAATAGTAGATTCTGTGGAGGACGGAACAGATGCTGTTGAACGGATGAATGAAGTAGAGGATGACAGGTATGATCTGATCTTCATGGATATTCAGATGCCTAAAATGGATGGTTATATGACAACCAGGGAAATCCGTACTTTAAAGAACAATAAGAAAGCCAATGTCCCAATCATCGCTATGACAGCAAATGCCTTTGAAGAAGATAAAAAAAAGGCATTTAAAGCAGGTATGAATGCTCATATTGCAAAACCAATTGATATAAAAACAATACTTGCTGTCTTTGACCAGGTGTTTAGAAACTTATAAAACACACACGGACAAAGGAAATAAAAAAATATGGATAATAAAAGTAGAAAAAAATCAACTTTACCATTTGCAGGTATATTTGCAGTTTTAGGAATATGGATGATGTTGTCAGTACATTGCCGGGCTGCGGAAACGAATAATGATGAAAAACAGCTACAGGCGGTGGAACAAGATGAAGCAACGCAACAGGAATCAAAAGAATCAGAAACGCAGACAAGGCAACCGAAGATCATTCGTGTCGGCTCATTTGAGGATACCTTTAATTATGTCGATAAAAACGGTGTCAGACGAGGATATGGATACGAACTCATGCAGGCTCTGGCAGGTTATACCGGATGGAAATTTGAGTATGTGAAATGTGATTGGTCGGACTGTTTTGATAAGCTTGAAAATGGTGAGATTGATATCATGGGTGATATCTCTTATACCGATGAACGTGCAAAAAAGATGCTTTTCCCGGATGAACCGATGGGTGAGGAAAAATATATCCTTTATGCTGACTTATCGGATACGGATATTGGGACATCTGATTTCAAGTCTATGGACGGTAAACGTGTAGGTGTGCTCATGGATACAAAACCTGAAATCATGCTGACAGAATGGGAAAATAAGAATGGCATACATACAGAACATGTAAATGTGAATAATGATGATGATGTCCAAAAGAAATTAGCAAATCATGAGATCGACTGTTTTGTTTCTCTGGAGGAATCTATCTGGTCTGAACAGGGAATATCATCCGTTACAACTATTGGCAAATCAGGCATATATTTTGCAATAAATAAAGAGCGCAACGATATCAGGACAGAGCTGGACTGGGCAATGCGTCAGCTGGAACAGAATAATCCTTTTTTTAAGGCAGATCTGTATAAGAAGTATTTCAGGCTTGATTATAACCAGAGTCTTACAGGTGCGGAAAAGTCATGGCTGGAAGAACATGGAGATATTCGGATATGATTTTTTATGCCGGCAGAAATCCTAATCTTGCAGAAAAAAAAGGCTATACACTTACGAACACAGCCTGGACCTACAGCCTGATGGCGGTAACTGATGAGAAATATTTCAATGAGGACAAGGCATATTCAGTAGCTGTGACAAAGGAACACGAAGCCTTAAAACAGCATATTGCTTTCAGTTATCCCCAATGGAAACTGGTAGATTACGATTCGCTTGCTGATGCGACAGATATGGTGCTTCATCAAAAAGCAGACGGTTTTCTTATAGGAACCAGTCAGGCTCTGAAATATGATAACAATCGAGATTTCAAGAGTGCTCCACTTACAAAAACAATGGAGGCATGCTTTGCAGTAAAAGGCGGTGAGGGAACCCTTTTGTCGATACTGAATAAAACTTTAAAGACTATGCCTTCTGATATGCTTACAAGTGCACTTGCGATCTATGACAGTACATCAGATAAGGTGACTTTTTATGATTTTGTAAAAGACAACATGCTTGCTTTTTTTGTCACGGCAGGATTTTTTGCACTCAGCATCATTGCTATTATCCTCTTGCTTTTAAGAAAAGCAAGAAAAGCAGAAGCTGTCGCAAGGCTTGCTGCAAATGATACACAAAAAATCAATGACAAACTGGAAATCGCTCTGAAAAAAGCAGAGGATGCCAGTCTCGCAAAGACCCGTTTTCTAAACAATATGTCCCATGATATTCGTACTCCTATGAATGTAGTTCTGGGATATGCACAGCTTATGGAGAATGAACTAAATGGAAAAGATATGCCTGAAACTTTAGAACATTTGGAAAAACTGCAGCAGTCTGGAAATCTTCTTCTGTCAATCATAAATAATGTACTGGATATGGCCCGGATTGAGAGTGGAAGGATGGAGCTTAATGAGAATTACTGCCGGATTGAAGATGTCGGGAAGTCTTTGTTTGCAGTATTTGATGAGAAAGCAAGGCAAAAGGATATAGCACTTCATTACATGATGAATGTAGAGCATGAGCATGTACTGACAGATGTTACCAAGGTAAAAGAAATATTGGTCAATATCCTGAGCAATGCCATAAAATATACTCCAGCCGGTGGTTCTGTTATGGTAGATGTAGATGAATTACCTTGTGATGAGTCTGGATACATGATAGTGAGAATCAGAGTCAGCGATACCGGAATCGGCATGAGTCAGGATTATATGACAAAGATTTTCGATGCATTCACACGTGAACAGAACACTACAAAGAGCAAAATCGCAGGAACCGGACTGGGCATGTCAATCGTCAAGAATTATGTTGAACTGCTTGGTGGAACAATAAATATAGAGAGTGAGCTTGGCAAGGGCAGTACTTTTACAGTTATATTAAAGCACAGGATAGCGGATGAAAGCTATTATGTAAAAAACCACGTTGAAGATCCCGGAACAGGAAGTGAAATCCTTGAAGGCAGGAATATCCTTTTAGCAGAGGATAATGATTTGAATGCGGAGATCGCAGAAGCACTGCTTGAGAGTGCAGGTCTTAAGATAGAACGTGTAGATGATGGCATTCAGTGTGTAAACAGGATAACAGAAATGCCAGCGGGCACATATGATATGATCCTCATGGATATCCAGATGCCAAACATGAACGGTTATAAAGCAACACAGGAAATCAGACACCTGCCAGATAAGGATAAAGCATGCATACCGATCATCGCAATGACAGCGAATGCATTTGAAGAAGATAAGAGAGATGCTGTTGCAGCTGGAATGAATGGTCATATTGCAAAGCCAATCCAGGTTGATAAGCTACTGTCGATATTATCAGAAGTAATAAGACAACAAGAAAATTGCTAAATTGTCTGACCATGCCATGCACAACGGTTCCAACTATGCTTTAACGAATGTTCGAACAACTTGATGAAAAGTTCGACAAATAAGACGGAATATTTGGGCTTCGGGAAAGATTATGTTGCGGAAACGCAGGAAATACCGTATAATAATGCGGTCTGATCTGCATAAAATGATGCATTTTACTGTCCGGTGACAGGTAATGATGAAATTGTGTGTATTTCAGAAAAAATTATTTTTGTTATTAATAAATCTGAGTCACATAAAAATGTCCGTGTAAAAAACACTTGACAAATTTTGTGTTCTCAATTAAACAACAAATTCAGTAACAAAATGGGTTAGAAACGGGCGATTTTATTTCGCCCGCACATTAAGAAAAAGCAGGTAAAATAAGAATTTATGAGAAAATTAGCATTAAGCGACGAAATTTTGCTGAGTGTTCAGCAACCAGCCCGCTACTTAGGCAACGAGATGAATGCCGTCATGAAAGATCCGGACTCCGTCGACATCCGATTTGCGATGTGTTTTCCGGATGTCTATGAGATCGGTATGTCTCATCTCGGCATGCAGATTCTTTACGCAATGTTTAACAAGCGTGATGATGTGTACTGCGAGCGCGTATTCTCACCATGGCCGGATATGGATGAGGTCATGAGAAAGGAACATATTCACTTATTTGCATTGGAGTCTCAGGATCCGATCCACGAGTTTGATTTTCTTGGTTTTACGCTCCAGTATGAGATGTGCTACACGAACATCCTTCAGGTGCTTGACCTTTCCGGAATCCCTCTGCATGCCGAGGATCGTAAGGAGAACGACCCGATCGTCATCGGTGGTGGCCCGTGTGCGTACAACCCGGAGCCGTTAGCCCCGTTCTTTGACCTCTTCTACATCGGAGAAGGAGAGGTGCAGTATGACGCAATCTTTGATCTCTACAAAGAGATTCGTCGAAAAGGTGGAAACCGCAGTGACATTATCGAGGCCGCTGCCAAGATCCCGGGCATCTACGCGCCGGCATTCTATGACGTGACCTATAAGGAAGACGGCACGATCGAAAGTTTCAAGCCGAACACCCCGGGCATCCCGGAGAAGATCACAAAACAGATCGTTGTCAACATGGACGATGCTCCGTATATTGAGAAGCCGGTCGTCCCATTCCTGAAAGTTACACAGGACCGAGTCGTTCTCGAAATCCAGCGTGGCTGTATCCGCGGTTGCCGTTTCTGTCAGGCTGGCAACGTTTACCGCCCGCTGCGTGAGCATAGCCTTGAATATCTGAAGCACTACGCATACGAGATGCTCAAGAATACCGGTCACGAGGAGATTACACTGAGTTCCTTAAGCTCCAGCGATTACTCTCACTTAAAAGAACTTGTGAACTTCCTTATCGACGAGTTCCACGGCAAGGGTGTCAACATCTCCCTTCCGTCTCTGCGAATCGACGCGTTCTCCCTCGACGTTATGAGCAAGGTTCAGGATGTCAAGAAGAGTAGTCTGACGTTTGCGCCTGAGGCAGGAAGCCAGAAGCAGAGAGACGTTATCAATAAGGGACTGACCGAGGAGATTATCCTGAAGGGTGCATCCGAGGCATTTCACGGCGGATGGAACCGCGTAAAGCTCTATTTCATGCTCGGACAGCCGACCGAGACCGTCGAAGATATGGAAGGCATTGCACTGCTGTCGGAAAAAGTCGCAGAGCTTTACTACGACGAGATTCCGAAGGATCAGAGAAACGGAAAAAAAGTCCAGGTTGTTGCAAGTTCCTCCTTCTTTGTTCCGAAGCCATTCACCCCGTTCCAGTGGGCAAAGATGTGCACAAAAGACGAGTTCTTGGAGCGCGCATACATTGTAAAACACAAGTTCCGCGAGATGCTCAACTTCAAGAGCCTCAAGTACAACTACCATGAGGCTGATTTGACCGTGCTTGAGGGAGTGCTTGCAAGAGGAGACCGCAGGGTTGCAGATGTTCTTGAGGAGGCTTACCACAAGGGAGCTTTGTTCGATTCCTGGTCCGAGTATTTCCGCAATGATATCTGGATGGAGGCCTTTGAGACCTGTGGCGTGGATATTGATTTTTACACAACGAGAGAGAGAAGCCTTGACGAGATCTTCCCGTGGGATTTCATCGACGCAGGAGTGACAAAGGAGTTCTTAAAGAGAGAGTGGAAGAATGCGATGAACGCAAAAGTAACGCCGAACTGCCGGGAGCGTTGTTCCGGCTGTGGTGCGAGAGTATTCGAGGGAGGTGTCTGCTTTGAACATAAGAATTAAATTTGCCAAGGAAGGCACGATGAAGTTTATCGGTCATCTTGACATGATGCGATACTTCCAGAAAATTATGCGTCGTGCGGACGTCGACATCTGTTACAGTACCGGCTTCAGCCCGCACCAGATCATGTCATTTGCGTCTCCGCTCGGAGTCGGAATGGAGAGCCGTGGCGAGTACGTTGACATCGAGGTGAAGAGCACAGACTCCTCCGAGGAGATGCTTCGCCGGATCAACGAGGTTATGGTAGACGGTTCTGAGGTGCTCAGCTACCGCCTTCTGCCGGATGATGCGGACAATGCGATGTCGATTGTTTCCGCTGCCGACTACCGCCTGCGCTTCCGCGAGGGTTATGAGCCGGAAGACTGGAGAGACTTTATGGACGGTCTTCTGTCCTTCATGAAGCAGGAGCAGATCCTGATTATCAAGAAGACGAAGAAGAGCGAAAAAGAGGTTGACATTCGCCCGATGATCTACGAGCTTCATGAGGAGGATGACCACGCAATCTTTTTAAAGGTGGCAACCGGAAGTGCCGCAAACTTAAAGCCGTCGGCTGTGATTCAGGCGTACATGGACAGCCGAAGCCTGCCGTTATCGGAGTTTGCGCTGATGATCACACGCTTAGAGATCTATGCACAGAAAAAAGATGATCCTTCCACGTTGATTTCTCTGGAAGAGTTTGGAGAAGAGATCAAATAAATGAGTAAAATGGTGATTACAAGATGGGAAAATCGCCTTCTCACCGCCTGGTTTTCGGGAAAAGAGCCGTTGGAACTCGGCATTGAGGAGGAGACTTCCATCCTTGGAAATATCTATATTGGAAAAGTGAGCAACATCATCAAAAATTTGAACTGCGCATTTGTGAATTTTTCGCCGGATCGCATCGGCTATTATAGTTTTCACGACAATCCCGTCCCTCTGTTTGCGGACGGGAGAGAGCGCAAGTTAAAATGCGGAGATGAGATCATTGTGCAGGTCGCAAAGGACGCGATGAAGACGAAAGATCCGGTTTTGAGCGGAAACTTGAACTTCACCGGCAAGTATGCCGTCCTGACTGCCGGAAAGACGATGATCGGATTTTCCTCAAAAATCACGGACCGCTCCTGGAAAGAGGAGATCCGCCCACAGCTTGAGGAGACCCTCGGCGGTGAGGCGGGGCTGATTGTCCGCACAAATGCCTACGGACATCCCGAAGAACTTATTCGGGAGACGAGACTTTTGCTCGAACAGCTTCATCAGACGAAGAAGGATGCCTCCTACCGAACCTGTTACTCCCTTCTTCGGGAGGCAGAGCCGGAATATTTAAAGAGCCTTCGCGGATGCCCGCAGGGGACGCTTGAGGAGATCATCACGGATCAGAGAGATGTCTATGAGACGATTCGTCAGTACTTAGAACTCTATGATCCGGAGAGTATCGCAAAGCTCCGTTTCTACGAGGACAAGATGATCAGCCTGACCGCGCTCTATTCGCTTCATTCCGTTATGGATCAGGCATGTCAGAAGCGCGTCTGGCTGAAATCTGGCGGATATCTGATTATCGAGTACACCGAAGCGATGACGGTGATTGATGTCAACACCGGAAAATATTCCGGGAACAAGAAGCAGGCAGAGGCGATTCGCATGGTCAACATGGAAGCGGGAAAAGAAATTGCGCGTCAGCTTCGTCTTCGCAACCTTTCCGGCATCATCCTCGTCGACTTTATCGACATGAAAGATCCAAAGGATCAGACAGAACTGATGGAGGCGCTTCGGGGATTTGTGAAATCCGATCCGGTGAAGACAACAGTCGTAGACATGACCCAGCTGAATTTGGTGGAACTGACCAGAAAGAAGGAGAAGAAACCTCTGTGGGAACAGCTTCATCCACAGGCAGGTCACACGCAGGAAAATTAAGGGGATAATTACAGATGAAAATTATTGTTGTGGGGTGCGGAAAAGTCGGTCTGACACTGACCGAACAGTTGAATAATGAGGGGCATGACATCACGGTAATCGACAAGAACGCAGATACGCTCAAAAGCGTCACGGACAGCATCGATGTGATGGGAGTTGAGGGAAACGGTGCAATCTATCAGGTTCAGATCGAGGCCGGCATCAAGGACACCGATCTGTTGATTGCGACGACCGATTCCGATGAGTTAAATATGCTCTGCTGTCTGATCGCAAAGAAAGCCGGAAACTGTCACACAATTGCCCGTATCCGAAACCCAGAGTATGCAAACGAGACCCGTTATATCCGGGAGGAACTGAACCTCTCGATGGCGATCAACCCGGAGCTTGCAGCGGCAAAGGAGGTTTCCCGTCTGATCAAGTTCCCGTCCGTTATCAAGATTGATACGTTCGCAAAGGGAAGAGTCGAGCTGATGAAGTTTCTGATTCCGGAAAATTCAGTTCTTCACAACATCCAGATCTTTGAGGTGGCAACGAAGCTCAAATGCAACGTCCTGATCTGTGCGGTTGAGCGCGGTCACGATGTGATCATCCCGGACGGAAATTTCCGCTTGATGAGTGGAGACAAGATCTCGTTTATCGCGGCTCAGGGAGACGCGATGCATTTCCTTCAGCAGATCGGCATTGTCAGCAAGGCGATCAAGTCGGTTATGCTCGTCGGAGGTGGAAAGATCACTTACTACTTAGCGAGAATGCTCGATGAGGCGGGAATCCGCGTCAAGATTATTGAGCAGGATTTAAACCGCTGTTATGAACTCAGCGAGCTTCTCCCGCGTGCAATGATCATCCACGGCGATGGATCAAATCAACAGCTCCTTCTTGAGGAAGGCATCGGACAGGCGGAGGCATTTGCGGCGCTGACCGGATTTGATGAGGAGAACATCATGCTCTCGCTCTATGCGGCAACCGTGACAAAGGCAAAACTGGTGACAAAGATCAACCGTATCGCATTTGAGGACGTGATCCAGCAGTTGAATCTCGGAAGTATCATCTACCCGAAGATGATCACCGCAGACACGATCACCCAGTATGTCCGTGCGATGCAAAACTCAATGGGAAGTAACGTTGAGACGCTCTACAAGATCGTCGCCGGAAAGGCAGAAGCCCTCGAATTCCGCGTTGGAAAGGATGCGCCGATGATCGGAATTCCGCTTGAAAAGCTGAATTTTAAGAACAACCTGCTGATCGCCTGCATCAACCGAAATGGCAAGATCATCACTCCGCGAGGCAAGGATACCATCGAAGTCGGAGATACCGTCATCGTCGTGACGACACACTCCGGACTGAATGATCTGAAAGACATCTTGAGATAGGCGGTGAAAATGAGATGAATATTGGCATTATTTTATATTTTCTCGGCTGGGTACTCGGCGTGGAGGGAGTTTTGATGCTCCTTCCGTGTGCGATTGCACTGATTTTTCACGAGACAGCAGGGTGGTACTTCGTCGGCATCGGACTTCTCTGTGGAGTGATCGGCTGGACACTCGGACACAAACGACCGACGAACACCGTCTTTTACGCAAAGGAGGGCTTCGTATCGGTTGCCTTAAGCTGGATTGTGTTGAGTTTATTTGGGGCAATGCCGTTTTATTTAAGCCGGGAAATCCCGCGCTTTGAAGACGCATTGTTTGAGGTCATTTCCGGCTTCACGACGACAGGAACAAGCATCCTGCCGGATGTGGAGGCACTCAGTCACTGTATGCTCGTCTGGAGAAGCTTTACGCACTGGATCGGCGGAATGGGCGTTCTTGTCTTTCTGCTTGCAATCCTTCCGATGGCGAGCGGTTACAACATGCACATCATGAGAGCGGAGAGCCCGGGACCATCTGTCGGAAAACTCGTTCCGAGAGTCAAGACAACGGCAAAGATCCTCTATCTGATCTACTTTGCAATGACAGTAATCCAGATGGTTCTGCTCTTTTTCAGTGGAATGCCGTGGTTTGATACGCTGTGCATTTCGCTTGGAACTGCCGGAACCGGAGGATTTGGAATCTTAAATTCCAGCTGTGGTTCGTACACGCTCTTCCAGCAGGCGGTTATCACCGTATTTATGATTCTGTTTGGAGTCAACTTTAACTTTTATTACCTGATGCTGATCAAGAAGCCAAAAGAAGCACTCCAATCAGAGGAAGTGCGGTATTACTTCGGAATCATCCTTGTCAGTGCACTTTTGATTGCATGGAATATCCGCGGTCAGTTTGCAAACATCTTTCTTGCCTTCCATCACGCGCTGTTCCAGGTTGGATCAGTGATCACGACGACCGGATTTTCGACCGTGGACTTTGATTTGTGGCCCTCGTTTGCGAAATGGATTCTCGTGACGCTGATGTTCATAGGAGCCTGTGCGGGCAGTACGGGTGGCGGACTTAAAGTCTCCCGTGTCGTGATTGCATTTAAGACAGCCAGCAGAGAGATTCAGTCCCTGATTCATCCGAGAAGCATCAAGGTGCTCAAATTTGAAGGCAAGACTGTCGATCAGTCGATTATCAAGTCGCTCGGTGCGTATCTGGCAGGTTATTTTGTGGTATTTTTCGTCTCTGTTTTGATAGTCAGCCTTGACAATATGGATCTTGAGACAAATTTCACGGCAATTGCGGCGACGTTCAACAATATCGGTCCTGGACTCGCAAAGGCAGGTCCGACCTGTAACTTTGCATTCTTCAGCCCGCTTTCCAAATTTGTCATGATGTTTGACATGTTGGCGGGACGCCTTGAGCTCTTCCCGATGCTCGTTCTTTTCTCCCCGCGCACATGGAGAAAGGAATGAGAAACAATCGAGTTGCTGTGGCAAAAAAAGTTAAAAAAAGGCAAAAAAGAGGTTGACAGTTTGAAAAACGCATGGTATTATACATGAGTATGTGCCGCACAGTGTGGTTTGAAAGTTCCGAATCTGTTTCGGATCCGGACACCGAAACTGGCGAGTAATGATAATAGGAGGTGCCAATATGTACGCGATTATTGCAACAGGTGGTAAGCAGTACAGAGTAGCAGAAGGCGATGTCATTAAGGTAGAAAAACTTGGTGTAAACGCTGGCGAGACCGTTACCTTTGACCAGGTTCTTGCAGTTAAGGGCGAGGAGTTATCCATCGGATGCCCGACCGTTGCAGGTGCAACTGTAACCGGAACCGTCGTTAAAGAGGGTAAGGCTAAGAAAGTTATTGTTTACAAGTATAAGAGAAAGAGCGGCTATCATAAGAAGAATGGCCACAGACAGCTCTATACTCAGATCAAGATCGAGAAGATCAACGCTTAATTAGAAAATCACTATGATTAACGTTACAGTTTTGGTCGGTTCCGAACAGCGATATGAGGGAATCGAACTTTTCGGACATGCCGGATATGCCGATGATCACCAGGAAGGGCAGGAGCTTGTATGTGCTGCTGTATCTGCACTGGCGCTCAATATGGCGAATTCTGTGGAACACTTCACGGAGGACCGGTTTGAAGCAGAGGAGGACGAGGAGAGCGGGATGCTTCGGTTTCAGTTTACCGGAGACATCAGTCCGGAATCGGCGCTTCTGATGAATTCTTTGGTATTCGGCTTGCTGGATATTGAGGAATCATACGGAGAACCATATATCAAAATTCAATTCAAGGAGGTGTAAGTGATGTTTCAGATGAACCTTCAGTTGTTTGCTCATAAGAAGGGCGTAGGCTCCACTAAGAACGGAAGAGATTCCGAGTCCAAGAGACTTGGCGCTAAGAGAGCAGATGGTCAGTTCGTTTTGGCCGGTAACATTCTTTACAGACAGCGCGGTACTAAGATCCATCCGGGTCTGAACGTAGGTCATGGCGGTGATGATACTCTGTTTGCAACCGCAGACGGTATCGTTCGTTTTGAGAGAAAGGGCAGAGACAAAAAGCAGGTTTCTGTTTATCCGAGAACAATCAACGAATAAGTAGACTTTATGGGCTTCATACTGATAACTCGGTATGGAGCCTTTTTTCTGTAAAAATCCCTATTCACTGTTAACTGTATACAAGAAAGGTAAGAGGTGACTCTTCAATGTTTGCAGACAGCGCAAAAGTTTTTATTAAATCCGGAAAAGGCGGAGACGGTCATGTCAGCTTCCGCCGGGAACTGTTCGTGCCGGCAGGTGGTCCTGACGGCGGAGACGGGGGAAAAGGCGGAGATATTATTTTTGAGGTAGATCCGGGCTTAAATACCCTGACTGATTTCAGACATGTAAGAAAATATATTGCTAAAAATGGAGAAGAAGGCGGAAAGAAGCGATGCCACGGCGCAAATGCCGAAAATCTGGTCGTAAAGGTTCCGGAGGGAACGGTTATCAAGGATTTTGAGACCGGAAAGGTCATCGCAGATATGTCCGGTGAAAATAAACGAGAAGTAATCTTGAAAGGCGGAAAAGGCGGTCTTGGCAACATGAACTTTGCCACCCCGACGATGCAGGCACCGAAGTATGCTCAGCCGGGTCAGCCAGGTCATGAGCTCTGGGTACAGCTTGAGCTCAAGGTCATCGCAGATGTTGGTCTTGTCGGCTTCCCGAATGTAGGAAAATCCACCCTTCTTTCCCGCGTATCGAACGCGAGACCGAAGGTGGCAAACTACCACTTCACGACCCTGAATCCTCACCTCGGTGTGGTTGATCTCGACGGAAGTGCCGGTTTTGTCATGGCAGATATCCCGGGACTCATTGAGGGAGCTTCCCAGGGCGTTGGTCTTGGTCACGATTTCCTGCGCCATATCGAGCGTTGCCGTGTTCTCGTTCACGTTGTGGATGCAGCAGGTACCGAGGGCAGAGATCCGATCGCAGACATCAGGGCGATCAACGAGGAGCTTTCTGCTTACAATCCGGAGCTTTTAAAGAAGCCGATGGTCATTGCAGCAAACAAGACGGATTCGATCAATCCGGACGATCCGGACCCGATCGAGCTGTTAAAGAACGAGTTTGAGCCGGAGGGCATGACGGTATATCCGATTTCCGCAGTCAGCGGAAAAGGCGTAAGAGAGCTTCTCTATGCCGTTTACCACCTGCTTCAGACCGTAGAACAGAAACCGGTGATCTTCGAGAAGGAGTTCGAGGTTGAGTATGCGGGCGACCGCAACCTGCCTTACACCGTAACGCAGGAAGAGGAGGGTGTCTTCGTCGTGGAGGGACCGCGTATCGAGAAGATGCTCGGCTACACGAATCTGGAGTCGGAGAAGGGCTTCCAGTTCTTCCAGAAGTTCTTGAAGGAGAACGGTATTCTCGAGGATCTTGAGCAAGCCGGAATTCAGGAAGGCGATACCGTTCGGATGTACGGACTGGCATTTGATTACTATAAATAAAAAATAAGATAAATATCAATCGTACAAATAAAAATAGAAATTAAACCTGAATTATTCACGGCAACGCCGTGAACGTGGCTGAAAGCCACATAGTTATTGTATTTTAATTGCATATTGT
>JAJEPU010000005.1 GCA_020686985.1 Brotaphodocola catenula
ATCTGCAAATCATTAGGAAATCCGCATGAAGAGACCTGCTTTTTTCAGGACCGGACGGACTGCCATGTAAACGACACAGACTACAATTGTACCTGCAACGGCGTTGATAAAGGTCACACCTGCTGCCCAGGTTGCCATGATCTTTGCTGCGTCAGACTGAACACCCAGGATGTAGTTCTTGTAGAAGAATCCAACGATCGGATCAAAAATCACATTGAATCCGAGACCTGCAATCGAAGCGATCAGCGTCCACTTCAGGATGTACTTGCTGTCGTGATTCTCAGTGATATGTGCGATGTTGTGCGCAACAAAACCTGCGATCAGACCGATGCAGAGCTTTAACACGAAGGTCTTTGGTGCACTCGTGATATAGGTGGGATCAATCAGATCTGCAATCGTCATACCCAGAGAGCCTGCGAGACCGCCGTAGCCACCGCCAAGCAGTAAGGCTGCGAGCACACAGAAAGCATTTCCGATGTGAAGCGCGGTATAATCACCACCGAAAGTCGGAATCGGGATCTTCAAATAAGTGAATGATACGTAGCAGAGTGCTGCCATCAATGCGGTCAACACCAGCTTGTAAACCTTGTTGTCCTGTTTGTCTTGTCTGTTTTCCATAATTGTTCCACTCCTCATTTGCTTTTCAGGTTGCACTCTCCTCTTAAGAATCTGCAACCTGTTTTGATTTTCCCAATCATAGCACGCTGGTGGAGTGGCATAAATATCCAGTTTCGTATATTTTGACCAGTCCAGCTTGAATTTTAACCCCGATCTTTCGATTCCACGCAGACTAAAACACCCTTGTCAATCCAGATCTTTGCCACATCCTGTGCAAGCTCATTGCTCAAGCAAAGCCCACTCTCCACGCCTTTCTTCAAGTCCCAGCCGTGAAGCAGGTACTTGAATCCTGCAAGGTGAATTCCAGTCACGCGGTCGGTGTACGGGAAGAAGGAAATGTATTTTCCCCAGACCTTTTCCCGCTCAAATTCTGCCTGATACTGGATCAGATACAGGCGATTCTGGGCATCGACAAGCTCAGCATGCACATTCTGCTCGAGACACGCGGACAACATCTGAATATTTGCAATCATATGGTCAAGTCTGCCACCGGTTGCCCCGAGAAAGACGATGCGACTGCATCCAAGCTCAAGCGCCCGACTTCTCGCAAGCTCCGTGTCCGTCTCATTCTTTTCCGGATGATGCTGTTCCCAGAACACAACGCGACCATCTTCCAGCTCCACCGTGCCCACCGTCTCCTCCTGTTCAAACAGATCCACGCTCTCATAGACCTGTTCTTCCAACGGTTCCTTCGACTGTCCTTCCATCGTCTCTTCCTCGGACAGACGCGCCGGAATCTTCGCCGGGCAATACTTTTTCAAAAGTTCTTCGTCCACGGTGTCAAAGTCGCCGACAACCCAGTCCGGTTTCAGACCGAGCGCGTCCGCATACCCGAGTCCCCCGTCAACGGCAATCACAAGATCAAATGTTTCCCTCTCCAAAAAGGAACGGGCGAAAGCCAGTTCCAGCTCTCCGCCCGTAACCACAAGACAGGATGGATGTTCCCTCATCACTCGTACTCCTTAAATGTTTCTAAGAATGCCTTGACATTCGCCTCTGCATCTCCCTTGAAGACTGCGGAACCTGCGACAAGGATGTTTGCTCCTGCCTTGAGAAGTTCCCCTGCATTGGCAGTCGTCACACCGCCGTCAACCTCAATATCCGTATGAAGTCCCATCTCATCTGCCATCCGGCGCACCTCGCGCACCTTCTCCGTTGCATAGGAGATAAACTTCTGACCGCCAAATCCCGGATTGACCGACATGATCAGCACCATATCCACCTCAGGAAGAATCCACTTGAGCGTCTCAACCGGAGTTGCCGGATTCAGCGCAACGCCCGCCTTCATGCCGAGATCCTTGATCTGGTGAATTGTGCGGTCAAGATGTTTGCAGGCTTCCTGATGCACACAGATCAGATCTGCCCCTGCCGTCTTCAAATCCTGCACATAGCGTCCCGGCTCCTCCACCATCATGTGAACATCAAACACACGGTCCGTACACGGGCGAATGCTTGCAATCACCGGCATTCCAAAAGAAATGCTCGGCACAAACATGCCATCCATCACATCAATGTGAAGGTACTCTGCTCCCGCCTGATCCACCTTCTGAATTTCTTCCCTGAGTTTCTTAAAATCTGCCGCTAAAAGCGATGGTGCTAAAATTGCCATGGTTCTCTCCTCTTATCTTTCTAATATCTTTTTCTCTCTTTCTCTTTGAGTTCCTGATAGAGAATCCGATAATTCTCATAACGGCTCTCACTCAGCTTCCCACTCTCAAGAGCATCCTTGACTCCGCAAACCGGCTCCCCGATGTGAACGCAGTCCGCCTGAAACTTGCAGGCATCCGCAAACGGTTCAAACTCCGGGAAGTAGTACTTGAGCGCTCCAGATTCAATATCCTCAAGATACATCGAAGAAAATCCCGGTGTATCGCAAAGATAGGTATTCTCCTCCAGACAGAACAGCTCTGCATGGCGGGTTGTGTGCTTTCCTCTCTTGATCTTCTCGCTGATCGATCCCGTCTCCATCACTGCCTTCGGCAGAATCTGGTTCGTCAACGAAGATTTTCCGACACCGGAAGGACCTGCAAGAATCGTCGTCTTTCCGCGCAGAACTTCCCGGATGCGCTCGACACCGACTTCCTCCCTGCTGCTTACAAAGAGCACCGGATAGCCCGCCTGCTCATACGTCTTTCGGTACTCCTCCTGACGATCCTTCTCGCCGAGATCCGTCTTGTTAAAACAGATTGTGACCGGGACCTCCTGTGCCTCCATCATAATTAGGAAACGATCGAGCAGATTCAGATTCGGCTCCGGCTGTGTGATCGCAAACACCACAAGCGCCTGATCCACATTTGCCGATGCCGGACGGACAAGCACATTTTTGCGGGGCAGAATCTCCTCGATACTGCCCTCCGCCTTCTCCTCGTCGAGAACGACAAATTCCACGTTGTCCCCGACCACCGGCTTGATGCCACGGCTTCGGAAAATTCCCTTTGCACGGCACTCATACACCGTTTCATGTCCATCATGGACATAGTAAAATCCTGCAATTCCTTTGATAATTTTTCCTGTCATCTCTTATCTCTTCTCAACCTGCCGTATCTTTTCTATCCCTATTGCTCTGCCAGTCCCGCTTGAGTTCTTTTGAATTCTCCTGAGTTCTCTTATGTCGTCTCACATCATCTTCTTACATCAGTCCATCGCAAAGAAGGTGAGCGGATAAATCTTTAAAATCTCTCCGCTGTCCACATTCACAACCTCAACCTGACCCTGATCAGTTCCATCCATGCTCTCAATGCTTGTAAAGCTGATCGGAAGCAGGACATTTCCGCGGATTCTTGTCGTCTGCATCAGCACTTTATAGAGCGGATTGCTGTCCGGTCCCTGGCGCAGGCGCACCATCACGCTGACCGTTGAACCACTCGCACCCGGGCCAATGAGATTGCTCGGATCATAGACCTCGTTGATCGAGGCAACGTATCTCTGACGCTTGATCTGAGGACCAGTGCTGACCACATAGTCCACACTGCTTCCCGCCTCAACCTGAGTGCCAGCTACTTTTGCCTGACTGATCACATGACCGGATGCCACAGACTCACTGCTCTGCTCCGTCACATCTCCGGAAATCAATCCTGCCTCGATCAGAAGCGCATTTGCTTCCTCCTTCGTCTTTCCAGTCAGAGATGGCACATAGGCAGTCTCGACATGAGGACCACTGCTGACGTAGAGAACCACACTTCCATTTTCCTCTACCTCCTCCGGCTCGTAGCGGATCACCTGATCTTTTTCAATCGTGTCGCTCTCCTCATCGACGACGGTCACAGACAGATTCCTGCTCTCAAGAAACGTCTTTGCTGTGCTTGCGTCAAGATCGGTCAGTTTCTGATCTCCGATCATCAGCTCTGACAGAACAATCTTCTCGGAACCCGTGCTGACAATCACCGTGACCGAAGCACCTTTGAGAACCACACTGTCGGCGGACGGAGCCTGACTGATGACATATCCTTTTTTGACCTCATCCGAGGAGGTGTAGGAAACCTTCATCGTCAGGAAACTTGCCTTGAGTTTCGTCTGCGCCTCTTCCTCGGTGAGTCCTCTGACATCCGGCATGTAGACTTCTGTGTCCTTGAGGCCATCTTCCCCTGTGCTCGTCTCCATCTCTGCCTCATTCGACGCCACCGTCGTGTGAAGACTGCCAAGACCTGCATGGGAGAAGCCTCCAAAGAGCTTCATCACCACAACGATGAGGACAGCTACAATGCCGATTGCAACGACAATCCCAACACCTGCAAGAAGTCGCTCAAGTTTGGGATTCACCTCATCCTCATTCTCCTCCGGCTCTTCCTTGCGCCCTTTCCGGTATCCGTCGTAGTAATTCAAAGCATCGGAATGTCTCGAAGGATGCTTTTTAGTCGGTCGATTCAGATATTCGTCCGGTTTCTGCTTGGAACTGCCAGACTTCGGAAACTCAATCTCATCCTCAATCAGCGACTTATGTTTGCCAATCTCCTCAACTTCCTTACTGCCGAGCTTGATTGTCTCCCCATCTAAGGCAGTCTGACTCTTCGGAGTCTTAGAAAGCGCTGCAACATGGCTCTCCGGCTGAAGAAGCACTTTTCTGAGATCTGCGATCAGCTCTTTTGCACTCGTATAGCGCCGCTCCGGCATCTTCTCTGTACACTTCTTGATAATCTGCTCTAAACTTGGCGGAACATCCGGGTTGTAGACACTCGGCGGAACCATCACATTCTCCAAATGGGCAACTGCAATCGCGACCGCATTCTCCCCGGTAAACGGCAGATATCCGGTCACCATCTCATAGATCGTAATGCCGAGCGAATAGATGTCGCTTCGCTCATCGCAGAATCGCCCCTTCGCCTGCTCCGGCGAGATATAGTGAACCGATCCCATCGCCGAGGAGGTCATCGTCTGGGAGGAAACGGCACGCGCAATTCCAAAGTCCGTCACCTTGACCTTGCCATCCCTCGAAATCATGATGTTCTGAGGCTTGATGTCGCGGTGAATGATGTGCTGTTCATGCGCCGCCTCCATGCCCTGTGCGACCTGAATCGCAATGCCGATCGTCTCCTTCACCTCAAGATGCCCTTTCTTGGCGATATAACCCTTGAGCGTAATTCCCTCAATCAGCTCCATCACGATATAATGAAGCTGTCCCTCATCGATAACATCATAGACGCTGACAATGTTTGGGTGTGACAGTCCCGCTGCCGCCTGTGCCTCCATCTTGAACTTGCTGACAAAGTTGCTGTCGTCGCAGAATTCCTCCTTGAGCACCTTAATTGCCACGAAACGGTTGAGCTTATGACATTTTGCCTTGTACACCACAGACATGCCACCAGAGCCGATCTGTTCGAGTATCTCATAACGGTCCTGCAAAAAAGTTCCCGGTCTTAGCATCATAGGCTCACCTCACTTATCTGAGGTTCTACCAGAATCACCGAGATGTTGTCCTTTCCGCCACTGCGGTTTGCCGCATCCACAAGTCCCTGTGCCTTCTCGCTGATGCTCTCCTCCGCACGGATGATATACTCCATCTCAAACTCATCAACCATGTTGCTCAGACCATCCGAGCACATCAGAATCACATCCCGGCTCTTGAGCTTAAGTGCGAACAGATCCGCATCGACATCCTCATCTGCGCCGATTGCACGGGTGATAATATTCTTGTTTTCAAGATAATCCCGGCTTCCGCGCTTCATCTTTCCGAGCGCGACAAGCTCCTCCACATAGGAATGGTCGCGCGTGATCTGTTCAAGCTCATCTCGCAGAAGATACAGACGGCTGTCGCCGACATTTGCGACATAGAGCACATTGCCACGAATCGTCGCAAGCACCAGCGTACTTCCGGTTCCTCTCAGGTCCTCATTCTGATTTGCAGTCTCATAGAGTTCCCGATTGACTTTTCGGATTCCCTCCCGGATGATGCTGTGCACATCCTTATCTGGAAACGGCTGGGCGAAATACTCCGTCAGCTTCTCCACAACAAATCGGGAGGCAAAATCCCCTGCCTTGTGTCCGCCCATTCCATCTGCAACGATAAAAAGATTATCAAGAGAACCGACTGGCATCGTCGAAGCGTATACATAGTCCTGATTCATACTGCGATTCATGCCAATATCTGTAAGCGCGCATGCCTCCATCTCCCAGTCCCTCCTTATCCTTCTTTCTCATGATCGAGATAGCTCTTTCTGAGCTGTCCGCAGGCGCCGTTGATGTCGCGCCCCATCTCTCTTCTTATCGTAACATTGATTCCATTTTTTTCAAGATAATTTTTGAAATCCTCAATCGCCTTTCTTCCAGACTGCACATAGTCGCGCTCCTTGATCGGATTGACCGGAATCAGGTTCACATGACCGTGAAGATCCTTAATCAACGCCGTGAGTGCACGAGCCTCCTCGAGGTTATCGTTGACTCCGCGCACAAGGCTGTACTCAAACGTCAGTCTGCGTCCGGTCTTCTCAAAGTAAGTCCGGCAGGCCGAGAGCACATCCTTGAGCGCATAGCGGTTTGCGATCGGCATCAGCGTCTTTCGCACCTCATCGCTCGGTGCATGCAGAGAAAGTGCCAGCGTGATCTGAAGATCCTCCTCCGAGAGTTTCAGGATTCCCGGCACGATTCCGCAGGTCGATACCGTGATGTTTCTCTGGCTGATATTGAGTCCCTTCTCGCCCGAGAGCAGGCGCACAAAGCGGATCAGATTGTCGTAGTTGTCCATCGGCTCTCCGGAACCCATGACCACAACATTGGAAACGCGCTCCCCGGTCAGCGTCTGAATCCGGTAAATCTGATCGAGCATCTCGGACGGGGTCAGATTTCGCTCAAGTCCGTCAAGCGTGGACGCGCAGAAGCGACAACCCATGCGACAGCCGACCTGGGAGGAGATGCAGACAGAGTTGCCGTGATGATATTTCATCCAGACACTCTCAATCACATTTCCATCGGCAAGACCAAACAGATACTTTCTCGTTCCGTCGATTGCAGAGACTTTGACATCCACCGGCGTCAGCGCAGTCAGCGTACAGGTCTCCTTGAGCTTCTCGCGAAGAGAGGCGGGAAGATTCGTCATCTCGTCAAAATCTGTCACGAGCTTCTCATGCATCCACTGAAAAATCTGCTTTGCACGGAAAGCCTTCTCTCCTCTCTGTCGCATACACTCTTCCAGCTCCGGAAGATACAACGATTTGATATCTGTCTTGTTGTCCATCTCCATCTTTCTCTCGTCCAACCCTTCTATCCTTCTATTGCCATTAAAAACACTCACTCAACTTTTCCAATCCGATGCTCACAGCGTTTCGTCTTCTTTTCTTCTATACACCGAGATAAAGAATCCATCACACGGGTATTTGCCCGGCAAAAGCTGTACATAGCCATCCTTCAACGACTCTTTTGCCAACACCGACCCGAGACTGTCCGTTAAATCAACCGGCTCAAACGGGAAGTTTGCAAGAATCCATTCTCTCTGCTTCTCATTCTCCTCCGGGCTGATCGTGCAGGTGCTGTACACGAGCCGTCCACCCGGCTTCACATATCTCGTAACCGTCTCAAGAATCTCTCTCTGGAGCACCGCAAGATCATGAATCTTCTCCGGTGAAGCCTGATATTTGATGTCCGGCTTCTTTCCGATGATTCCAAGTCCCGAACACGGAAGATCGGCAAGCACGAGATCGGCACCATTCTCCCACTCCGGATCAAACTCGCGTGCATCCCAGACCTCTGCTCGGATATTCGTAAATCCGCTGCGGTAAATATTGTCCTCGACAAGTGTAATCTTCGACTCTGTCAGATCCCGGACAACGACCTGCCCGCTTCCCTTTAAGCGATCTGCAAGGTCAAGGCTCTTTCCACCGGGAGCTCCACAGACATCGAGCACAAGCTCGCCTTCACGGACTCCCGAAGCCTGTCCGACAAGTGCGGAACTCGCATCCTGCACCTGAATCCAGCCATTCTCAAACGCATCCAGACTCTCGAGATAGTCATAACCCGAGATCTGAAGCGCATGGGCAAGCAGGGGACTCTCCGTCACCGTCACGCCCTGAGCCTCAAGACTCTCGCGGATCTCTTCAAGGGAAGCCCGGTCAAGGTTACAGCGAACCGTCGTCGGCATTTCAGCTAAGAATGCCTGAAGCATCTGCTCCGTCGCCTTTGAACCATACTGAGACTTCCAGTTCTCGATCAGCCAGTCCGGCATCGAATACTTCTTCTCCCAATCCGGGAAATCAAACTCCTCTTTTCGTCGGGAAACCGAGCGAAGCACACCGTTTACAAAGCCCTTCAGTCCTGCAAAGTGACGCTTTTCTGCGAGATTGACTGCCTCACTGCAAACAGCGCGGTCCGGAATCCGGTCCATCCAGAGCATCTGGTAAACCGACATCCGAAGGATCGTGCGGATCACCGGCTTCATCTTCTTCACCTTTGTGTTCGAGCAAAGATCAAGCACGCCATCGATCGTGATCAGGCGCTCAATCGTGCCCTCAACCGTGCGCGTGATAAAGGCGCGGTCTGATTTTGGCAGATACTGGTACTTCTCGAGTGCCTGGCGAAGCACGACATGGCTGTGCTGTCCCTTTTCAAGAATCTCAAGGAGAATGTCGAGAATCAGCTCTCTCGTCTGCGTCGGAGCCTTCGCCATTGCAGGCTTCGCTGTCTTTTCCGTCTTCGCCGTCGTCTTCTTCACCCTCGTATTTTTCGCCGTCACAGTCTTTGCCGTCGCAAGTTTTCCCGCCGTGTTTTTTTTGTTTCCGTCTCTAGTCATCTCGTCTTCTTCCTCCGAACAGAATGATCAGACGCAGAAGTTGCAGAAGAGAAACGGCAACCGCTGCCACATACGTCAGTGCTGCCGCACCGAGCACCTTTCTCGTCTGGCCGACCTCATCGCCCCGGAGAATCCCAAGGCTGTCGAGCAGGCGCACAGCTCTCGCGGATGCATTGAACTCAACCGGAAGTGTAATCACCTGAAACAGGACTGCAAGCACAAACATCCAGATTCCAAGCTCAACAAACGGAGTCATTCCGATCAACACGCCGAGTATAATTGCCGGCATCGCGAGCTTGCTTCCAAGGTTTGCAACCGGAACAAATGCAGAGCGCAGGCGAAGCGGGACATAGCCCACATTGTCCTGAATCGCGTGACCGCACTCATGCGCTGCGACTCCGATTGCGGAGACTGACGTCTGGTTGTACACGGACTCCGAGAGGTTGACGGTCTTCGTCCGAGGATCATAGTGATCGGTGAGACTTCCACCAATCGGCTGAACCGTCACATCATAGATGCCCTGCGAATGTAAGAGCTGTCTTGCGACCTCCGCTCCCGTCATCCCAGTCATACTGCGAACGCGCGCATACTTGCGAAACGTTCCATTGACATGGGAGGATGCCCAGAATGAGAGCACTGCGCCGATCAGAACAAGGATCATCGTCGGGTCCCAGTACATTCCATAGTATCCATATCCACCGTAATAAGGCATGTAATTCATTACTCCTTTCCAACTCTGCTTCCCACTTCCACGGGATATCCGCGCAGGAAGGAAGCCACATCCATCCGCTTCTTGCCCTCAAGCTGAAGACTGCAAATCTTTAACACGCCGTCTCCGGTCTGAATCGTGAACGTGTCGTGATCTGCCTCAAGCACCTCTGCCGGCTCGCCTTTTTTCGCATCTGCGGACTGAGGAAGCACCTCTGCCTCCCAGATCTTTAACATCTTTCCGTTCCAGTGTGTGTAAGCACTCGGCCACGGATTTAAACCACGCACAAGGCGCTCAATTGCAACCGCAGACATCGTCCAGTCGATCTCGCCCATCGACTTCGGGATCTTCTTTACATAGGTCGCCTGTGCATCATCCTGAGGCACTGCCTGAATCGTGCCAGCCTCAAGTTTGTCAAGCGTCGAGAGAATCAGATCTCCGCCCATCAGACTCAAACGGTCAAACAGACTTCCGCCAGTCTCCTTTTTATCGAGCTTAATGACTGCCGTCTCAAGAATATCGCCGGTATCCATCCCCGCTGCCATCTGCATCGTCGTGATACCGGTTTCCTCATCGCCGTTGATGACTGCCCACTGAATCGGGGAAGCCCCGCGGTACTTCGGAAGCAGGGAGGCATGGATATTCACACAGCCAAACTTCGGAAGGTCGAGAAGCTCCTGATTCAAAATCTGTCCAAACGCAATGACAACCATCACATCCGGCTTCAGCGCCCGCATCTGCTCGACAAAAGACTCCTCGCGCGCTCTGACCGGCTGATAGACCGGAATCTCATGCTGTAATGCACACTCCTTGACCGGAGACATCTGAATCGCATTTCCACGTCCCTTCGGCTTATCCGGCTGTGTCACCACACCGACAACCTCATGACGGGAGGAAATTAATGCCTCAAGCGTCGGAACCGAAAAATCCGGCGTTCCCATAAATACAATTCTCATCTTAGTCCTCCATTTCCGGAATCACAGAGATCTCTTCCTCATCTGTACTGGTCTCCATCAGCTCGCCCTCAACACGCTCTACATAAAGGTGACCATGCAGGTGGTCGCACTCATGGCAGATGCAACGGGCGAGAAGCTCGTCTCCCTCAAGCTCAAACTGCTCCATATTCTCATCGTAGGCGCGAACCTTGACGTGATTCGGGCGGGTTACCTGACCGGACTTATTCGGAACACTCAAGCATCCCTCCGGACCGGTCTGGCTTCCGCTCTCCTCGATAATCTCCGGATTGATCAGCACATACTGATTGCCGTCATCCACATCCATGACGATGATCTGCTTTAAGATTCCGACCTGCGGAGCCGCAAGACCGACACCGTTCGCCTCATACATCGTCTCAAACATATCCTCGATCAGCTCTCTTGTCCGATCGGTCATCTCCTTCACCGGCTTACACTCTTTATTTAAAATCTCGTCTCCAATGACTCTGATCTGTCTGATTGCCATTTTCTTTACGCTTCCTTTCTCTTCTCTTTTCTTCTGCAATTTAATCTTATGAAATTAAAAAACTCTAAAACTTATAAAATTTGAACCTGCAAACGAAAACCTATAAGGCTGAAACTTATAAAGTCCAAATTTACGAAACTCCAAGTTATGAAAAATCATATTGGATCGTCAGCCGTCTGCAACTGTCTGTCTCGTCCCAGCGCATCTGAACATATTTTTGGATTTTTATAAGTATATCATAATTTTGCTGTTTCATATATAAAATTTTTCTGTAAATATCATTAACTTTGTAGACCGGAGCCGGAACTGGTCCGATCACGATCGTCTGATCCCCAAAATGCTTCTGCACCGCCATAGCGATCGAATCCATGATCCGTGCAAGCAGTTCCTCCTCTTTTCCCGCAGTCTGAATGCTCAACATATGGCAGGCAGGCGGGTAATGCATGAGTCTGCGAAACCGCATCTCCTGGCGAAAAAATTCGCCGTAATCCTGACGAGATGCCGTCTGAATCGTGTAGTGATCCGGCATATATGTCTGAATCACCGCGATTCCGGGCTTTTCGGCACGTCCCGCGCGCCCTGAAGCCTGCACGAGAAGCTGGAATGTCCGCTCCGCGCTTCGGTAATCCGGCGCGTAGAGAGAGACATCAGCCGCAAGAATCCCGACGAGCGTCACATCCGGAAAATCATGCCCTTTGACGATCATCTGTGTCCCGATCAGAATGTCCGCCTGATGTTTCGAGAATGCGGACAGGATCTTCTCATGACCGCCCTTTTTTGAGGTCGTATCAAGATCCATCCGAAGAATCCTGGCTTTCGGAAACATCCTTCCCGCCATCTCCTCGATCTTCTGCGTCCCAACCCCGAAGCCTGCCAGATACGGGGAACCGCAGGTCGGACAGGTCTTTGGCATCGCGATCGCATAGCCACAGTAATGGCAGACGAGGCGCGAGTGGTTGTGGAGCGTCAGCGAGACGTCGCAGTGCGGGCACTTGACTGCCTCCCCGCACGAACGGCAAGAGACGAAGTTTGAGTATCCTCTGCGGTTCATAAACAGCATGATCTGCTCGTTCTTTTCAAGGCGATCCTCGATCAGCTGCTGAAGCCTCCGGCTGAAAATCGAGCGGTTTCCATCTGCCATCTCCTGACGCAGATCGACGACCTCCGTGACAGCAAGTGTCTTCGCAACTGCGCGGTGCGGAAGTTCCAGCAATCGGTAAATCCCGACTCTCGCCTTCTCATAAGCCTCGACCGACGGGGTCGCAGAACCCATGACGAACATCGCGTCGTGCATGCGCGCGAGGTGCTCTGCAACCTCTCTCGCATGATACCGCGGGGTGACCTCACTCTTGTACGCACCCTCCTGCTCCTCATCCATCACGATGAGTCCGAGATTTGCAAACGGCGTAAAGAGTGCGGACCTTGCACCGATCATGATGTCGGTCTCCCCTCGCCTTGCACGCTCAAACTGGTCAAATCGCTCCCCCTCGGAAAGTCTTGAATGCATCACGCAGACCCGGTCACCAAACCGGCGGTAAAAGCGCATCACCGTCTGGTACGTCAGCGAGATCTCCGGAATCAGCACAATGACCTGACGCCTCGAGCGGAGCACATAGTCGATCATCTCCATGTAAACCTCAGTTTTTCCGCTTCCGGTGACTCCGTAGAGCAGAAACGGCTTTCTCTCACTCTCATCGTAATACGCCTGAAAGATGTCGACCGCGTCCTGCTGATCCTCGTTGAGCATAACCCTCCCCGGCGATTTCTGTGCTCCGTCTTCTCCGTTCTGATTTTCTGGTTCACTTTGTATTCCCAAATTGTCCGGACTTAACCCCTCAAGACCTGCTGACCCTTTTTGATCTGAACTTTCCGCGATCGGAATTCCAGTCACCGACTGCACGACATTCTTATTTCGTGCCTTGACCTTGCGCTTAACCGGAAGCACGGTCTTTAGCGCCTGATTCATCGTCGAGCCGTAGCGCTCTTTCATCCACCATGCAAGCTCAATGAGTTTTGAGTCCGCAGTCACTCCTCTCTCCGGCACCGAGTCGATCGCCTTGATCTTTGTCACCTCATAGTCCGCGTGGTCTGTGATCTCGACGACATAGCCTTTTCTGATCCGGTTCCCCGAACCAAAAGGAACGCAGACCTGCGTCCCGATCCGGACCTGCCCGAGAAGATTCTCGGGAATCCGGTACTGAAACACACGGTCTACGTTTTCATGGGAAATATCTATAATAATACTGGCATATAAATCTGCCATTCATTCACCTCTTTTTGCTCGCCCAGTTTCCCAGTTTCGCAACTTTCCAGTTAGCGTTTTTGCCGATCCTTCACACCTTCGTATTCCAAATCGGCTTTACCTCTTTATCTATTTTAAGAGCTGGGATGCAAGTTCCTGAAGTTTCATGCTGTTTGAGCCCTTTAAGAGCACACAATCGCCCGGCTGAAGCGTCTTTGCAACTGCCTCAAAGAGTGCCTCGCGCTCTTCCACATCAAAGTGATGGCAGTCACAGCCGACATTTGCCTCTTTTGCGCCCTCCTCGATCTCTCTTGCGAGTTCTCCGAATGTAAAGAGCACATCGACCGGATGGTCGGCAAGAAAGGTTCCGATCTCCCGGTGGAAGCGCGGGCTCTGCTCGCCAAGCTCCTTCATATCTGCGAGTACCGCAATATGGCGCTTTGCACTCTTCATCGAGTCGAGCACCTCAAGTCCTGCCATCATCGATGCCGGGCTTGCGTTGTAGGTGTCATCAATCACGGTCACTCCGTCCGCTCTCCGGTAAATCTGCTGGCGGTTCTTAAATCCGTGGAACTCGCTGAGTTTCTCGGAAGCCTTCTCAAGCGGAACGCCGCAGGCATCTGCGACAGCAAGTGCAGACATCGCATCAAGCACATGATGGCGACCCATCACCGACAGGCGCACCGGAATGCGCTTTCCGTTGCAGACTGCCACAAACGACGGACAACCGTCCTCAAGCACAATGTCCTCGGCGCGGTACTGACACTTCTCCCCGGTTCCGTAGTATACGGTGCGAAGTCCGTCTCTCGCCTTCTGATCTTTTAACAGCGGATCATCGCCATTTAAAATCAGCAGACCGCCATCTGGCATTCCATCCTGAATCGTCAGCTTCTCTCTGCGGATATTCTCCTGACTTCCAAGCTGTTCAATATGGGCAACGCCGATGTTCGTGATCACCGCCATATCGACTCTCGCGATCTGAGCAATCACGGTCAGCTCGCCCGGAAGGCTCATTCCAAGCTCGAGAACACCGACCTCATCCTGACTTGAGATCTCGGAGATCGTGATCGGAACTCCGATCTGGCTGTTCGCATTTCCCGGTGTCTTGAAGACCTGATACTTCGCTGAGAGCGCCGTCGCAATCATCTCTCTCGTCGTCGTCTTTCCGACGCTTCCGGTCACTCCGACAAGCGGAATGTGCAATCTCTCTCTCAAGTAGACACCGATTGCCTGAAGTGCTTTCTTCGTATCCTCAACGCGAATCCACGGATGCACATCGTCCATTGCGTCATGCTCCGACGTCAGCGTGGCAACTGCCCCCGCCTCAAATGCGCCTGCGATAAAGCGATGCGCGTCAACTCTCTCTCCGATCAACGGGACAAAGAGATCTGCTCCCGCCATCTCCTTCGAGTTCGTGCTGATATGGGAAAGCGTCAGATTCTCCTCTCCGCACAGAAGTCTGCCACCGGTTGCCTTCACAATGTCTGATACGGTTATCTGTTCCATTTGCTTACCACCTCTTCTACGACCGCACGATCTAAGAACGGATAGCGGACGCCTTCAATCTCCTGATAATTTTCATGTCCCTTGCCGATGATCGCAATCATATCCCCCGGCTCTGAGTGTGTGATGCTGTATTCAATCGCCTCGCGACGATCCGGGATCTCAAGGAAGGCTCCACCGGTCTTCTCGATGCTTCCGCGAATGTCCGCAAGAATATCCTCGACCTTCTCAAATCGAGAGTTGTCTGCGGTGAGGATCGACAGATCTGCCATGCGTCCGCCGATCTCGCCCATCGAGTAACGGCGCTCCTTCGAGCGGTTTCCGCCACAGCCGAAGACCACGACGAGACGCTTCGGATGATACTCGCGCAGAGTCTCAAGAAGGCTCTCCATGCTGACTGCATTGTGCGCGTAATCGACGATCACGCAGCACTGCTCTGAGGTATAGACAATCTCCATTCTGCCGTCGATCTTTAAGTGCTCAAGCGCATGCTGAAGTTTCTCTGCCGGAACTCCTGCCTTGAGCGCAACTGCGGATGCAGAAAGCGCATTGTAGACGTTGAATTTTCCCGGGATGTTGACTCTGACCGGAATCTCATGGGCTCCGCGGATGTCAAACTCGATTCCGACAAAATCCGGCTCCGACACATAGTGGAGGTTCTCTGCCTGGTACGTCGCATTTGCGCCCATGCCAAATCCCGCCCACTCGCACGGAATGTCCTTCACAATCTCCTCGAAATGCTCATCGTCAACATTGACAAGCGCAAACCTGCTCTGTACAAAGATCTGCTTCTTGTAGTACAGATACTCTGCAAAATCCGCATGCTCATCCGGTCCGATGTGATCCGGGGAAATGTTCGTGAAAATTCCATAGTCAAATGTGATTCCGGCTACGCGGTACATCTTAAATGCCTGGGAGGAAACCTCCATCACACAGCAGTCGCATCCCTCCTCGACCATCTGAGCGAAATAGCGATGCAGATCATAGGACTCCGGTGTCGTGTTCATCGTCGGGTAGTGATCCTCACCGATGTAAACTCCGTTCGTTCCGATCATTCCGGTCTTTTTTCCGGCTGTCTCCATGATCTTTCGGATCATGTGCGTCGTCGTCGTCTTTCCCTTTGTTCCGGTCACTCCGATCATCAGAAGCTTCTCTGCCGGATAGCCAAAGCGTGCTCCTGAGAGCTTTGCAAGCGCCTCTCTTCCCGACTTTACAAGAAGTACGGTCACACCCTCCGGAACTTCTACCGGACGCTCCGTCACGAGAACCCGGCATCCTGCCTCAAGTACCTGCGGAATGTAATCATGGGAATCTCTCTTCGTTCCCTTCATGCAGACAAACACCGTCTTCGGTGCCGCCTTTCTGGAATCATAGACAACCTCGTCCACTTCCTCCTCCACACTGCCACTAAGCAGTGTGTAATCCAGCTTATCCAGCCAGTCTCTGATCTTCATGATTTTGATTCCTTTCCCTGCATCATTTTTAAAAATGGGGAATCTCTCTGATTTCCTGTGTCGTTTGAAGACAAATCAGAGAGATTCTTTCTACTTTTGTTTTGTTAATTAAATGGGAACTGTCCGGTATTCTGTACTTCGCAGTTCCGTTAAATTTTAGAACAGACCCGTGATCACACCGTCATCGGTCACATCGATTCCGTCTGCTGCCGGCTTCTTTGGCAGTCCCGGCATTGTCATAATTGCACCGGTCAGAACAACGACAAAGCCTGCGCCTGCGGATACATACGCGTCGCGCACATTGATCTTGAATCCGGTCGGACGTCCGAGCTTCTTCTGATCGTCAGACAGAGAATACTGCGTCTTTGCCATACAAATCGGGAAATTGCCAAAGCCCATCTGCTCGATCTGTGCGAGTGCCTTCTGTGCTGCCGGTGCATAGGTCACACCGTCTGCGCCGTAGATCTCGCCTGCAATCGTCTCGATCTTGTTCTTTAAGCTCATATCATCCGGATAGAGTGGATGGTAATTGCTCTCCTTGTACTCAAGCGTCTTGAGTACTTTTTCTGCAAGAGCCTGACCGCCCTCACCGCCTTTTGCCCATACCTCGGAAAGTGCAAACTCACAGCCACGACGCTCGCAGAATGTGCGGATAAACTCATACTCTGCCTCGGTGTCGGTGACAAATGAGTTTAAGGTCACAACAACCGGCACGCCGAATTTCTGGATGTTCTCGATGTGCTTCTCAAGATTGACAATTCCCTTTTTCAGTGCGTCGAGGTTCTCCTCAGCAAGGTCGGTCTTCGGAACACCGCCGTTGTACTTGAGCGCACGAACCGTTGCGACGAGGACAACCGCATCCGGCTTCAGATCTGCCATCCGGCACTTGATATCAAAGAACTTCTCAGCTCCCAAATCAGCACCAAATCCTGCCTCGGTGATCGTGATGTCCGCTAACTTTAAAGCGGTCTTTGTCGCACGCACGCTGTTGCATCCATGTGCGATGTTTGCAAACGGTCCACCATGTACAAGTGCACCCGTATGCTCAAGCGTCTGAATCATGTTCGGCTTGATTGCGTCCTTCAAAAGGGCTGCCATTGCACCGACTGCATTCAGATCCTTTGCCGTCACCGGCTCTCCCGCATAATTATATGCAACGATGATCTTGCCGAGGCGCTCTTTGAGATCCTTCATATCGTTTGCGAGGCAGAGGATTGCCATAATCTCGGATGCAACTGTGATGACAAAATGATCCTCGCGCACAACGCCGTCCGCCTTGGCACCAAGACCGACTACGATGTTTCTGAGCACACGATCATTCATATCAAGGCAACGCTTCCAGAGGATCTGTCTCGTATCGATTCCAAGTGCATTTCCCTGCTGAATGTGGTTATCCAAAAGCGCTGCTAACAGGTTGTTTGCAGAGGTGATCGCATGAAAGTCACCGGTGAAATGCAGGTTTAAATCCTCCATCGGCACAACCTGAGCGTAACCACCGCCGGCTGCTCCACCCTTGATTCCAAAGCACGGTCCGAGGGACGGCTCTCTCAGAGCGATCATCGTCTTGTAACCAAGTCTCGTGAGCGCGTCTGCAAGTCCGATGCTCGTCGTCGTCTTTCCCTCTCCTGCCGGAGTCGGGTTGATTGCAGTTACGAGAACGAGTCTTCCGTCTTTCTTGTCTTTTACCTTTTTCCAGAGGTCATCCGTCAGTTTCGTCTTGTACTTTCCGTAAAGTTCCAGATCATCTTCCGAGATTCCGTAACTCTCTGCCACTTCCTTGATCGGCATCATCACCGACTCCTGTGCAATTTCAATATCCGTTTTCATAGACTTTCCTCCTTTGATAAGGGACTTGTTTGTTGATTACTGCCTTAACAACTCCTCAAATTCCTCCTGCGTCATCAGAACCTTGCGGGGTTTTGTTCCCTCTTCTTCCCCGACAACGCCTGCCTCCGCAAGCTGATCCATAATCCGCGCAGCGCGGTTGAACCCGATTTTGAATACCCTCTGAAGCATGCCGATCGATGCACGGTCTTTCTCGATGATGAAGTTTCCCGCTTCCGCGAAATACTCATCACGCGCATCCCTTGCACCTCCCGCTCCCGCCGTCGGCGCAGAATTCATCTGTGTCTCGACCTCGGCACTGTAATCTGCGGTCATTCCCTGTTCGGTCAGGAAATCAACGACAGCCTGCACCTCCTGATCGGAGACAAATGCACCCTGCACACGTTGCGGTTTCGGAAATCCCGCCGGATAGAACAACATATCGCCCTTACCCAGCAATTTCTCAGCACCATTCATATCGATAATCGTCCGGGAGTCCACACCGGATGACACGGAAAATGCAATTCTTGACGGAATATTTGCCTTGATCAGGCCCGTAATGACGTTGACCGACGGTCTCTGGGTCGCAATCACCAGATGAATGCCCGCTGCTCGCGCAAGCTGTGCAAGACGGCAGATCGCATCCTCGACCTCGCCCGGAGCAACCATCATCAGATCTGCAAGCTCATCGACGATGATGATAATCTGAGGCAGTTTCTTTGGCTTGTTCGGGTCGTCAATATCCTTCACGTTCTCAATCTTCGCGTTGTATCCCTTTAAGTCACGCACATTGTACTGTGCAAACTTCTTGTAACGATCCGTCATCTCCGCAACTGCCCAGTTGAGTGCTCCGGAAGCCTTCTTCGGATCGGTCACAACCGGAATCAGCAGATGCGGGATTCCATTGTAGACACTGAGCTCCACGACCTTCGGATCGATCATGATCAATTTGACGTCTTCCGGCTTTGACTTGAAGATCACACTCATGATCAGCGTGTTGATGCAGACCGATTTTCCGGAGCCCGTCGCACCTGCAATCAGAAGGTGTGGCATCTTTGCGATGTCCGTCACGACAACCTGACCGCCGATGTCCTTTCCGACTGCAAACGCAAGGCGGGACGGATGGGAGCGGAAATTCTCTGACTCCAAGAGGTCTCTCAAATAAACGGTATTGTTCTCCTTGTTCGGCACCTCGATGCCGACTGCGGACTTGCCCGGAATCGGTGCTTCGATACGGATGTCCGCTGCTGCAAGGCTCAGTTTGATGTCATCGGCAAGTGCAACGATCTTGCTGACCTTGACACCCTGTTCCGGGTGAAGCTCATAGCGGGTCACCGACGGACCACAGCTGATATTCGTCACCGTCACTCCGACTCCAAAGTTTCTGAGCGTCTGCTGGAGCTTGATCGCCGTCTTCCGGTATTCTTCATCGGAAAAACTGTTCGCACTCGGTGCGCCCTTCTTCAACAACGTGGTCAGCGGAAACACATACTCCTTTTTCGGAAGTTCTTCCTCCTTGCGGATCTGGGTCGCCACGCTCGTATCCTGATCGGCTTTCACCTGGCGCAATTCCTCCTGACGCTTTGACTCGAGCTTCTTGTGAAGTGCCTCGGTCTCCGTCTCAATCACCTTGCCCGATGCAGTCACGACACGGCGCTCCGCCGACGGCACTGCAAAACTTCCACCACTCTCAGTCTGCTTCATTCTCACATCCCGGTCAACATATTCTGGTTGCACGGTCTGATGGGCTTGCATTGCCGGATGTGTCTGTGTTGTCGGATGAATTCTCACCCCCTGCTGGGTAGGAGCTGGATCAGGGAGGTATCGATCCTGCGACTGCATAGACTGCTCGAGCTTTTTCATCTCTGTCTCATATGTCTCATACATCGAAGGCTCTCGAACTGAATTCTGACTCGATTCTATGCTCGGCTCTGTGCTTGACTCTCTATTTGCCTTTCCTGACTTGCTTGCAAGTGTGTCTCTGAGACTCTTGCTTGCCGGAGAAAATGTCTGCGGACGAGAAGTTCTTGAAGTCACATTGACCCAGACATCGTCAGAAGAATCGTCATCAGCAACTGAACCCATCGGCGGAATCTCTCCCTCCTCATAGTGCGCAGATGCACTTAACGGCTCTGCCTGCTTCTGCTCTGCGCCGGACGCATGAAGACTCCATGAAACCGCTGTTCCATATTCGTCTTTCTTTTCCTCTTCCTCAAACGGAACATCGCCCTGCCACTGAGCTGTTAAAGTCGGCTTCTTGGCAGTCATCTCCGACGCACTATCTAATGCGCCTGACAGCTCCAATGTATTTGGTGTATTTGATATATTTGATGCATTTGGCATACTCGACATATTTGGTGTCGATGAGACTGGCGACTGTCCTTCATAGGAATAAAAAGCGGATGTTGTCGAAGATAAATTCGGTGCAGATGCCGGTTTCGGTTCCTGCTGAGAGTAAATCTCATCCTGTGCCGTATAGACATGGTATCCCTGCGGATGGGAAATACTTCCGGTAAAGATGTCCGCCGGGTCCGGTCTTGTGATCGTCGGCTCGGAAATCTTTAAATCATTTGAGGATGGATTCTTTCTTCCATCAGTTCTCTCTGTTCTTTCTGCCTGTTCGTTTTCCTTTGCGTGGTCTGTGCGATCTACACGATCTATATTTGCAGAACTTGCAGACTTTGCGTCTGTCTCCAAATCAGATTCCTTAGATCCGTTAGATTCCTTCGCCGTTTTCGCTTTTTGCGCCTTCTCACTCGATTTCTGCGCCTGACGCTCTGCAAGCGAGATCGTCTTTGCCTCTGCCGGCTCATTATCATCCTCTGTGTCAAACTTTGCCGGGGCAGGTGCCGGAGCTCCGAGCGGAACTCCGACAATCAGATCCTCCATCAAGGTTCCACCGCGATGATACATCGGCTGTTGTGCCGGCATTCTACGGTTTCTTCCACCTGACGGCTGTCTCTTTTTTCCGGAAGTTTCATTCATCATCAGCGAAATACCAGCTGATTTTGCACGCTTTTCCTCCAAATATGCCTCTCTCTGCTCCTCACTCTCCTGCTTCTCCCCGTCATAGACACGAAGTCCACGGGAGACCTTGCTCGACACGAGATCGGTTGCTCCGAGATCGACACCACGCACGCGCTGTTGTCTGCGCTCTGCCTGGACCTCTCTTCTTCTCCCGAAATCTTCCCATGCCATCTCACCCTGCTCCTGCACAAGACGCAAAAACGATTTTTCCGTGATGCACACGAGCGTGATAATCATACACACAAATAACAGCACAAAGGTTCCAAGACCGCCGAGAATCTTCTTAAATACCATGCAGATCAGACCACCGAGCATTCCTCCTCCGAGTCCGCTCTTCACGGCCTTCTCATAGTAGACAGAGACTCCCTCACCCGCTCCCGGCTCACTTCCCATGAACAACTGCAAAAAACAGCAGATGATCACGCCAAGGATGATTCCTGCTACGATTTTTCTTGTCACCAGCGGATTGTCCTGATTCGCGCTGTAAAAGATCACGCCTCCTGCAAGCGCAAACGGAAGGACAAATCCGAATGAGCCAAACACTCCAATCTGGATGTTTCTCGCCACTTCTCCTGCCACTCCGCACACGTGCAGATTGCTCAAAAACAGGAGTATGGCAACCGCCAGCGAGAGCAGAATACATGCCTCTGACTGCACAAAATCCGGCTCCTCCTGCCACTCCGGTTCCGGCTGAACTGCCACCCGCACCGTCTGTCTGTTCGGAGTCGTGGCTCCTCTCTTTGCGGAAGATGCACGGCTTCTCGAACGGGTTTCTGTTGAACGTTCTATCTTCTTTGTCTGTGGTGTTGTCTTTTTTGCAGACTTTTCCTCACTGTTCATTTTCTTGCTTGATGCCACAAATATGCCTCCTCATTTCCCAAATGTACCCTGCCATTTCTCTGCACCTTAAAATATGCCCGAACATCTTTTTCCTTTTTTATCCGAACACCCTGTTTTCGCGCTTGGTTTTCCCTGATTTTGTCTGTGATTTGAGTCTGTGAGAACATACAGCTACAAAAACAAGCGGTACAGAAACCGCGAACGTACATCAATGAAGATAGTATACAAAAAAATGAGAGGAATTGCAACCTTCCCCTCATTTTCCTTTTATTCCAAATTTTTATAACTTTATTTATCTTACTCTTACATCAGAGAACGATACAGTTCCTTGATCTCCTCAACAGAGGTATCTCTCGGGTTGCCCGGACGGCAGGCATCTGCGTACGCGGACTCAGACAGGAAATCCAGATCCTCTTCCTTGACGATTGCCTTCAAATCAGCCGGAATGCCGACATCAGCGGACAGCTTCTTCACTGCATCAACGGCTGCCTTGCGGTACTCTTCCTGGCTCATCTCATCGACACCCTCAACGCCCATCGCCTTTGCGATGTATTTGTACTTATCACCGGTGCACGGAGCATTATACTCCATAATCGTCGGAAGCAGGATTGCATTTGCAACACCGTGCGGGGTATCATAGACAGCACCAAGTGAATGTGCCATCGAGTGAACGATGCCAAGACCAACATTTGAGAAACCCATTCCTGCGATGTACTGACCGAGCGCCATTCCCTCTCTGCCTTCCGGAGTGTTCTCAACAGCGCCTCTCAAAGACTTTGAGATGATCTCGATTGCCTTCAGATGGAACATATCGGTCATCTCCCATGCGCCCTTCGTGATATATCCCTCAATCGCATGAGTCAGAGCATCCATACCGGTGGAAGCCGTCAGACCCTTCGGCATGCTTGCCATCATCTCCGGATCGATCACTGCGACAACCGGAATATCGTGAGTATCTACACAGACAAACTTTCTCTTCTTCTCTACATCGGTGATAACGTAGTTGATCGTTACCTCTGCTGCAGTACCTGCTGTCGTCGGAACCGCAATGATCGGAACACACGGCTTCTTTGTCGGAGCCACGCCCTCAAGACTTCTGACATCCTCGAACTCCGGGTTGTTGATGATGATACCGATTGCCTTTGCAGTATCCATCGAGGAACCACCGCCGATTGCAATCAGGTAATCTGCGCCGGATGCCTTGAATGTTGCAACACCAGTCTGCACATTCTCGATCGTCGGGTTCGGCTTGATGTTGGAATAAACCTCATAAGCAAGACCTGCCTCATCGAGAACATCGGTCACCTTCTTCGTCACACCAAATTTGATCAGATCCGGATCAGAACATACAAATGCCTTTGCAAATCCTCTGGTCTTCACCTCATTTGCAATCTCTCTGATTGCTCCCGCTCCATGATAAGAAGTTTCATTCAATACGATTCTGTTTGCCATGTGAATTTCCTCCTATTTTCTTTTTGTTCGCTCTCTCTTATAACTGTTATTATTTTAACAGCGTTTTTGCAAAAAAGAAAGTGACAAATCCGCTCGTTTGTCACTTTTCGCCTAATTCTTTTTTTGATTTTTCGTTTCTTCATCTATTTTCACGATGATTTTTCGACAAATCTCCGTTCTTTCATTTTCACTTTTGCCAAATAATAGGCAGATCACTCAGGATCTGTCACTAGTTACAAGAGCCCTAACTCTGAGAATACCTTTGCGAGCTTCGGCGGGATTCCCTCTACGAGTTTTTCTGCCATCTCTCTCGGGGAGCGCTTCATTCCGCCGAGCACCCATTTTTCGGTCATATAGACAGAACCACGACAGTACATCTCAAGCAGAAAATCGAGATCCTCGCTCAGCGGTCGGGATGTTCTCGTCGCAATCAGACTCTTATAAAACTGCAAGATCAAAACGAAATCATGTTCCTTGACTGAATTATAGTCATCCGAGCGAAAAGCCTCGGTGAAAAAGGCTTTTTCTTTTCGGATAAATTCAAATTTCCGGACAAGACTCTCACCGACTGTATTCTCCGTCCCCATCTGTGCAAACGACTGGAGCACAAGTTTGTCGAAATACCAGTTAATCAGATCATACTTATCTTTGAAATTTCGGTAAAATGTCTGGCGCGTCAGCCCGCATCCGTCCACAATGTCCTTGACGGTAATGCGATCAACCGGAGTCACTCTCATACATTCCTTGATTGACTCCGCAAGTCGATACTTTGTGCGATCACTTCCTCCCGGATTTCCGGATACTTCAATCTGTTTGTCCATGCCTCTACAATCCTTTTCTTTTGTGTCTTCTATTTTTTCATATCTTTTATTTTTTATTTATTTTATCAGATTGTCTCTTCTTCTGTCTACCATCTCATAAAGTTTTCCAAGTGCATCACGAATTCCACCGACCTCATCAATCAGTCCCTCCCTGACTGCCTGCGTGCCGACAAGCACAGTTCCGAGGTCTCTTGTGAGCATCTCTGTGTTGAGCATCAGCCGTTTCGCCTGATCGTAGGCAATCCGCGAGTGTTCACTGATAAAACTTAAGATTCGATCCTGAATCATATCGAAATATTCATACGTCTGGGAAGCCCCAATCACAAGTCCATTCATCCGAACCGGATGGATCATCATTGTTCCGGTCGACACGATAAATGAGTAATCTGTCGAAACCGCAAGCGGGACTCCGATCGAGTGACTTCCGCCAAGCACCAGCGACACCGTCGGCATCGACAGCGACGCGATCATCTCCGCGATCGCAAGCCCTGCATCGACATCTCCGCCCGAGGTATTTAAGAGCACAAGAAGTCCCTCCACACTGTCGTCATCTTCAAGTTTTGCAAGTTGTGGAAGTACATAATCGTATTTCGTCGTCTTCGCATTTCCCGAGAGATTTTCGTGTCCTTCCACCTCCCCGATGATCGAGAGAAGCTGGATTCTCCGCTTTTTGCTGTTCTCGTCGAGCGTCAGCTCTCCGTATGCCTCCGGAGCTTGATCCTGTCCTTGATTCTGCGATCCGTTTTGCCGACTCTGCCCGCTCCCGTTTTGACTCTGATTCACCTTATTCTGATCTTGTTCGCTCAACTCTTGTTTTTGAAAATCTCGTTTTTGGGAATTTTCTTCCCCTGACCCGTTTTCCGCATTTTCTCCATTATTTTCTCCATTATTTTCTTCATTCCATTTAACTTCCAACTCGTCTTCCATGCGCTCTTCCCCTCCATAACCCAAGATAAATAGGAAACATAAGAAATCTTCTATTCGCATTTTTCCCCGCAATCCGCTATAATATTCTTATTGATTTCTTGTTGATTACAAACAAAGGGGGATTTTTTATGTCTGAATATACCATCAGCCAAATCACTCCGTCTGATCGCCGTGCCTGCCGTCAGATGGACGCACTTCTCGAAAAAGAGGGCATTGAGCGCGATAAAAACTTAGATTACAGCATCGGTCTGTTTGATGAGGACTACAATCTCGTCGCAACCGGCTCCTGCTTTTCCAATACCCTTCGCTGTATGGCGGTTTCTTCCGATCATCAGGGCGAGGGACTGATGAATCAGGTCGTCACAGCTTTAATGGATTACCAGTTTTCCCGCGGATGCACGGATCTCTTTCTTTATACCAAGATCACAACCGCTCGTTTTTTCCGTGATCTCGGATTTTATGAGATTGCGCGCGTCGAGGGCAAACTTGTTTTTATGGAAAATCGTCGCACCGGATTTGAGAACTATCTGAAAAATCTTCAACACGAGACCGAGGAAGCTCTGCCCCAGATCACGCGAAACACAAATCCGGAGGCAGGTGGTCGCATCGGAGCCGTGATCATGAATGCGAATCCGTTTACTCTCGGTCATCAGTACCTGATTGAGCAGGCATCTTCCCGCACAGAGCTTCTTCATGTATTTATTGTCTCAGAGGATGTCTCTCTCGTTCCGCTCACCGTCCGCGAACAGCTTGTGAAGGAAGGATCTGCCGTCTTCAAAAACCTGATTTTCCATCGCACTGGTCCCTATATGATCTCAAATGCAACGTTTCCGTCCTATTTTTTGAAGGATTCAGATACCGTCATCCGCTCCCATGCAAGGCTGGATATCGAGATCTTTACGAGAATTGCTTCGGCACTCGACATCACTGATCGTTTTGTCGGTGAGGAGCCATTCAGCCAGGTTACCGGAATCTATAATCAGGTGATGAAAGAAGAACTTGAATCAGCCGGTCTCACCTGCACGATCATTCCGAGAAAGACAGGCAACGACGGTGCAATCAGTGCTTCTGATGTCCGCACCAAGATCAAGGAAGGAGATTTTGAGGCGCTCCGCGCTCTCGTTCCAGGAACCACTTATCGATACTTCACTTCCGAAAAGGCAGAACCTGTGATTGCAAAAATTAAGGGGACTGCAAAAGTGCGCCACTATTAAAAAACATTATTAAACTTGTTTGATGTTATTTGAGTCACATCCAACGCTCCTCCGACCGAAATAAGTCCTGCAAACTCGCTCTCGCTTCGGGTTCGACGCAGTAGTGCATAAGACCGTAAAATACACGGTCTAAGCACTGACGTCTCACACGGGTTTGCAGGATCTTTTTCGTCATCGGAGCGGTCATAATTATGATGGCACAATAATTCTTATTAAAAACTATTAGTAGAACAGACAAAGCCTCATGCCTATTCTCTACGGATACCGACTAAAAAAACAAAATCTGCGCCAAATCTCAACTCAGCAACCATCTTCTGAGATAAGATCTGACGCAGATTTTTTACATGAGTGGTGCGAAGATTCGCAGTGCTTTTCCGACTGCTTTCTTTGCAAACGGAAAATCCCGGCAATCTTCCAGCGTAATTTTCTGGCACTTTTTCAGGGTCTCCTGGAAATCCTGCTCTGCCTGTCCGACAGCCGGATTTCGATAAATATAGGTCGCACATTCAAAATGAAGATGGAGGCTCCGATAATCGAGATTGACTGATCCCACCACTGCCTTCTCATCATCACTCGTGAAGACCTTTGCATGCACAAATCCTGGTGTATACTCATAAATCCGCACACCGGCACGAATCAGCTCTTCATAGTAAGAGCGTGCAAGCAGATACGCATAAATTTTATCCGGAATATGGGGCATGATGATCGTCGTCTCAATTCCCCGCTTTGCCGCAAATGTCAATGCCGTGATCATATCACTGTCAAGAATCAGATACGGCGTCATAATGTGAACATAGTATCGCGCCTCATTGAGAATATCCATGTAGACATGCTGTCCAACGGTCTCCTGATCGAGCGGACTGTCCCCAAATGCCATCACATACCCGCTCCGGTCGAAATCTTTCGGCCAGTTGTGGGAGCGTTTCGGCAGATACCTCTCATAATGTTCTTCGGTGCGCTCCGTCACATTCCACATCTGAAGAAACATCATCAGAAAACTCTGCACGGCATCCCCTTTGAGCATAATCGCTGTATCCTTCCAGTGTCCAAACCGCACTTTCCGGTTGATGTACTCATCTGCGAGATTCACACCACCAGTAAATGCTGTAAGTCCATCGATCACAACAACTTTTCGATGATCCCGGTTGTTCTGGTAGGAAGAAAGCACCGGGCGAACCGGCGAAAACATCTTACATCGGATTCCCTTCTTCTCAAGCTGTGCCGGGTAGCGGTACGGAAGAAGCGCCAGACAGCACATGCCATCGTACATCACACGAACCTCGACGCCGGATTTTGCTTTTTCCTCAAGCACTTTCAGGATTTCTCCCCACATTTCACCCCGGTCAATGATGAAAAATTCCATGAAAATATATCGTTTTGCCTTCCGAAGCTCTCTAAGAAGTACCGGATACATATCATCCCCGAGCGGAAAATACTCGACATGGGTATTTTTCACAACCGGATACCCACCGTAATGATTCATATAGACCGCAAGTCCGGTAACCCCACGGCTTTCTTCATAGAGCTGGTGCATGACCGCCGGGTCCTGCTTAAGCCACGGCTTCGTATCAAGCTGAAGTTTCTGAAGACGCTTTGCAATCGCCTTCGTTCCCGGCTGAGTCTCAATAAACAGATAGAACATGACACCAAAAACCGGAAAGACAAGAACCGGAATGATCCATGACATCTGATAAGACGGGTTTTCATTTTTATTTAAAATGTAGATCACGACAACCGCACTCAGGATCGTGAATCCCCCGTAAAAATAAAATGCCTGGTTTTTCAGCCACTCAAACGTCAGGCACAAAACCATGATCTGTACAATCAGAGAGAGCATCACAAACATTGTGCGTCCAAAAATAATTCTGAGAAACTTTCCAGAAGTCTTTTTGACGAGTTTTTTCTTGTCTTCCTTCAACATGTACTACCGCCTCCTGAACATCCGGTCTTTATCTTTGTATCTTAACTATATCTCAGACGAAAATCTCTCAAAAGTATTCCGTCAAAATCATTCAACAAAATCCTTATCGAAAAATCTTTATCAAAATTTTCACCTGAAATTTTTATCTGAAATTAGAATCTAGTTTACCACAATTTTCAAACAGATACAATAAACCAATCCTACCCGGGTGTTCATCTGCATTACCGTTGCACAAATGATAACCGATTTTGTTGATCCTTCACATTTCAGATTTTACGCTCCGGGAGCTTTTCGTGCCGTTCCAAGCGGAACCTTATCGCGTCCGACCTGACGCACCGTGATCTCCTCATCGCCCTTTAGTGTAAGATTTGGCGCAATCAGACGCTTTTCCGTCCAATATGGCGTATCTACCTGTTTTCCATTGACAAAGATCTTCGAGTAGGAATTAAACCCTGACCCAAACACAATCACCTGATGCTTGCCTAAATACGTGCTCTTCTGGATAATCGGATCAATTCCAAACTCCATCTTGACGGTCTGATACGGCGATGTTCCCCCGTAGACCTCCTGATCTCCATAGAGAATATCATACTCAAGAAGCTGCATGTTCGAGAGATAGGTCTCATTTTGATCGATATTCTGCCCGTTCTCCTCCTCTTCTGCAAACATTGATTCTGTATCTGTCGACTCCTCGCTCGTCTGTTCGCCCATCGCTTTGGTTCTCTGCTCAGTACTTTCTCCCGAAAAATCGTTTTCACCCCTCATATATTTCTGGTGGAAACAGAACATCGTTCCCTCATGAAGATTCAAAAGTTCCTGCACATAGGCGGAAAGTTGGTAACTTTCCACATCCCGCTTCTGCACTGGAAGATTCAGGTTGTTCCAGATCACATAGTTTGTCTGAAACAGCGACTTGTTCTTCATCTCATCCGCCGTCCACTCAAATCCCGGCAGATGATCGCCATACATAACAAGAACCATCGGCTCCTTGCGCGCATTCAGCATCCGAACGAGTTTTTTGACAAAGCCGTCCATCTCATGAATCTGCTGGCAGTAATACTCAAACGACGGATATTTTCCATGACCCTGAACCGAGATCGTGTAAATGAAATCCTGCCCCACACTCGAATCCAGCGCTTTCTCAATCTCCTCAACGAGAATCTTGTCCTTGCACCATCCGGTCGGATTGCGCTCTACATCATACATGTACTCAATCGGTGTGAAATCATCAAATCCAAGCTGAGCAAAAATCTTGTGACGATCATAAAAGGTTGCCTCATTATCATGGATTGCATGCGTGTGATAGCCGAGATTTTTCATATCAAAAGCCATACTCTCGCATGCCGTCTTCTGAAGCACAGTCTTGTACGGATACTCGCCCGGACCGAAAAAGTCGAGATTCATTCCCGTGATGCACTCAAATTCCGTGTTTGCCGTTCCGGCTCCGACTGACGGCACACTCAAATAGCCCGACGGAAAATGCTCCATCAGATACCGGAAAAACGGAATCGGATCTTTCTCGACCGGATTATTTTCCCAGAGCATCGGATCAAAAAACGATTCCAGCTGAATCATAATGATATTTGGCGTCTGGTACTCACTCAGAGAGTAGGTCTCCCCTGCCTCAAGCTCAATCGTCTCAAGGTCTTCTTTCTCAACCTGTGCGACGGTCGCCTTATCGTAATCGCTCGGTCTCGCGATTCCCGTGTGGAAGAGCGAGTTAGAAAAACAGTAGACAAAACCATAATCCTGATAAGCCTGACCGATATTTCCAAAGTGAAGTGCCAAAATTCCGCTCAAAATCGCAAGATGAAGTCCTCCCCAGCTGACAAGCAAAGCGACACCTGCCACACACAGCGAATTTCGCAGACAAATCGGTTTAGAATCTACCGGCGCAAGTCTCCAGAGCAAAACTCCGAGAATGAGTGCAAGCACAATCCCGACAGCGCCAAGCACAATCTGCCACCATGTCAGGTAAGTATTTAGAAGACTTATCGCATACTTGACCAGTCTCAAATCAGATGCCGTAAACGGTGTCGTCCGAAAGACGAGAAGCACTCCATTGATGAGTCCCATTACGAGTCCGATAATCACCAGAATTCCCGCCGTAAACACCTTTCTTCTTGTGAACAGAATCAACAGAAACGGCGGCAAAAGCAAAAGCGCATTTGCGAGAAACACCGGAAAATTCCCAATGCCATAATGAAAAAGCCCCATTAGCGACTTCCGACTCAAAAGTTCTATCACAAGGTCAAGAAGAAGCACCAGACCGAATATTTTTCCAAGCAAAATCCATGTTTTTTTCACAATCTCAATTTCCCCTTTTTTCTCTTCTTTTCGTTGTTTTATTCATTGTTTTATTCATTGATTTCCCATTTTTTCGATTTTACCAAACACACTCTACCATATTTTTCTAAAAAACGACAGATCACTTTTTCATAATTTTTTTGCAAAATCATCCGAATTTTCCTGTTCAATCTGCCATCTCTCTCAAAATAAGAACGATTGTAATCCCTCTGCCTGTAAAAGAAGGGGGCAGCCCGTTATCGTTTCAAGTCAACGTTTACGGAGACTTGGCGCGTGATCTGGAACATGTTTTGGAAATTATTCATTACTGTTCTGGAAATCGTAAGGAATTCTTGACTGGAATGAATTGAAATTTTTGATTGAATCGCATATAATCGAAAAGAAAAAAGAATATAGACAGAATTGAGGAAAAAAACAATGACGGATACGATTGTACAGGGTCTCACTGCCCTTCTCGGAGGAAAGGTATCAAAGGAGGCCATCATTTTCATCATTTCCATGATTCCAATCCTGGAACTGCGTGGCGGACTCCTCGCTGCTTCCCCGGCGCTCTTAAATGTCCCGATCACGCGCGCGATTCCGCTCTGCATCATCGGTAACCTGCTCCCGATTCCCTTCATTCTCCTGCTGATCGAACACGTTCTGATCTGGATGGAGAACGTTCCGGGACTTGGCAAGATTGCCCGCTGGGTTCGCGCAAAGGCAGACAAGAATAAGGACAGCATTCAGAAGTACGGCTTCTGGGGACTGACGCTCTTTGTCGGCATCCCGCTTCCGGGTACCGGCGCATGGACCGGCTCTCTCGTCGCTGCTCTCCTGCACATGGAATTTAAGAAATCGATTCCTTCGATCTTACTTGGAATCGCACTTGCGACGATCATCATGTCGCTCGTCTCCTACGGATTGCTCGGCATCCTGTTTGGCTAACAAAATTGCTCCCTCTCACCAGAGAATCCAAAGATTGATTCCTGATGGAGGGAGTATTTTTTGACCCAATAAAATTCCCAGTTTTCTTTAGCTTGGGTGTCACTTCGACCTAAGCTCTCATTGACGAGAGTTTTATTTATCATTTTTGGATATGAAAAAGCCCCACCGCTCAGGCAGATTTTCATCTGCCCTTGCGATGGGGCTTTCTATGCTCGATCACTCGACGCTATGTTCTCACAGTTCCGAATGGATTACTCCTCGGTGCTGTACAGAGCGGTCAGCTTGGACAGATACTCATATCTCTCCTTAGCCTCGCTCTCGTTCTTAGCGAACAGCTTAGCTGCTCTCTCCGGATTCTTCATAGCCAGAGAAGCGTAACGAACCTCGCCCTTCAGGAAGTCCTGATAGCCTTCCATCTTCGGAGCCTTGCTGTCCAGGGTGAACTTCTTCTCAGCTGCCGGGTTGAAGCGGAAGTTGTTCCAGTAACCGGTCTCAACTGCCAGTTTCTCCTCGGTCTGAGCCTTGCTCATGCCCTTCTTGATACCATGGTTGATACACGGAGCGTAAGCCATGATCAGGGACGGACCCGGATAAGCCTCTGCCTCTGCGATTGCCTTAACGGTCTGAGCGTAATCAGCACCCATGGAGATCTGAGCTACATATACATAGCCATAGGACATAGCCATGCTTGCGAGATCTTTCTTCTTGGTCTCCTTACCAGCTGCTGCGAACTGAGCAACTGCACCAGTCTTGGTTGCCTTAGAGGACTGACCACCGGTGTTGGAGTAAACCTCGGTATCGTAAACCATGATGTTGATATCCTTACCGGATGCCAGTACATGATCCAGACCGCCGAAGCCGATATCATAAGCCCATCCATCACCACCGAAGATCCACTGGGACTTCTTAGCCAGGAAGTTCTTATTTGCTACGATGTACTTGCAGGTATCGCAATCAACACCCTCAAGAGCTGCAACCAGCTTGTCAGTAGCAGAACCGTTCAGAGCACCGATACCGAAGGTATCCAGCCACTCCTTGCAAGCAGCCTTCATCTCCTCAGTAGAGGTCTCAGAATTAGCTACTCTCTCAACTTTCTCCTTTAACTCATCACGGATTGCGTTCTGAGCAAGAAGCATACCATAACCGAACTCTGCGTTATCCTCGAACAGGGAGTTGTCCCAAGCCGGACCCTGACCCTTAGCGTTCACGGTGTACGGAGTAGACGGTGAAGAGTTACCCCAGATAGAGGAACATCCAGTTGCGTTTGCGATGTACATTCTGTCACCGAACAGCTGAGTGATCAGCTTAGCGTACGGAGTCTCACCACAACCTGCGCATGCGCCGGAGAACTCAAGTAACGGCTGCTTGAACTGGCTACCCTTAACGGTGGTCTCTTTGAACTTTGCAATAACGTCTTCCTTGATCGGAAGGGTTACGGAGTAGTCGAAGATCGGCTGCTCGTCAACATGATCAGCTAACGGCTCCATGGTCAGTGCCTTCTCACCCTTCTTGCCCGGGCAGACATTTGCACAGGAACCACATCCGGTACAATCCAGAGCGGAAATAGCCAGAGTGAACTTGTAGTTCGGCATACCGGTCAGCGGCAGGAACTTGGTTCCCTCCGGAGCCTTAGCAGCCTCTTCCTCGGTCATAGCGATCGGACGGATAACTGCATGCGGACATACATAAGAACAGAAAGTACACTGGATACAGTTGTCAGTATTCCAAACCGGAACATTAACAGCGATACCACGCTTCTCGAATGCGGAAGATCCAGACGGAGTAGAACCATCTACATAATCCTTGAATGCGGATACCGGCAGGTTGTTACCTTCCTGAGCGCTTACCTTGTTCTGGATGTTGTTTACGAAATCAACAACGTCCTGTCTGGAACCGGTAACGTTCTTGAAGTCAAGACCTTCGTCTTCGCAGTTCTTCCAGCTCTCCGGAACGTCTACCTTTACAACGCCCTGAGCACCTGCATCGATTGCAGCCCAGTTCTTCTTAACAACGTCCTCACCCTTACGACCGTAGGTCTTCTGAGCAGCTTCCTTCATCAGCTGGATAGCCTTCTCCTCCGGGATGATACCGGTCAGTTTGAAGAATGCAGACTGCAGAATGGTGTTGATACGGGTCGGGCCCATGCCGGTCTCGATACCGATCTTAACGCCGTCGATGGTGTACAGGTTGATGTTGTGATCAGCGATGAACTTCTTCATCTGACCCGGAAGGTGCTTGTCCAGCTCCTCGTGAGTCCACGGGCAGTTCAGCAGGAAAGTACCACCATCAACCAGCTCCTGAACCATGTTGTACTTACGAACATATGCCGGGTTGTGGCATGCTACGAAGTTTGCCTTGTGGATCAGGTAGGTAGATTTGATTTTCTTATGACCGAAACGCAGGTGGGACATGGTAACACCACCGGATTTCTTGGAGTCATAATCAAAGTATGCCTGTGCATACATGTCGGTGTTATCACCGATGATCTTGATGGAGTTCTTGTTTGCACCTACGGTACCATCTGCACCCAGGCCCCAGAACTTACAGTTCGTGGTTCCCTCCGGAGTGGTAACGAGCGGAGCGCCAACCGGCAGAGACAGGTTGGTTACATCATCGTTGATACCGATGGTGAAGTTCTTCTTGGAGGTGTTCTCGTATACTGCTACGATCTGAGCCGGAGTAGTATCCTTAGAACCAAGACCATAACGTCCGCCGAAGATCTCAACCTGATCGAACTTGCTGCCCTTCAGAGCTGCAACAACATCCAGGTATAACGGCTCGCCAAGAGAACCTGGCTCTTTCGTTCTATCCAGAACGTTGATGTACTTGACGGTATCCGGCAGAACGTCAATCAGAGCCTGAGCGCTGAACGGTCTGTACAGACGAACCTTAACAACACCAACCTTAGCGCCGGTAGTCTTTGCTAAGTAGTCGATGGTCTCCTCAATGGTATCATTTACAGAACCCATTGCGATGATAACCTTCTCAGCATCCGGTGCACCGTAGTAGTTGAACAGCTTGTAATCAGTACCGATCTTCTCGTTTACCTTGTCCATGTACATCTGTACAATACCCGGCAGAGCGTCGTAGTACGGGTTGCAAGCCTCTCTAGCCTGGAAGAAGATATCCGGGTTCTGAGCGGAACCCTTCTGGCACGGGTTGTTCGGGTTCATTGCATTCTTACGGTACTCCGTAATTGCATCCCAATCTGCCATATCTGCCAGATCATCGTAATCCCAAGTCTCGATCTTCTGAATCTCATGAGAGGTACGGAATCCATCGAAGAAGTTGATGAACGGAACCTTGCCCTTGATTGCAGCCAGATGTGCAACCGGAGTCAGATCCATAACTTCCTGCACGCTGGAGGAGCACAGCATAGCTGCACCGGTCTGACGGCATGCATAAACGTCGGAGTGATCACCAAAAATATTCAGCGCATGAGAAGATACTGCACGCGCGGATACATCAAATACGCCCGGAAGCTGTTCGCCCGCAATTTTGTACAGGTCCGGAATCATCAGTAACAGACCCTGAGAAGCCGTATAGGTTGTGGTCAGAGCACCTGCTACCAGGGAGCCATGAACAGCACCAGCAGCACCAGCCTCAGACTGCATCTCGGTAATCTGAACCGTGCGTCCGAAGATGTTCTTTCTGCCCTCAGTTGCCCATTCATCCGTATGCTCCGGCATTACGGAAGAAGGAGTGATGGGATACATGGCAGCTACTTCGGTAAATGCATATGATGCATGAGCGGCAGCCTGATTACCATCCATGGTTTTCATTTTTCTTGCCATTTGATTTTCCTCCTACAAATGTGAATATTACATGTGTTCCGGGAAGGTCCTCCGGAACAGCTTGTCCGATTCAGAAAGCACTTTCAAAATGCTCCGAACCGACGTTTAAGCTATCCCCTGTATACACTTGGAATAGCTGACCTGTATACATTATATCAACTTTTTATTAATTTGCAAATATGAAATGAAAAAAAATGCGTACTAATTTGCATACAATCCACACAGAACCCTCTTCATTTTCTTTTTTTCTGCACACTGATGCACAAAAAAAGAGAGATGAGGGTCTTTTTTTCTCTCATCTCTCTTAAATTTCGTTTTCTTGATCCTGTACCTCGTCCTGTAACATGCGTACAGGAACTTTTTAGCATCAGCCTGCCGGATTCGGAGCGATCGTCTCCACATTCGTATCTCCGCCCGGTACCGGAGACGGCGCCGGTGCAACCGTTGTCGGCGTTGTGGCAGGTGCCGTCGCTGTTGTCGGTGCTACGGTCGTATGCTCTGCCGTCGTTGCCTTCTCCGCCGAAGTCGTGTGCTCCGCCGTGGTTGCCTTCTCGGCTGAGGTCGTCTTTTCAGCAGATGTTGTCTTCACCACTGCCGTGGTCTCCGCCGAGCTGGAATGCTGGATGCTCTCCTCAGAGGAGGAAGCCGGAGCAGTCGTCACTGCGGTTGCGGAGGAATTTCTAAGGATTACCGGGGTATGTCCCTTGTAAGTTGCGGTGTGATCCACCTTATCGCTGACCACCTCGCCGTTCTTCTTCACAACAAGGCGAACCTCCCACTTGCTTCCCTTCGTTCCTGCGGTCTTCGTCTTCTCAGTTCCCGGTGCAAGTGTCGGATCTTCCTCGTAAGTTGGAGCCGGAATATCGGTCTCAGACAGTTTCTCGGATTTCAGAGAATAGGTTACTCCCTCCTCGAGAAGCGGGATTGCATAGATCGAAACCGTACACTCCTGATCGGCATAGCTTGCGCGGATACCAATTGCGGTGTTCGAGTTGTTCACAAACTCATAGTCCGGTCCACCCCAGCTGACTGTTGCGTCCATACCCGGGGTGACATAGGTCGGCTCAAATGTGTGAGAACGTCTCGTCACGGTCTTGAGCCCTGCCTTCACAACAGCATTGTACAGCGTAGAAGATACCTGGCAAACACCGCCGCCGATCTCCTGAACCACCTCGCCGTTGCTGTAAGCGCCTGCCTCCTGGTAACCCTTTGCCTCGGTACGCTCTCCAACCGTCTTGTTGAAGGAGAACGTCTCTCCCGGCTGAAGCACGGTACCATTGATCGCCTTTGCTGCAAGGCGCACATTCGTGTTTCTTTTTGCATTTGATGTTGTCTTCGTCGTCACGGTTGAAACCGTCTTGTACTTCTCTCTCGCCGTGCTCTCAGAAAACTCCGGCTCTACGGTGTTCACAGTCACTGTGATCACTGCATCAAAGTGCTTCTCGTTCAGAGCACTGACAATGTCGTTCGCAAGTTTCTCCTGATCAACTGCCTGACCGTTCTCTGCACCCGTAAACTGGAACTTTCCGGTCGAATCGTCATAGCTCGAGATCGAACCATTCTTCGCCTTCTTATCCCACTTACTTGCGACAGTCTCAGCCTCAGCCTTTGCCATCTCCTCAAGTCCGCTCGTATCAAGCGTGTAGCTCTCCTTCGGCTCCCCGGAATAGATTTCCGTCAGAAGGGAATCAAGTTTCTCTGCCATTAGATCATTGACCTCATAGGTCTGATCCTGCCAGGTCACCTTCATCGCCCACGGAAAGTCTTTTAAAATAGCTTTCTTCGCCTCTGCCTTTGACATTCCGGTGATGTCAATTCCATCTACGCTGACCTGCTTTTTTAACTCAATCTGTGCCTCTGTCGTTGTCTCCACGGTTGTCTTATCTTTTCCGCCATCGTTCTTTCCTGATCCGGTGATTCCCTTCACAAGAAACATAATACAGGCAATCGCCACAACCAGAATGACTCCACCGATCACAATTTTTGCGATTTCATTTCCGGAGCTTCCACGTCTCGGCGGACGACGGTTTCTTCCCGAATAGGAATATCCACTGCGATGACTACTGCTTCCCGCTCTGCGTGAAGATCCTCCTGAAGAATATGTGCGTCTGGATGCACCTCCCGTCGTGCTTCCTGTACTTCTTGCTCTTGAATGCCCCGATGTCGAATTTCTGTTATTCTCGTACTGACTCATACCATTCACCTGTTTTCATCATTATTCGTACTACTTCGTAGTGTCCTGATTTTTTGTCAGAAACACACTCTTGCCAAGTATATCACATTTTGTCAAAAAAGAACTAACAATTTTTTAACTTTTTCATGAATCTTTTTTATGCATTCCTTAGAGTCTGTTTAAGAATTCTTTTTTGCCCTGCACGCACCCGATTATTTTGTTAAATTTTTATCTTGCAGAATAAAATCAGACTTGCTATACTGTTGCCGTAAACAAAAAACAAGTAAAAAAGGGAATCACATGAAATCCCAAACATTTCTCAGTATGTGCTCTCGGAATCCCTTTTCGCAAAGGCAAGTGCAAGAGAGACTCCGAGTGTGCATCAGCTAAAAATGGAGGAAGAACCATGAAAATTCAGAACATTAAGGATGTAACCGTTTTTTTCAAAATCATTGATGAGTGCAAGGGACCGGTAGAGTTAGTTTCTCCGGAAGGCGACCGCATCAACTTAAAATCCCGTCTCTCCCAGTATCTGTCCATGGCTACGATGTTCTCCAACGGATATATCAGAGAGCTTGATCTCATTGCCCATGACAAGGAGGACGTTGAGCGCCTGTTAAAATACATGTGTCAGGGAGAGTAAGTCCAAATTCTCCAAACCATTTTTTAACGAAATTTTTGAAAATGCGGAAACAGTGACATGCCGGTCGACATATGATGAAGTGTAAACCAATTCCGGAGGAATAACACTATGAGCGATCTGGCTGCAACGAACTGCGGATGCGACTGCACTTGCAACAACGGAGGAAACAGTTGCAATACGATCTGGCTGATTCTGATTCTGTGCTGTTGCTGTGGCAACGGATTCGGAAACGGCTGTGGAAATGGCTGTTGTGAACATAATGGCTGTGGAGGAAATGAATGGATCTGGATCATCCTTCTCCTCTGTTGCTGTGGCGGAAATAACAATTTCTGCTGTTAAGTTAGCTGTTCATTGTATGATGTTCAAGCCGATGCAACAATCAATTTGGCACGGGAATCAGGTAACGCGTCATCCCTGATGTCGCTCTGACCGGTAAAGAGGGAGCTGCCTCAACGAAGACGATTTTCTCTCGTCTTTGGAGTGGTAGCTCCTTTTCTTTTTCTATTCATTCAAGTTGGTATGCACACAATTTTCCTAGGATTCCCTTGACTCTTTATCCCGCTCCCCGGAAAAATTTTTCTTACACCGTTCTCTCTGGCTCTCCTGTTTTTTTTGATTTTTCTGCTGACACGCCTCACATTCCTCATCAATCTCGTAAACAGCATTTCCATCTATAATTAATCTTGTCTTCATATTTTTCACACTCCTGTAACCACAATATATGCCGAAATTTTCAAAAATGCTTCCGTGATATTTCCTCATTATATGTTATTACATGTTTTCCAAACATCACGCATATATTGTCTCAGAGTAATGTTTTGTTTGATTTGCTTTCGTTTGATTTGCTTTCGTCTCATTTATTTTGGTTTGCTTTGATTTTCATGGAAAGGAGCTCCTTTATGAAAGAAGAACAGGAAACTCAGGACTGCCGTGCCACAGAATTCGACTATCTTCTAGCTGACCCCCATATGCAGATGCTCAAAGCCGCCCTGCCCTATATGCCATCCTCCAGACAGCGCTTCTGTTCGATGCTGATTCAGATTCAGCAGATTCAGCGCACGCGCAGTCTGTTTCAGGACGGGCAACTGAGCACGATGGAGCTTGCGCGCTCGGGAAACAAAACCTCCTCCCCGATTGAGATGCTTCAGGCAATCAAGCCCTACGCTTCCCAGCGAGAGAGGGAATTCATTGAGATGCTTGAAAATCTTCAGATTATGATGCAGGCAATCTCCTAGATCCATTTTCAAAATCAATAGTAACGACAAATTTTCCAACAGGACGGAACCGGTTAAATCGATTCTCTGTGATCTGATCAATCAGACAATTAGACACGATTCACACGAACATAATAAAATATGGAGGAACCCCTATGGATCAATCATTCTGGCAGTCTGATCCACGCCTTGCCGGCATGGACCCAGAAAAGCTGAATTTCATCACTGCCTTTGCACGGCAGATTTCCACACTTCCGCATGAACACATTCTGCCTGCATTCATGGCGATGCAGCTCGACGCCTCCCGAAAACACATTGATTTTTCGGATCAGGAGACCGAGGCTCTCGTCTCAATCCTCAGCGAGAACATGTCGAGCGCGGAGAAAAAGAAGCTCGAGACGCTTCGTCTTCTCGCAAAAAAATTGGCTGCCAGGTCATCCTGACAGCCAGTTTTCTTATGTGACCAAATTCCAATCCGCACTCCACGAGTACCGACTAAAACTTGGCAACAAATATTTTCTTGAAAGAATTACTTGCAAACAATGTTGATGATCTTGCCCGGAACATAGATCTCTTTTACGATCGTTCCTGTGATCTTGTCTGCTACGATCTCTTTTGCCTTTGCAAGAGCCTCTTCTCTCGTTGCATCGGTTGCAAGTGCAACAACACCTCTTGCCTTACCATTTACCTGAACGCCGATCTCAATCTCGTCATCCTTCATTGCCTCAGTATCGCACTCCGGCCACTGGGTATGGAAGACGCTGTCGGTATCACCGCCAAGCTCCTGCCACAGCTCCTCACCGATATGCGGTGCAAACGGAGCAAGCAGAACTATGAAGGTCTTTAACGTCTCCTTGTCGATTCCGCCGGTCTTCTTTGCAAGCTCAATCAGCTTGTTGTTGTACTCCATGAATCCGGAGATTACCGTGTTCAGGCTGAACTGGTTAAATCTCTGCTCAATGTCGTAAACCAGCTTGTGACGCAAACGGATCATCTCCTTCGTCGCCTCAATGTTTTTATCCTTAGAATCCTGTACCAGATTCCAGAAACGATTCAGGAAACGGGATACACCCTCGATTCCACGGTCATCCCACTCTGCATCCATTTCCGGCGGTCCTACGAAGAGCTCGTACATTCTTAAGGAATCGCATCCGTAATCTCTTACGAGATCATCCGGAGAAACGACGTTGCCCTTGGACTTACTCATCTTGATTCCGTTCTTACCGGTGATCATACCCTGGTTGAACAGCTTGGTGAACGGCTCATCAAAGTCAATCACGCCGATGTCGTTTAAGAACTTGGTGTAGAAACGAGAGTACAGCAGGTGAAGAACGGCATGCTCAACACCACCGATGTACATATCTACTGGCAGGTACTTGTCTGCCTTCTCGCGAGAAACAAGCTCCTTATTGTTGTGGCTATCTACATAACGCAGGAAATACCAGGAAGAACCAGCCCACTGAGGCATCGTGTTCGTCTCTCTCTTTGCATCAGCACCACACTGCGGACACTTGCAGTTTACCCACTCATCGATTGCTGCGAGCGGTGACTCACCGGTTCCGGTCGGCTGATAGCTCTCTACCTCCGGAAGTCTGAGCGGAAGCTCCTCCTCCGGAACAGCCACGTTACCGCACTTCGGGCAGTGGATGATCGGGATCGGCTCGCCCCAGTAACGCTGTCTGGAGAATACCCAGTCACGCAGTTTGTAGTTTACGGTCTTCTTACCGATTCCGCGTGCCTCGATCATCATCGGAGCTTCCTTCTTCAGAACAGAAGACTCCATTCCGTTCCACTCGCCGGAATTGATCATCGTGCCGGATGCCTCGGTGTAAGCCTCGGTCATGTTCTCGATCTCTTTTCCATCCTTTGCGATAACCTGAATGATCGGAATGTTGAACTTCTTAGCAAACTCAAAGTCACGGTCATCATGAGCCGGTACGCACATGATTGCGCCGGTACCGTAGTCAGCCAGTACATAGTCGGACAGCCAGATCGGAACCTTTGCTCCGTTGATCGGGTTGATTGCATAGCTTCCGGTGAAGACGCCGGTCTTCTCCTTGCTCTGCATACGGTCTACGTTGGAACGCATGGAAGCATCGAAAATGTATTTTTCAACATCCTCTCTCGTCTCATCCGTAGCAAGGCTCTTTGCCAGCTTGTGCTCCGGAGCCAGAACCATGAAGGTTGCACCGTAGAGGGTATCCGGGCGGGTTGTGTAAACGGTGATCTTATCCTCGCGACCGTCAACCTTAAAGTCAACCTCAGCACCGTAGGATTTTCCGATCCACTCAGTCTGCATCTTCTTAACCTTCTCCGGCCAATCGAGCTTATCCAGATCATTCAGCAGGCGATCTGCATAAGCGGTGATCTTGAGCATCCACTGACGCAGGTTCTTCTTCGTAACCGGGGAACCGCAACGCTCACAGCAACCGTTTACAACTTCCTCATTTGCAAGACCGGTCTTACAGGACGGGCACCAGTTGATCGGGAACTCCTTCTCGTAAGCCAGACCCTTCTTGAACATCTGAACAAAGATCCACTGTGTCCACTTGTAGAACTCCGGATCGGTCGTGTTTACTTCCATATCCCAGTCGTAGATCGCTGCAATCTCTTTGATCTGACGCTTAATGTTCTTAATGTTCTCAGCTGTTGACTTTGCCGGATGTACACCCATCTTGATCGCATAGTTCTCTGCCGGAAGACCGAAAGCATCCCAACCCATCGGATGAATCACATAATGACCTTTCAGCATCTGATAACGACTCCATACATCAGAGATAACGTAACCTCTCCAGTGACCTACATGAAGTCCGCTTCCTGACGGATACGGGAACATATCCAGACAATAGTATTTCGGCTTCTTGCCATCATTTACATTGATCGGGTGTTTCTCCCAGTTTTCGCGCCATTTCTTCTCAATGGCACTGTGGTTGTAACCAGCCATTTTTCTTCCTCCTAAATCCCATGCACGGTTCTCTCTGAACAAACGATCTGCGATTTCGTCCTTCGACAGCCTTCGCTTTTGATCATTCTCTTCTCCGATCTCCATACATCTGAATTATATTTTCGCTCGGTGATTTCTGCGATCGTCCCATCAAAAATCTCTCCCTCAAAATATTCCTATTCTTTAAAATCCATCTGTTTTTCCAAAAAATATTTTTCTGAATTCTCACAAGAATAAAATCGGAACAAAAAAACGCGCCCCCGGAATCTTCTGATTCCAGAGACGCGGGGAAATTTCCTTACGACCTCGCGCGGTACCACTCTGCTTCATGCCTTGCATGCACTCTTTGGATCTGTACGACTGCGCGCCGTGCCTTACGGCAACAGATCCGCTTCCTCTGACGGGGGATTCCGTTCTGTCTTACTGACCGGGACTTTCTCTCTGCTCTCGCTTAAAGAGTCTCCGATGTTGGGCAGACCGCTCCAAGACCAGTTCCACTTCCTTCTTCCGCTGTCTCGCACCTTCCGACAGCTCTCTGTATGGTTCCAAAAGCGTACTCCTTCTCTTCACTGCGTTTACGCTGAATTTAAATCTAGCATATCGGGCAGATAATGTCAAGTTTTATCAAGCAACTCCCCCTGATTTTTTATTGATTTGACAGAAAAACATCAGAAAAGCTAAGCAAAATCTCATTCCAAGCCGATGCTATCGATCTAAAAGCCACAGCCTTTGCAATCACAATTGGCCTGATTTTGTCTGTTCCCCCTGTTCCAGTACTAGGACCTTCTGAAGCAGAATAATGTACTGACGGTTCAACCACTTTCTTGTCAATCATTTTTGTCGTATTTTCACAAAAATATATCTTTTATTTTCATTGTTCCGTAGCCGAAAGAACTTCCCCATACCGCTCTGCAAGCTCATAGGTTCTCTGTCTTGTGCTCTCCCGAATCAGGCGATTGTACTCGATCTCATCAAGCGTGCTTCCATTCTGACGTCCTGATCCCTTTGTCGCCTCCTCATCCCTCGTTCTCAGCCATTCCTTCTGTTCCTTAAACAATTTTTCCCACTCTGACGATTCAAGCTGATTCTCCAGTGTGTCAAGAAATCGGTTCATCTGCGTCTCCCAGAGCTTGCACTCATTCTCAACGGTCGCCTTACGCGCGTTCGGAGTCGTGTCAGTCTCCCCCGAAGCTCTCTGTGCAATCTCCTCATCAATCGCCCGCAGTTTCACAAAGACCTCATCCGAAGGCTTCGCCCCGTCCGCACTCTCCTCCCGCACTGCAATCCCGGAATTCTCCGCCCCGCTAACTGCCTGCTTTTTGCCCTGGCGCTTTGAACTTTCTTCCTGATTTCCAGTAGAATCCTGTGCATTTGCACCGACTCCCACATTAGCCATCCTACCAGAAGCAACTTTTTCTCCATCTCCTTCGGCATTCTCAGCATTCATTCCCTGTTCCGCCACACCTGCATCTGGCATCTCCTCGAGATTCTGGCTCTGCACCATCGCAACATTTTCCTGCTCTGATTCGATGTATGATTTTGTGTATCTCGTCACCCCGATTCCTGTAATCAGAATGACTCCTATTGCAATCCAAATTCCTTTGAGTTTCATCTTTATCCTGCCCTGTCTCTGATTTCTTGTTTTATATTAACAGAATATCTCGTTGCTGTTCACGCGTTGCGCAAACAACAACAGATTGGATTTTGCCGATGCTTTGCATTCCAAATCAGCAAAATCTGCTACCGCCACTATATTATACGGCATTTTCAGTTCAGAAAACGCCTAACCGTGTACAGTAACAATATCATAAAGCAGAGCAGATGAAAATATAAAAACAAAAGAAGTAAACATTTGTAAGAGAACCGTAAGTGTTCCTGTAAGTTCCTCTATTTTGCTTCCACGCCCTCATCCACAAGGAGATTCTGTCCGTCCGCTGCCGTCGTCGCAAGCTGATCGCACCGCTCATTCTGCGGATGACCGGCATGTCCCTTTACCCAGCAAAATGTTACCTTATGGGGCGCCTTTGCTTTTAAAAGACGCTCCCACAGGTCAATATTCTTCACCATGCCACTTTTTCCGCGCTTCCAGTTGTTCTTGACCCAGCTGTCAATCCAGTGCTGGTTAAACGCATCCGTCAGATATTTGGAGTCTGAATAGAGCTCCACCTCACACGGACGGTTCAGTGCCTCCAAAGCCACAATCGCCGCCAAAAGTTCCATACGGTTGTTCGTGGTTCTGCGGAATCCGGCAGAGAGTTCGCGCTCATGAAGCTGTCCCTTGCTGTCGACAAAGTGGAGCACCGCCCCATATCCTCCCGGTCCATCCGGGTTTCCTCTCGCTGATCCATCCGTGTAAATCTGTACTTTTGTTGACATGATACTTTGTATCTCCCTTCTTACCACATTTCTAATTAGTTCGGCATTCATCCTTTTATAGGATAAATTTTCTCTGCAAAGGCTCCGGCGACGGAAAAGATTCTGCAAACCCGTGTGAAGCGTCAGTGCTTAGGTCGCGTAGTTTGCGACCTTATGCACTGCTACGCTCGCTCTGCGTATCGAGGAAGCGCCAGTGACGCTTCCGCTGATTTACCCGGAGCGAGAGCGCGTTTGCAAAACTTATTCCGCCTGCCGGAGCCCAAAAACAGACACCTCAAGCATTATCACTAATACTCAAACTATCTCAAGCAATCTTCTATCTATCCCACTTGTCGCAGAGCGCCTGAATCTGATCCGCAAACTTCGCGAGATCCTTGTTCGCTCCACCCTCGTTTCTTGCGATAACTGCAAGCAGGCGCTCGCCCGCTGCCAGAAGACGTGCAAAGACTCCGCTTGCCTTCTTCGTCGCCATCGTCTTCGGATTGACCGGAATACCCTCGGTCTCGCGAATCCACTCGCCCTTCGCTAAATCATACTCCGCTCCACTAAACGGCGCCTTTGCCGGACACCCCGTCTTTGCAGTCACAAGCTCAGCAAACTTGTCGCAGACATCGTCATTGCCGTGTACAATAAAGAACTGGGACGGCTTCCTCTCGAAAGCGCAAGCCCACTCAATCAATCCATTCTCATCCGCATGACCGCTGATGTCATGAAGCGTCTCGATATGCGCCTCCACATCAATCGTCTCACCAAAGAGCTTCACCATCTTTGCGCCATCGATCAGCACACGACCAATCGTTCCCTCTGCCTGATAGCCGGCAAACACAACCGTACATTCCTTTCTCCAGAGGTTGTGCTTCAAATGATGGCGAATACGTCCTGCATCACACATGCCGGATGCCGAGATGATGACCTTCGGCGTCGTGCTAAAGTTGATGTTCTTGGACTCCTCACTCGTGACAGAAAGTTTCAGCCCCGGGAACGAGATCGGGTTGATGCCCTGCTCCACAAGTGCCTTCGTCTCGTCGTCGTAGCAGTCCATCTGATTCTCCTTAAAGACATGAGTCGCCTCGACTGCAAGCGGGCTATCCACATAAACCTCAAAGCCGTCATGACCGTGCACCATGTGCTCTGCCTTGATATGGCGGAAGAAGTAGAGAAGCTCCTGGGTACGTCCTACCGCAAACGCCGGAATCACAACATTTCCGCCCCGATCAAGCGTCTCCTGCACGATTCTTGCAAGCTCTGTCACATGGTCTTTTCCCTTCTGATGCAGGCGTCCACCGTAAGTCGACTCCATAACCGCATAATCCGCCTCTTTTACATAAGCAGGGTCGCGAATCAGAGGTTTATGCTTATTTCCGATATCTCCGGAGAAGACGATCTTCTTCTCAATGCCATCCTCCCTCATCCAGATCTCAATCGAGGCAGAGCCGAGCAGATGACCGACATCGGTAAAACGGATTATGATGTCATCATTTAACGTAATCATCTCTCCGTAATCATATCCCTCAAAATGACCGATAACTCCCTCTGCATCTGCCATCTCATAGAGAGGCTCCACCTCCGGCTTTCCGGCACGGCGGGCCTTTCGGTTCTTCCATTCCGCCTCCATCTCCTGAATGTGTGCACTGTCTCGAAGCATGATGTTACACAGATCACAGGTCGCCATCGTCGCAATGATTCTTCCCCGGAATCCTCGTGCATAAATATACGGCAGTAAACCGACATGATCGATGTGGGAGTGCGTCACAAGCACGAAATCAAGATCTGAGTACGGAACCGGCGGTTCCACATTCTCATAGATATTCGTTCCCTGCTCCATTCCACAGTCCACAAAGAGTTTCGTATTTCCTACTTCCAGATAATGACAACTACCCGTCACTTCATGATCCGCACCGATGAACATTAACCTCATAAGGATACCTCCCTTTCTCGCTTGTACTCTCAAACTCTTCCCCAGACAAGCTCATTATTAAATTTTGCGTTTCTAACTCATCATGTTTCACTCATCATGAAAATTTGGCTCAATTGACTCAGATAATAATACAGATCAGCCCTCCATTGCTGTCATTAATGATCTTCTGCATCGCATCCTGAAGACGTGCCTGACACTCCTCGGTCATCTGGTTGACCTTTGCCTGAATTCCATCCTCCACGATCTGCTCGATCGATTTTCCGAAAATATTCGTGTCCCAGATTCCATCTTCCTTCTTGCCTGCATTCTCCTTCATATACGCAATCAGGTCTCTCGCCTGTTCTTCACTTCCCACAATCGGAGCAATCTCCGTCTGAATCTGTGCACGAATCAGACTGATCGACGGCGCCTGCGCCCTCATCTTCACTCCATAGCGGTTTCCGTGGCGAATCACCGTCGGCTCGTCAAGAAGAATCTCAGAGCGTTCTGGTGTCACAACCCCATATCCTTTCAATCTCACCTGGCTGAGTGCACCGCGCACCTTGTCGTATTCGCTCTGCATCGATGCCAGCTGTCTAAGTTTTTGCATCAGCTGGTACTCATCCTCCACCACAACTCCCGCAAAATCACTGAGCACCTGATAATACGATTCCTCATCGAGAACGACCGTAATCTCGACCTTTCCGTTTGAGAGATTCTGCCGATCCGTCTTCATCTGACGAATCGCAGTCTGCTCCGGAAGGTCAAATTCAGACGGAACATCCTTCATGTATCTGATCTTCGCCATCGCCTCGCGCACCGCTGAAATCACCTGCTCCTTGAGCCAATGCGAGGATGGCAAAATCTCAAGCCACCCAGGAATATCAAAATCTGCCTCCGTCACCGGAAATTCGTTCAATACTTTCTCAAGAATCCGGCAGATATCCTCCCGTTTCAGTTGCTCACAGTTGACCGGAAGAACCGTCACCCGATACTTTTCCTCAAGTTCCCCGGCAAGTTTTCTCGTCTCTTCGGAGTAAGGGCGATCTGAGTTGAGCAGAATCAGAAATGGTTTCCCGATCTCTTTTAATTCTGCAACGGCGGTCTCTTCCGCCGGTAAATACGCCTCCCGCTTGATCTCTCCGAATGATCCGTCTGTCGTTACCACGATTCCGATCGTGGAATGGTCTTTAATAACTTTGCGCGTACCGATCTCAGCTGCCCGGGTAAACGGAATCTCCTCCTCAAACCACGGAGTCTTCACAAGGCGCTCTCTGTCATTCTCAATATGACCTCCTGCCCCTTCCACCATGAATCCCACACAGTCAATCAATCGGATCTTCGCCTGCGTCTTATCGGCAAGCTCAATCTCTGCCGCCTCCTTCGGGATAAATTTCGGCTCTGTGGTCATGATCGTCTTTCCCGTCGCACTCTGCGGGAGTTCATCGCGGGTACGGTTCTTCTGATGCTCATCCTGAATATCGGGGAGCACCATCTGCTCCATAAACCGCTTGATGAACGTCGATTTTCCGGTTCTCACCGGCCCGACAACCCCGAGATAAATCTCTCCCTTCGTCCGCGCCTGAATGTCTTTATATACATCAAAATGGTCCATGCAGATCTCTCCCCTCAGCCTTTTTGCCCCACACATCTTCTAAAAATATATGCGGTGAGAAATCTGCACATGCCGAACGGTTATCTTATTTATACCACAAAAAAGAGGAAAAAGTCTATAACTTTTCCCTCTTTTTCGATAAATTTTCTGAATTTTATAGATTGTTTATTTATATCCACAGATATTTGAAAACTTTTCGTGACCAATCCAATCTATCACAACATCGAACCAATATCTAACAAAAGATTTTGTGATCAAAGAGACAGATTACTCACTCAGATATGCCTTCTTGACCGAATCATCGTTCATCAGTGCCTGAGCATCTCCGCTGAGTGCGATCTTTCCGGTCTCAAGAACGTAAGCGCGGTCTGCAATCGAGAGCGCCTTCTTTGCGTTCTGCTCAACGAGAAGAACCGTCACGCCGTCATCCTGATTGATCTTCTGGATGATGTCAAAGATCTCATTTACATAGATCGGAGACAGACCCATCGACGGCTCATCGAGTACGATCAGCTTCGGATGAGACATCAGCGCACGTCCCATTGCAAGCATCTGCTGCTCACCACCGGAGAGTGTTCCGGACAGCTGATCGCGACGCTCTTTGAGGCGCGGGAAACGCTCATAGATCATCTCAAGCGTATCTTCCATCTCTTTCTTGTCTTTTCTCGTGTAAGCGCCCAGATAAAGGTTCTGAAGGACGGTCAGACCTGCGAATACGCGACGTCCCTCCGGCACGTGAGCGATTCCCATCGAAACCAGCTTGTGACCCGGAATCTTCGTGATGTCCTGTCCCTCATAAATGATCTGTCCCGCCTTCGACGGAATCAGTCCGGTGATCGTCTGAAGCGTTGTCGTCTTTCCTGCTCCGTTTGCACCAATCAGCGCAATGATCTCACCCGGATTTACCTCAAAGGAGATTCCCTTGATGGCCTGGATGACTCCGTAAAACACTTCCAGATTTTTAACTTCCAGTATTGCCATTTCGTGTCTCCTCCTACTCTCCCAGATATGCGGTGATAACACGGTGATCGTTCAGCACGGTCTGTGTGTCACCCTGCGTCAGCACCTGACCGAAGTTCAGTACGGTCAGCTTCTCGCAGATACCAGATACCAGCTTCATGTCGTGCTCGATCAGCAGAATCGTCATATCAAAATTGTCGCGAACAAAACGGATCGTATCCATCAGCTCTGCGGTCTCGTTCGGGTTCATTCCTGCTGCCGGCTCATCGAGAAGGAGAAGTTTCGGCTCCGTCGCAAGTGCACGGGCAATCTCGAGCTTTCTCTGTGCACCGTAAGGCAGGTTCGATGCCTTGTAATCTGCGACAGAATCAAGCTCAAACACCTTCAAAAGCTCCATCGCACGCTCATTCATCTGCTTCTCAACCTTATAGTATCTCGGCAGACGCAGGATTCCCTCGATCGTGGAATACTTGAAATGGTTGTGCAGTCCGACTTTTACGTTGTCAAGAACGCTCAGTTCTTTGAACAGACGAATGTTCTGGAAGGTACGCGCGATTCCATCCTGATTGATCTCGATCGTACTGCGTCCGGTGATATTCTTTCCATCGAGAAGAATGGTACCGGTATCCGGCTTGTACACACCCGTCAACAGGTTGAATACCGTCGTCTTTCCTGCTCCGTTCGGTCCGATCAGACCGTAGAGCTGTCCTTTCTCGATCGTCACGCTGAAATCATTGACTGCTTTCAGTCCGCCGAAGGAAATGCTGATATTTTTTACCTCTAACATTGCCATTTTATGCAGCCTCCTTCCGGTTCTTTTTGATCTTGTCCATGAATACCGAGCGCATCTCGATTGCCTTCGGGCTGGAGTTAAAGATCATCATCACGATCAGCACGATTGCATAGATCAGCATACGGTAATCGTTAAGTCCGCGCAGAAGCTCCGGAAGCATTGTCAGAACAACTGCCGCGATGATGGAACCGCGAATATTTCCAAGTCCTCCGAGTACAACAAATACGAGGATCATGATCGACTGGTTGTAACCGAAGTTCTTCGGGGTAGCTGCAAGGCTCGAAAGATTGTGTCCGTAGAGAACACCTGCCACACCTGCGAGGGATGCGGAAATCGAGAATGCCATCAGCTTGAACTTTGTGATATTGATGCCGACAGACTCAGCTGCAATGCGGTTGTCACGGATTGCCATGATTGCACGTCCGGAACGGGAATTGATCAGGTTCAGGACGACAAACAGCGTCAGAAGCACGAGAATGATACCAATCGTAAACGTCGCTGCCTTCGGGGTTCCGGTGATACCCTGAGCACCCTTGATGATAACAACACCGGTATCATCCATTCCAAGGGAAGTCGTATCCTTGAAGGAGAAGTGGAAACCGCTCTGATCCATACCAACATAGATTGCATTTAACAGGTTCTTGATGATCTCACCGAACGCCAGGGTCACGATTGCCAGATAGTCTCCGCGAAGACGCAGAACCGGGATTCCGATCAGAATGCCGAAAACACCTGCAACGAGAGCACCGATCAGCAGAGCAAAGAAGAAACGCACCTGCACGCTCGGGATTACATTTGCCATACAGTTTGTAAAGAACGCGCCGGAAAAGGCTCCCAGACACATGAATCCGGCATGGCCCAGACTCAGCTCACCAAGAATACCAACCGTCAGGTTCAGAGATACTGCCATGATCACATATATGCAAAGAGGTACAAGAAGTCCCTTCATCAGACTGGTCATATGACCCGTACTGGCAAGGATCTGCACCAGAATCCAGCATCCGATGATGATTGCATACGTGATGCTGTTCTGAATCAGCAATTTGTTTTTCTTCATTCTTCCCACCTACACTTTCTCCGTAATCTTCTTTCCCATAATACCGGTAGGACGCACAAGCAGAACTACAATCAGAACTGCAAATACGATCGCATCCGAGAGCTGGGAAGAAATGTATGCCTTGGAAAGGTTCTCGATCACACCGAGAAGAATGCCTCCGATCAGTGCACCCGGGATCGATCCGATTCCGCCGAATACTGCTGCCACGAATGCCTTGATTCCCGGCATCGATCCGGTGTACGGAGTCAGGGACGGATAAGTGGAACACAACAGCGCACCTGCGATTGCAGCAAGTGCAGAACCGATTGCGAATGTCACGGCAATCGTTCGGTTTACATCAATTCCCATCAGGGTTGCTGCTCCGGTATCCTCAGAAACCGCAAGCATTGCCTGACCGATCTTCGTCTTGTTGATGAAGGTCATCAGACCTGCCATGATGATGATACAGGTAAGAATCGTCACCATCGTGACACCGGAAATCGACAGCGCACCGCCAGCCAGTTTCAGGCTTGGAACGTTTACAACGGAGGTAAACTGACGCGCATTCGATCCGAAAATAAGAAGTGCCGCATTCTGAAGCAGATAGCTGACACCGATTGCCGTAATCAGTACGGCAAGAGAAGAAGCTCCACGGAGGGGCTTATATGCCACACGCTCGATCATAACACCGAGAACCGTGCAGGCAATCACAGCTACGAGGACACCCACTAACGGAGGGAATCCCATCGTGCTGACACAGGTGAAAATCACAAATCCACCTACCATGATGATATCGCCGTGAGCGAAGTTCAGCATTCTTGCGATTCCGTATACCATCGTGTATCCCAGCGCGATGATCGCGTAAATACTGCCCAGGCTGATTCCATTGATCAAATAAGACAGAAAACTCATGTACCACACACCTCTTTGTATTTTTCTTGAAAAACAATAACATGTCGAATTATAGCATAGTAGGATAGGAAGTTCAAGTGTAAGTTACAAATGTCTTTGCTACAAGGACACAGACGGATTACTGTACACAGGTAAGCATTTTTGAAACGAAAAAGAGAGCCGTCTTTCGACGACCCTCTTTCGGATCGAATCAGTTCTCACACAAAACAAATCTTTTTAAACGTTCAAAGGCAAATCTTCTGTGAGGAAAATCTGACTCATCAGAGAAACAATCTCTCCTGCTCATGCATTGCACGATCAGCAATCTCTTATTTCTCCATCTCGTAAATGCCATCTACGATCTTAGCTGCCTTCGGTGCCTTGTTCGGCTCACCGTTTGCATTCCAGCTCATGTCTGCACCGGTCAGACCCTGGATGGTGATCTCGGTCATAGCAGTCTCCATTGCATCGCACATATCAGATACGCTCATGTCAGCGGTGATGCCAGCCTTCTCTGCTGCTGCCTTAATTGCATAAACTGCATCGTAGGAATCAGCTGCGAACTGGATCGGCTCCACGCCATAAGCATCGGTGTAAGACTTGGTGAATTCCTCACTGCCCTCCTCAGTGGTGGAGAACGGAGTCAGAAGCATCAGGCCCTCTGCCAGAGACTTGTCAAAGTTCTCAACGGTCAGGATTCCGTCCATACCGTCACATCCGAAGAAAGTCGGAGCGAACTCTTTGTCAGCAGCCTGCTTCAGGATAACAGAAGCCTCCTGATAGTAGATCGGCAGGAATACGAGCTCTGCGCCTGCATCCTTTGCCTTGTCCAACTGTACGGAGAAATCGGTGTTGCTGTCTGCGGTAAATGCCTCATCTGCAACGATCTCGATACCCTGGTTTGCAGCCTCTTTTACGAAGGACTCACGAATACCGGAAGAGTACTCGGTAGAGCTGTCGTAGATGATTGCAACCTTGGTAGCCAGCTGATGCTCACCAATGTACTGAGCAGAAGCAGTACCCTGATCCGGATCTGCGAAGCAAACACGGAAGACGTTCGGGTTGGATACACACTCTACTGCGGAGCCAGACGGAGTGATCTGGAACATGTTGTCACTTGCAGACTCAGCTCCAACTGCGATACACGGCTTGGAAGTGGTTGTACCAACCAGCATCTGCATACCCCAGTCCTTCAGAGTGTTGTATGCATTGACAGACTTCTCCGGATCGTTCTCATCATCCTCAGCCTTCAGCTCAACCTTCATTCCGTTGATACCGCCAGCCTCGTTGATCTCCTTAACTGCCAGATCTGCACCGTTCTGAACTGCAATACCATAGGAAGCTGCTGCACCGGTCAGCGGTCCGATTACGCCGATCTTTAAGGTACCGCCCTCTGCACTGCCTGCCTCTGCACTGCTCTCACCAGCCTCTGCGGAAGTCTCTGCCTTTGCATCTGCTGCTGCGGTCGTCTCGGTGCTTGCACTGCCGCCACAAGCAGTTAAAGATGCCATTGCAACAACTGCTGCCATACCTGCACTCATAAATCTCTTTTTCATAATGATTCCTCCTCTTTACCCTCCCATCGTCTGACAGGAGGTTTACAGATCAAATGTGATCTGCATACAAGCTCGGATTTATTATAGTTGTCTGAAAAATGCTTGTCAAGACTTTTTTCTTTACCACGCTAAATATTCCCAGTAAAATCACTCCCAGCCAATCGCCGGGCTCTCCACGGTTCGATCACGGAGCATCAGATCCTGAACCGCCTCACCTGCCGGTCTTCCGTCAAACAGCACCTCATTGACCGCTGTGATGATCGGCATCGAAATCTCATATTTCTTTGCAAGTGCAAGTCCCGCCTTTGCAGAGTAAACACCCTCGACAACCATCTTGACTTCCACCATCGCCTCTTCCATCGAATATCCCTTTCCGATCAAGATTCCGGCTCTGCGGTTTCGGCTGTGCATGCTCGCGCACGTCACAATCAGATCTCCGATTCCGGTGAGTCCACCGAACGTCTCGAGTTTTCCGCCCATTGTGACTCCAAGTCTTGAGATCTCCGAAATTCCTCTCGTGATCAGCGCTGCCTTCGTATTGTCCCCGTATCCGAGACCGTCCGCAATTCCCGCTGCGAGCGCAATCACATTTTTGAGCGCCCCACCGATCTCAATTCCGGTGATGTCCGAGCTTGTATACACACGAAAGACCGGACTCATAAAAATACTCTGGATGTACTCTGCGGTCTTTCTGCTCTTCGCGCCTGCGACACACGTTGTCGGCAAAGACCGGCTGACCTCCTCCGCATGGCTCGGGCCAGACAGCACAGCGATATCCGCATTTGGCAGTTCCTCCTCAAGGATTTCCGACAAAAGATCCAGCGTTTCTGCCTCGATTCCCTTTGACGCGTTGACGACAATCTGTCCGTCCCTGACGAACGGTGCCATCTTTCCTGCTGTCTCCCGAATATAGATAGAAGGGACAACTGTTACAACAAGATCCTTGTCTTTCAGCGCAGTTTCCATATCCGCCGTAAACTCCATATCTGCCGGAAGAATAAGATCCGGAAGATTTTTCTGAACCCGGTTCTCTCTTAAATACCTTGCATCCTTCTCGAATGCAGACCAGACCGTCACCTGATGTCCGTTTTCATGAACGAGTGACGCAAGCGCAATTCCCCAGGTTCCCCCTCCAATGATGCCAATCTGTGCCATAGTTTTTTCTCCTTATTTTTTGCTTAAGTCCAAGTCGACGTTTATGTGAACTACCCCGACTTAAATATACAAATACTCCCGAAACCCATTCTGTCAGATTCCGAGAGTATTCATGTGTTATGCGTTTTTCTTTGCTCCGAGCTTGTTCTCTGTGCCGTTTAAAAGGCGACGGATATTGGTATGGTGTCTCCATATTCCCATCAGGGAAATCGCAAGAGCAATCCCGGCAAACTCAGTCTGACAGGAATCTGCCAGACCATAATCCCTGCGAATCAATCCAAAGTAAATCATTCCGATCGCAAAGCAGATCATCACAAGAATCGAGCCGAGGGAGACATAGCGCGTGATTGCAACTGCCATCACAAACACGACGAGACAGATCAGCATCAGACGCCAGTCTGTCGAGACGAGAAGACCTGCGGAAGCCGCAATGCCTTTTCCGCCCTTAAATCCCATGTAGAACGGGAAATTGTGCCCCAGAATTACTCCAAATCCCGTGTAAAGCAGGTAGAGATACAGAGATTCCGGCTGACTGCGAAAGATCACGCGCGTCAGGAGACAGGCAAGGATCATCTTGCCTGCATCTCCGAGAAAGACCACAAGTCCCGCTTTTTTTCCCATCACGCGAAGAACATTCGTACTTCCTGAATTGCCACTTCCGTAATTGCGGATGTCCATATGTTTTGAACGGCTGTACAGATACCCCGTCTGAAACAGACCGAAGACATATCCCATCACAAGACAGATCAGACGCTCCATTACTGCTCCTTCCCGGAACGCTCACGCACGATGAATTTCAGTGCGGTTCCCTTAAATCCAAAGGATTCACGAATCCTGTTCTCAAGGTAACGAACATAGGAGAAATGCATCAGGTTCTTGTCGTTTACAAAGATGACGAAGGTCGGCGGTTTTACCGCTACCTGGGTCATGTAGTAGAGTTTCAGACGCTTGCCCTTGTCAGACGGCGGCTGCTGCATCGCAACAGCCTCGGTCATAATCTCATTGAGGACACCGGTTGCAACACGCAGAGTCTGGTTCTCGCGCACCATATCAATCAGATCAAACAGCTTGTTCATACGCTGTCCTGTCACCGCAGAGATGAAGAGCATCTCGGCATACGGCATAAAGGAGAGCGTGTCTTTGATCTTCTTTGTGTACTCGTAGATCGTCTTGTCATTCTTCTCGATCGCGTCCCACTTGTTGACTGCGACGATGATTCCCTTGCCTCTGTCGTGCGCGATTCCGGCAATCTTTGCATCCTGCTCGGTCACGCCCTCAACTGCGTCAATCACAAGAATGACCACATCGGCACGCTCCACAGCGGATACAGTACGGATGATGCTGTAACGCTCAAGATCCTCTTTAATTTTGTTCTTTCTTCTGAGTCCTGCGGTATCGATGAAGACATACTCGGTTCCGTTGTGAACCACCTCGGTATCAACCGCATCACGGGTCGTACCGGCAATGTTGGACACAATCACGCGATCCTCACCGAGGATCTTATTGATGATCGAAGACTTTCCAACGTTCGGCTTTCCGATGATCGCCACACGCGGACGCTCGTCCTCTGCATCTTCCATCTGATCAGTCGTAAAGTGACGGCTTACCTCGTCAAGCAGATCACCGATTCCAAGACGGGAAGCACCGGAAACTGCGATCGGATCGCCGATTCCAAGGTTGTAAAACTCGTAAATATCGTTGCCAAACTTCTGGAAGCTGTCGACTTTGTTGACTGCCAGAACGACAGGCTTGCCGGACTTTCTGAGCATGTCCGCTACCTTTGCGTCGGAATCGACAAGTCCCTGTCTCACATCCACAAGGAAAATGATGACATCTGCCGTGTCAATCGCAATCTGTGCCTGCTCTCTCATCTGGGAGAGAATGATGTCCTTGCTGTCCGGCTCGATACCACCGGTATCCACCAGTGTAAAGTTCATGTTCAGCCAGGTACAGTCCGCATAGATACGGTCTCTGGTTACGCCCGGGGTGTCTTTTACGATCGAAATCGTCTCCCCCGCCAGCACGTTGAACAGGGTGGATTTTCCCACATTCGGGCGTCCTACAATCGCTACAATCGGTTTGCTCATTCTCAAATCTCCTTCAATTCGTATTTATTATGTTCAGTATTTTGTTCAATCTCCGGGTACAGGATTGCATCAACGAGATCCTGTCCGCTTGATTTTACAATATTCACCGGAACTTGTAAAGCATTTTGCAGTTCCGTGCGCGTCACATCGTCGAGAAAGACCTCTTCCCCGCTTCTAAACATGCATGCCGGAAGCAGCAGTCTCTGGCCGAGTTTCTGACCGGTCAGCTGGGCTTTTAAATCCTGTCCCGTAATCAGACCTGCAACTGTGATCATCGGACCGAAGAAATCATTGCGGATCTCATAGATATGCACCTTTTTCTGCGGAAAGTCCTTCATGATTTTTTCAATCTGCTTTTTCAGATACGGGTAGGCAAGTTTTCCGGTCGCAATCGAGAGTTCCTCCGCCTCGACTGCCTCCACCGTTTTCTGGCTGTCCGAATCCCCCTGCCTTTTCTGACGCTTATGGCTCTTCTTATTTTTCTGGTCTTTGTGGTGATTCTTTTTATTCTGTTCCTTTTTCAATTCCTCAAGCGCCTCAGTGACCTCGGTGTCGAGAAGGCGAAGCATGCCGACTCCATTCTCAAGCTGGATATAACCGTCGTAGCGCTCCTCCTCCGGCATCGGGCGCTCCGCTAAGATATAGAACTCATCACTCGCCTGAACAAAGTGAATTCCGTGCTCTGCATAGATCTTTTTCTGCCAGCGCTCAATGATCTCAAGTGCATCCTCCGCACGTTTCCTGTCAAACGGTTTCATCGGAAAAAGACCGTCGCGGTACTTCGTAAGTCCAACCGGAACAACCGACAGACTCTGCATACACGGAATGTACTTTGCGAGGTCTCCGATCGTGCGGTCAAGCTCCTCCCCGTCGTTTACCTCCGGGCAGAGAACGATCTGTCCGTTCATCGGAATGTCCGCCTGATAAAGACGATCGATGTTCTCAAGCGCCCGTCCCGCAAAGCGGTTGTGAAGCATCTCACAGCGCAGTTTCGGATTCGTCGTGTGCACGGAAATGTTGATCGGCGCAAGCTTGAAATCGATGATACGCTGAATATCATGCTCTTTCATGTTCGTCAGTGTGACGTAATTTCCCTGAAGAAATGAGAGGCGTGAGTCATCGTCCTTAAAATAAAGGGTCTCTCTCATTCCCGGTGGCATCTGGTCGATAAAACAGAAGATGCACTTGTTACTGCATGACTTGTAATCACTCATCAGACCATTCTCAAAGTTGATTCCGAGGTCCTCGTAGTCATTCTCGATCTCAAGTTCCCACAGCTCACCGTCCGCCTTCTCAATCTCCATGACCATGCTCTCGCTGTCAACGTAGTACTCATAGTCAAAGATATCTTCTACTTCATTTCCATTGATTGTCAGCAGGCGGTCTCCTGCCTCAAGCTCGAGCTCCTCCGCAATCGAACCCGGATCAATGGATTTTATCAAATGACCTTTTTTCTTCATTTAAATTTTCTTCCCTACTTACTTATAAATTTTTATTAGATTTCTAAGTTCTACATTCTTTCCATATACCCGTCTTTTTATCATAACAAGATTCCCTCTCTTTGTAAAGAAACAAGACTTTGTTTTTTTTTACGAAATTCGACATTTGCCTATTGACTGCCTTGTTTTCAAAATGGTATAAATGAGGATGAATTTAACTTCAATTTAACCGAATATATTTGTGAAGGAGCTTAAAAATGGCAAATAATTATGTGTTCAATGATGTTCTTCCGGTTGCACCACTCAAAATCGCAGCTCTGGAAAGTTGCCGGGATCTCGCTGGCAAGGTCAATGACCACATCGTCAAATTCCGCAGAAACGATACAGAAGAGTTGATTCGTCGCGAAAAAGACCTCAACTATCGCGGTTACGATGTAGATTCTTATCTTCTGAACTGTTCTTGTCCGCGTTTCGGTTCTGGTGAGGCAAAGGGTGTGATCAACGAGTCTGTCCGCGGTGTCGATCTGTTCGCAATGGTGGATGTCACCAATTACAGCATTCCATACACCGTATGCGGATACACCAACCACATGTCACCGGATGATCATTTTCAGGATCTCAAGCGTATCATCGGTGCTTCTGTCGCAACGGCACACCGTGTCAACGTGATTATGCCATTTTTATATGAGGGTCGTCAGCATAAGCGCACCAAGCGTGAATCCTTAGACTGCGCAATGGCACTTGAGGAGCTTGTAGAGATGGGTGTCTCCAACATCATCACCTTCGACGCTCATGACCCGCGCGTGCAGAATGCAATCCCGTTAAACGGATTTGACAACTTCATGCCGACCTATCAGTTCGTAAAGACTCTGTTCAAGCATGACCGGTCCTTAAAGATTGATAAGGATCACCTGATGATCATCAGCCCGGATGAGGGTGCAATGAACCGCGCTGTTTATCTGGCAAACAACCTCGGTGTCGATATGGGTATGTTCTACAAGCGCCGTGATTACTCCCGCGTTGTAAATGGAAGAAACCCGATCGTTGCTCATGAGTTCCTCGGTTCTTCCGTAGAAGGCAAGACCGTTCTGATCATCGATGATATGATCGCTTCCGGCGAGAGTATGCTCGATACCGCAAAAGAGCTGAAGGAGCGCAAGGCTGACAAGGTTATCGTTTGCTGTACCTTCGGTCTGTTCACCGGAGGACTTGAGAAATTTGATGAATTTTACAACCGTGGTTACATCGACTATGTCATCACGACCAACTTAAACTATCGTCCGTCCGAGCTTCTTGATCGCCCGTGGTACTTAGAGGCTGATATGAGCAAATACATCGCTGCCATCATCAACTCCTTCAACCACGATGTTTCTATCGGTGCTTCTCTGTCCCCGACAGAAAAGATCCAGAATCTGCTCCGCAGATACCATTCCGACGGATACGATTATATTGGCTCCATCAAATAAATATAATAGCATGAAGGCATAAAATTAGCAGTTAGTAAAATGCAGAATTAACAATAAGAGAGGCTATTGCAGGGCAGAAAACGATCTGTTTTGCAATAGCCTTTTCTTTGTTTATACATATGTATATACGGGGGCTCCGTTTTCTTATTTTTCTTTTAGGCATAGAAATGCCGAAAGATTTCCACGATCTTTTCCAACCGCACGATGTGAAAACAGGAAATCCGGGTTACAGCGCGTGCAGATGTCTGTCGTGTGAATGTTCTCCGGCTTTACTCCGCGTTCTGCAAAAATGATCTCATTTGCTCTCCAGAGATTCAGCTGATATTTACCGTTTTCCTTGCGGTAGAATAATTCTTTGTGATACTCTGGTGCGAAGGTCGTCGCAAACTCCTCGACAACCTCAGCACCGACCTCAAAGCAATCCTGGCAAATGCTCGGTCCAATGCAGGCAATCACATCGGAGGCATTTGTCCCGAAGGCTTTCTCCATCTCATCAAGCGTCGCCTTTCCCATGCGATGAACCGTTCCTCTCCAGCCTGAGTGAGACAGTCCAATCGCACAATGAACCGGATCAAGCAGGTAGAGCGGCACACAGTCTGCATAGAAGGTCACAAGCGTAACGCCCGGGATATCTGTAATCAAACCATCCACATCTCTGTAATCGCGCGGATAGACCACACCTTTTCCAAGGTCTTCCTCCGTGACTCTGCGCACATTCGTCGTATGAGTCTGGTAGGACAGCACCATCTTTTCCATGTCGACATCAAGAACATTTGCCATCCGCTGATAATTCTCCAACACATGCGCCGGGTTGTCCCCTCTTGTGAATCCAAAATTCATTGTCGAGAAAATTCCCTCACTCACCCCGCCGATCCTCGTCGAAAAGGCATGTGACACCATTCCGGTCTGCTCAAGCGCCGGAAATGTCAGATAGCAGACTCTGTTTTTCTGATTTATGTTTACCTGTTCTCTTGCATCCTGTTTTCTGATCCAATCTGCCATCGTCCTTCCTCCTGAAAAGCCTTATAATTCCACACATTTGTCAAAATGCATTTTTAATCCAGCGCACCTCGCCCCCGAGTATTGCGACCACATCAAAACGGCAGGGTGTCCCTTCCGCATAATGGTTTCGATAGAGATAATATCTTGCGGTATTTCGGATCTTCATCTGCTTCTGCCAGCCGACCGCCTCGGCTGGATCTCCGGCCGAGACCGAGCTTCGATACTTGACTTCCACAAAGATGATTGTCCCCTCATCTCTCGCAATCAGGTCAATCTCTCCTGTTCTCGATCGAAAATTCTGTGCGAGAATTGTAAGTCCCTGTTTTTTTAGCCATTCTTTTGCGATTTGTTCATATTTTGATCCGACTGCACGGCGATTCATTTTCCGCTTTCCTGCATGATCTTTCCGATAAAACTTCTGCGATGGATCGGGCATGGACCATACTTTCTGAGTGCCTCAGTATGCATAGCTGTTCCATATCCCTTATGCTTTGCAAATCCGTACTCCGGGAAAATCTTGTCGTACTCGATCATCATGTGATCCCTCGTCACTTTCGCGAGCACACTCGCTCCGGCGATGGAAAGGCTCTTTGCGTCTCCCTTGATGATCGGTACCTGCGGAATCTCGATTCCCGGGATCGTCACTGCATCGTTGAGCAGAAGATCCGGCTGGACACCAAGACCTGCGATCGCACGGCGCATTGCCTCATAAGTTGCCTGCAAGATGTTGATCTCATCAATCACATCCGGTCCGACAATACCAACACTCCATGCGACTGCCTTCTCCTGAATCTCAACAAAAAGAGCCTCTCTGCGCTTCTCGGAAAGTTTCTTGGAATCATTCAGATACAGGATATCACAATCCGGTGGAAGAATCACGGCACCTGCGACAACCGGACCCGCGAGAGGTCCTCGTCCTGCCTCGTCAATTCCGCAGATTGCACTACACGCCGCATAAGTGTCCTCATATTCGCGCATTTTTTTCAAGCGCTCCAGCTCTGCCTGAAGTTTTTCTCCCTTGAGTTCTCTCAGTGCCATCACCTTGCCTCCGTTTTATCTGCTGTTGCTTTTACTTCCGTCTTGTCGGATTCATCCGATCTTGGCGGAAGCTCCAGTGTGATTCGACCGAGGCGACCAGAACGGAAATCCTCAATCAGAATTGCCGATGCCTTGCTGTAATCCGGCTCTCCACCCTTTTTCAGACATCCACGCGCGCGGGCAATCTGGGCAAGGATCTCTCCCGGCTCGTTTTTCTCTTCTTCGCTCATTCCATCTAACTTATAGCGCTCCGTCATCGTCTCCGGACATCTCTGCATCAGCAGACGAATCAGTTCCACTGCAAGCTCGTCCTTGTTGAGGATCTCATCGTTGATTGATCCGATCATCGCTAAAAGCAGACCAACACGCTGATCCTCAAATCTCGGCCAAAGAATTCCGGGAGTGTCGAGAAGCTCTAAAGTCTTGTTGAGACGAATCCACTGATTTCCCTTCGTCACTCCCGGCTTATTTCCGGTCTTTGCACATGCCTTTCCTGCAAATGAGTTAATAAATGTAGACTTTCCTACATTCGGGATACCAACTACCATCGCACGAACCGGACGATTTAAAATGCCACGACGGCGATCTCTCTCAATCTTCTCCTTACAAGCCTCCTGCACCACTGCATTAATCTGCTTGATTCCCGCCTTGCTTCTTGAATCGAGCTTGACTACAAAACAGCCTTTTGACTGAAACCACGATGCCCACATCGCACTCGCACGCTCGTCTGCAAGATCTGCCTTGTTGAGTAAGATCAGGCGCGCCTTTCCCTTTCCAAGCTCATCAATATCCGGATTGCGACTTGCAAGCGGTACACGCGCATCTACAAGCTCCACAATCAGATCAATGAGTTTGATATCCTCTTTCATGGCTCTCTTCGCCTTTGTCATATGTCCCGGATACCACTGAATATTCAATTTTTTTCCTCCTATCCCAAATTTATGTTACAAAAGTTGTATACAGTCTCTATGATCGTATCAGCCCAAACCCGGAAAGCGGGGCGATCCGAAGCCACACCTTCCCGATAATCTGCTCTTCTCTGATATTTCCCACATTGACGAAACGGCTATCCTCACTGCTCTCCCGGTTATCCCCCAGAAGAAAATACTCCTTCTCGTCAAGTGTGATCGGGGTCTCCGCCAGACCTGCAAGCGACACCGTCCCTGCCTCCTCAAAGACCTCTCCATTGATGTAAACTGTCCCGTTTTGAATGTGAACCGTATCGCCGGGGATTCCAATCACCCTCTTCACATTTGTCTTCTGATCCTCCCGCTCATACACGACAACGTCCATGCGATCCGGTTTTCCAAAATCATAAGCCATCCTGTTGATCAGAACTACATCCCCCGAATTTAAGAGGGGTTGCATGGAAGGACCTCCAACTACAATCTGAGAACCAAAAAAATTGAGGAAAAACCAGGCGAATGCCAATGCGACTGCAATATCCACCACCCAGCTGGACACACGCCGAACCAGGTTGCTTTCATCACTTTGATAAAAATACACGAAAATACTCCATATTCATCTCTGACACAAAAGGATACCTTTACGTTTCTGTATGCATTTCTCCATGCATTTTTTACGTAGTTCTTTCTGCATCCCTTCGCGTTATAATCAATGGACGCGTCCTCGACGCATCCTCGACATGTAAAATAACAAAAGGGGGGACAATAAACATTGTCCCCTCTCGTCTACGCAAAATTCGCAAAATTATTTAACCAGCTCTTTTACCTTTGCAGCCTTACCAACTCTGCTTCTCAGATAGTTCAGTTTTGCACGTCTTACTTTACCCTTTCTAACAACCTCGATGTTGTCTACGAACGGGGAATGTACCGGCCAGGTCTTCTCTACACCGATTCCGTTAGAGTTCTTACGAACGGTGAAGGTCTCTCTTGCGCCACCATTCTGTCTCTTGATTACAGTACCCTCGAATACCTGGATTCTCTCACGGTTACCCTCTTTGATCTTGTTGTATACTTTAACAGTATCACCAACACGGAACTCCGGTACAGATGCCTTCAGCTGAGCTGCTTCAATATTCTTAATAATTTCGTTCATTTGTGTGAACCTCCTTCATCTACTTGACATTCTTAATGCGTCCCGCGCAACAGAGGAATATCTCTTTTTTCTTCGTCACAACGCATCAATTTTATCATATTCATTTTGTAATTGCAAGTACTTTTCTAATTATTTCTGTAACCTTATTTTTATTCCTGATTTTTCTGTTCTTCTTGCTGTGCCTGCATTTCTTGCTGTGCCCGCAGTTTTGCAAGGTAAATTTTTTCCTTCTTGCTTAAAACTGCATCCTCGAGAAGATCCGGGCGGCGCTCTAATGTTCGCTTGATCGACTGCTCTCTGCGCCACTCCTCAATCTTCTTGTGATGACCGGAAAGAAGCACCTCCGGAACCTGTCGTCCCTCATAGACTTCCGGGCGAGTGTACTGCGGATATTCGAGCAGATTATCGTGAAACGACTCGATCTCTGCGGAGACATCGTTGTTGAGCACTCCCGGCACGAGACGGGAAATACAGTCGATCATCACCATCGCCGGAAGCTCTCCACCCGTCAACACGTAGTCTCCGATCGAGAGATAATCGGTCACGATCATCTCAAGCGCACGCTCATCGATGCCCTCGTAATGTCCACAGAGGAAGACGAGATCCTCCTCCTTTGAGAGCTCCTCCGCGATCTTCTGGTTAAAAACCCTTCCCTGCGGAGTCATGTAGAGGACTCGCGGACGCTTCCCGATCTTCTCACAGAGTGCTTCATACGCGTCGCAGACCGGAGCCGGTTGCATCACCATTCCGGCACCGCCACCGTACGGCGCATCGTCCACATGACCGTGTTTTTCTTTTGTATAATCCCGGATATTGATCGCCTCAATCGAGAGAAGTCCTTTCTTTGTGGCGCGTCCGATGATGCTCGTGTTCAGTCCGTCCATCACCATTTCCGGAAACAGTGTCAGAATGTGATAATTCACCTTCTCTTCCTCCATCTTTTAAGATCTAGTCTTATAATTCTTTATAAAATTTCTCAACAAAACTTCTTATAAAATTTCTTATATTTATTTACAGATCAAGAAGTCCGTCCAAAATGTGCACGGTGATCACACCAGCCTCGAGATCAATGTTCAAAATACACTGCTTGATTGCCGGGAAGAGATATTCTTTTCCGTCATTTCCGTCAATGATGTAGACATCATTTGCTCCGGTCTCCATGACATCCTTCAGTGTACCGAACTCCACGCCCTCATCCGTCACAACCTTCAGTCCGATCAAATCCACGATGAAGTTCTCGTTCGGTGCGAGTTTTACTGCCTGGTCACGGTTGATCAGCAGATCTTTTCCCTTATATTTCTCGATCTCATTGATGTCATTGAACTCTTTAAATTTCAAGATGACCATGTTTTTAAAGAATTTTACCTGCTCAATGTTTAAGGTCAGCTTTTCCCGTCCGGTATCGAGCATCACGGTCTTGAGTTTTTTAAAACGCTTCGGATCATCGGTGGTTGGAAAAACCTTCACCTCTCCGCGTACTCCATGTGTAGAAGAAATCACACCTACTCGCAGTGTCTGTTCCATCATTCAAACTCTCCTAAAAAATATGATATAAATGCGCATCCTCGCGGAGCTTTTTTGCATGATAGGACGCAATTTCCTATCATATAAAAAAAGCTGTCGCCAGGAATCTCCCAGCGACAGCCAAATCGGCTATTGAATATCGACAACAACCTTTTTTTCTTCTTTTGAAGCAGCCGCCTTGACAACGGAGCGGATTGCTTTTGCAATGCGTCCCTGCTTGCCAATCACCTTGCCCATATCGGACGGGGCAACCTTCAGTTCAATCACAGTCTCGCCGTCTTTTTCAGTCTCGGTGACAACCACCTCATTCGGATTGTCTACTAATGCTTTCGCAATCACCTCAACCAAATCTTTCATAGCTGTCTCCACTCAGATTACTGAATACCAGCAGTCTTCAGCAGCTTTGCTACACGGTCGGTCGGCTGAGCGCCAGTTGCCAGCCACTTCTTGGTCTCTTCCTCGTTGAACTTGATTCCGCTCGGCTCAAGGTTCGGATCGTAGGTACCAACCTCAGCGATGAATCTTCCGTCTCTCGGGGATCTAGCATCTGCTACAACGATTCTATAAAAAGGATTCTTCTTTGCGCCCATTCTTCTTAATCTCATCTTAACTGCCATTTTAATTAGCCTCCTTGACTTTCTTTCAATCTTCTTGATCTGTTTTCTTTTTTATCAACAAATACAGCTTCCTGTATTGTTACCACATTTACTGTTACCGTTCATATGTTGCATAAACAATAACCATTTGCTGACCTCTCTCGCTCAATATCTTTATCCTGTGCTTAGAAAGGCATCTTAAATTTGCCCAGCATATTTCCGAGACCGCCCAGACCACCGCGATTCTTCTTTCCACCGCCCATCATGCCCGGAAGCTGTTTCATCATCTTCTTCATCTGGTCAAACTGCTTGACGATTCGATTCACCTCGCTGATGTCCACTCCGGCACCGCGCGCAATGCGCTGTTTTCTCGAAGGATTCATCAGAGCGGGATTTGCCCGTTCTTCCTTTGTCATGGAAAGGATGATCGCCTCAATCCGGTCCATCGACTTCTCATCGACTTCCGGAATTCCGCCCTTGAGCTGTCCCATTCCCGGCATCATGCTCATGATGCTTCCCAGACCGCCCATCTTCTTAATCTGAGCCATCTGTTCAAGGAAATCGTTGTAGTCAAACTCTGCTTTTCGCAGTTTCTGACTCATCTCGCGCGCCTTCTCCTCATCGACCTGAAGTTCTGCCTTCTCGATCAGGGTCAGGATATCGCCCATTCCAAGGATTCGGGATGCCATACGATCCGGGTAGAACTGTTCCAGATCGGAGAGCTTCTCTCCCATACCAATATAGAGAATCGGCTTGCCTGTCACGGAACGGATCGAGAGAGCCGCACCGCCTCGGGTATCACCGTCAAGTTTCGTTAAAATCACACCGTCAATTCCGACCTTCTCCTGGAAGCTCGATGCTACATTGACTGCGTCCTGTCCGGTCATCGCGTCGACAACGAGAATTGTCTGATCGACATGAACCGTCTCCTTGATGTTGACTAACTCCTCCATCATGTCCTCATCGACATGAAGACGACCAGCCGTATCGAGGATCACAACATTGTATCCATTCTTGCCTGCATGCTCTACGGCAGCTTTTGCAATGTTGACCGGATTCTGATTTTCACCCATGGAGAAAACCGGTACTCCCTGCTTATCTCCATTGATCTGTAACTGTTGAATAGCTGCCGGACGATAGACATCACAGGCTACCAGAAGCGGTTTTCTGCCCTTTGCCTTCATCTTTCCGGCAATCTTTGCCGTGGTCGTCGTCTTACCTGCACCCTGAAGACCTGCCATCATAATGACGGTGATCTCACTTGCCGGACGAAGCGCAATCTCGGTTGTCTCCGACCCCATCAGTCGAACGAGTTCTTCATTTACAATCTTGATTACCATCTGTCCCGGCTGAAGGGAACCAAGCACTTCCTCACCGACTGCCCGTTCCTGAACGGAGCTGATGAACTGCTTGACGACCTTGAAGCTGACATCCGCCTCGAGAAGTGCCATCTTAACTTCTTTCAGTGCGGTCTTTACATCTGCTTCACTCAGACGTCCCTTGCCTCGCAGGTTCTTAAATACATTTTGCAATTTATCGGATAAGCTCTCAAAAGCCATCTAACATCCTCCTGCCCAGCTTTCGCTGTTTCTGCGTCAGTTTTGCCTTCGCATCACAGATCTATGATGTCGCTGGAAATCTGTTCTATTTTTTCAATCAATTTTCTGTCGTTTGTCTCTTGAAACCTCTGCGTCAACTCGCGGATCTCTGTCACCAGCTGCTTTGTCTCCTGAAACTTCTCAATCAAATGAAGTTTCTCCTCGTATCCGGCAAGAATCCGGTCACAGCGCTTGATCAGATCATGCACGCCCTGTCGGCTGATTCCCTGTTCCTGCGCAATCTCACTCAGCGACATGTCATTGAAGATCACATCCTCATAGACGTTTCGCTGATGTTCTGTGAGAAGCTCTCCGTAAAAATCATACAGAAGACTCTGTTTTACAATGCTTTCCATAACATCACCTTGGATATCATACATGAAAACATTTTCGGTGTCAAGTATTTTTTCTTTACACCCATAAAATTTTATTCAAGTCGACGAAAGCATCGACTTATACTCCCACCTTCGGGCAAATGTCACTCAGACAGCACCGGTCACAGTACGGCTTCGTGCGTGCCGTGCAGACCTCCCGTCCATGCCAGACAAGGCGGTGACAGAGCTCACTTCCCTCCTCCGGCGGAACGAGCTTCCAGAGCGCCATCTCGACCTTCTTTGGCTCCTTGATTCCGTCCACAAGTCCCATTCGATTTACAAGACGGATGCAGTGCGTGTCCGTGACGATTGCAGGCTTGCCAAACACATCGCCCATCATCAGGTTTGCACTCTTTCTCCCGACTCCCGGAAGCGAGAGAAGAGCATCGAAATCATCCGGAACCTGTCCGCCGAATTTCTCACAGAGCATCTTCATGCATGCGCTGATGTCTCTCGCCTTACTGTGTCCAAGACCACACGGTCTGACGATCTCCTCGATCGATTCCACCGGGGTCTTCGCAAGTGCCTGAGGAGACGGATATTTTTCAAAGAGCGCCGGCACAACCTGATTGACCCTTGCATCGGTGCACTGCGCTGCGAGACGCACGCTCACAAGCAATTTCCACGCTTCTTCGTAGTTGAGCGTACAATCCGCATCCGGATATGCCTCCTTCAGTCTCTGGATGATCTCCAAAGTCCGTTCCTGTTTTGTCATATTTCGTTCTTCCTCCCGCAAGTAGTCTTTTTTACCTATTTCTATTTCTCTTTCTCATACTCATTTTTCTCATGCTTATTTCGAATCCTTTGTTCTCCCGCTCCGTCAATCCTGTCTTTTCTCTCCGCTATCCGGCTCTGACAAGAACTTCTTCTCCCAGTACGGACGCATCTTTAATACCAGACTGCTACCGGTAAGCGCAATGAGAAAACCTCCAAGCACATCCGTCGGATAGTGCACACCGAGATAAAGCCTCGAGAATGCCACAAGCACCGCCAAAATCAGTAAAGGAACCCCCGCTTTTTTCGGAAGTAGATGAAAACAGATCAGCGCGCATGCAAACGACGCACAGGTGTGTCCCGACGGAAACGAGTAGTCATGCGGGCGCACAATCAACGGAACGATCAATGTCGAAAAATCGTATGGTCTGGTTCTCGCTACCAGATTTTTCAAGAAAAGATTCGTCACAAGAAAGCCAAAGATAAGGGAGAGAGCAGATGCAATACCCTCTGTTTTTGTTCTTTTATTAAGAATCAAAACAAGTGTAAGAAAAATCCAGAACCATCCAGCATTCCCAAGCATTGTGATCGCCCGCCAAAATTCTGTCCCGATCTCCGTTCTCAGATGATTCTGAATCCAAAGCAAAATTCCAAGCTCCATCTGTGTCACAGCCGTCATCCGCACTCACCTGCCTTCCATACCTTTCTTTCATGTCTTCCATGTCAGTCATCTTCTCTTCTCTAAGTTTCTTTTCTTTTAAGACGCTTACCGTAGTTACTTTCTTATCGCATTTATTCTCTTATTGTTTTTACTATCTTATCACTTGTACGCTCTTATCGTCCCGGCTTTTCCCACTAACTATTTCAGGAGATCACACACAATCAGAGAGAAGACACGGATTGCATCGACAAGCACCTTCTCATCAAAATCAAAGGCTGTCGTGTGCTGAGCAGATGCCATGTCCGTTACCGATCTCATATAAGTCGCCTTTCCGCCATGCTCCTGCACGCGGTTCATCATCAGGGAGATGTCCTCACTTCCCCAGTTCTGTGCATTCTCACAACTGCTGACTTTCAAATCCGGCATCTGCTCGCGGACAAGATTGCCGATGTAGGCGAGGAAATCCTCATCGCTCTGCTGGGACTCTCCGCCTCCCTGAAGCACCATCTCACACCGACATCCCGCAATATCTGCCGCTGCCTGACAGATCCGCTTTGCCTGCTCATCCATATAGCTGTTGATCTCGGTCGTCGCTCCACGCACCTCCATCTGAAGCACCGCATGATCCGGGATCACATTTCTTCCTGTTCCACCCTCAATCACACCGACATTGACGCGCGTAATGCCATCGCTGTGTCTCGGAATCGCATAGAGGTTGAGGACTGCATTTGCCGCTGCAACGATCGCATTGCATCCCTTCTCCGGAAATCCCCCCGCATGTGCAGCCTTTCCATAAAAATGCACATCGTACTTCCAGTTTGCAAGAGAGCCCCAGGTTCCCGGTGTCAGATCTCCATCGTCCGGACCACCGCTCGGTGCAACGTGAGTTCCGATAAAGTAATCCACATCGTCGAGATGACCGTGGGCAACAATCGCGCGTGCGCCCTTTCCTCCCTCCTCGCCCGGCTGAAAAATCAGCTTGACTGTGCCGTGAATCTGATCTCTCATCTTCATCAGAACCTCGGCAACTCCGAGACCGATCGTCGCATGACCATCATGACCACAGGCATGCATCCACCCCAAATGCTCAGACGCAAAGCCCTCGCGGTACGGGCGGTGCTCCGTGGTTGCATCCTCCCTCATTCCAAGGCAATCAATATCAAAACGCAGAGCAACAACCGGGCCTTCCCCACAGTGCAGAATTCCGATCACTCCGGTGTATCCTTCCTTCATCTCATCGGTCAGATACTCCTCTGGCGCTCCCCACGCAATCGCCTCCCTCGCATGAGCCTGCAGCTCCTCCTCCGACGGGACTCCCATACGGGCAGATTCCAGACAAACTTCTTTTCCGGTCAACACGTCATCATAGCCAAGTTCAGTCAGCGTCTTTGCAATGATTGCCGAGGTTCGCATCTCATACCAGGCCATCTCCGGATGCTTATGAAAATCTCTTCTTCTCGCCCGGCTCTTCTCATCGAGCATACGCGCATATTCTGTAATCTTCTCGTACATCGTTTTTCTCCCATCGTCTTATTTTTGTCACAGCTTACACTCTGTATAAACTATAATTGTTTTTTCTTATTATGTTAATCCTTCTTTTTGCAACATTTTGGGCTTCACAAAATAATCCGGAAAATGTTCCCGAATATCCTCGATATTCTCCGTATAGCGGTTCAAATGACGGCGCGCAATCTCCGATGCCTTCTCCTCATCCCTGTCTTCAATCGCATCGAGCAGTTCTTCATGATCCTGAATCACATTTTCTGTTGCCAATCTGCACAGATACTTTAACGTTGAAGTTCGGTCAAAATGAGGAGCCAATCCTTCTGCAAGCTCATGCCAGTAGCCTCTCCCACACAGCTGATAAATCATTCCGTGAAACTCTTTGTCAAGGACAAGACTCTCCTCGACCTGATCCGTCTCGACACACACTTTCCAGCGTGCAACATTCTCCCGAAGTTTTTTCAAATCGTCTTCCCCGATCATTCTGCATGCCATCCTTGCAAGCTCTGATTCCAGAACACTTCGCATGTGGCGCACCTCGTCGACAAGATCCAGATCAATATAAGAGACATAGGTACCGATCTTCGGCCGAATCTCCACCAGATGTCTCTGCGCCAGTTCCAAAAGTGCTTCCCGAAACGGTGTCCGACTTACACCGCAAAGTTCACAGAAATCTCTCTCAAGAAGCTGATCCCCCGGTTTTAATCTGACGTTGACAATATTATCGAGGAGAATCCGCATGATGTATTCTTTTGCCGATTCTTTCCGCTTTTTTTCCAGTACAAGAATCATCTGCCTTTTTCCCTTTCCTGCAAAATTTTCTGTTCCTGTTTATGCGCTGCACAAACTGTAACTATTATAGAACATTTTTTTGCTTTCTACAAGCATCGCTCTTGATAGAAACCTGTTCTTGCCTTATAATAAATTGGAATATTTTTGTGCTATTTCACACACAATTTCCACACCTGACAAGCACTGTCAGCAGAAACAGCTGTGGAAATTTATCGAGTTTCACAATCTCAGAAATTACACAGTCAGGAGGCATACTTTCATGAAACCAGCACTTATCATCGGCTCCACCTGCGTGGATGTCATCATCAATGTCGACCATCTTCCAAAGACGCAGGAAAATCTCCGTCCGACTTCTCAGAGCATGGCACTTGGCGGATGTGCATTCAATACCGCTCAGATGTTCCGTCTTCTTCACGCTCCGCACACCTTCATCACCCCGGTCGGAAGTGGAATGTTCGGCGATTATGTTGCTTCCAATATGAAACGTGCAGGAATCCCGATCTCTGTCTCCGTTCCCGACCAGGAGAATGGCTGTTGCTACTGCCTCGTTGAGGCTTCCGGAGAGCGCACGTTTCTCTCCTATCATGGTGTCGAATACACCTTTCAAAAAGAATGGATGGAACCTTATCCTGCAGATGAATATGGTCTTGTCTATGTATGCGGACTTGAAATTGAGGAGAAGACCGGCGACAACCTCATCGAATACTTGGAGGATCACCCTTCGCTGACCGTTTGCTATGCCCCGGGACCGCGCGGAAAACGGATTTCGGCTGAGCGCACCGACCGAATGATGGCACTTCACCCGATGCTTCACATCAATGAGCAGGAAGCGATGGATCTAAGCGGATGCACAGATGTTAAGGAAGCCGGACGCCTTCTTCACGAGAAGACACAGAACACCGTCATCATCACCCTCGGCGCTGACGGAGCGTTCTGCATTGAGAAAGACGGAACTTCCTACCTCGTTCCTCCTGTCCCGGCAAAGAAGATCGTCGACACGATTGGCGCCGGAGATTCCCACATCGGAACGATCCTCGCCTGTCTGACACTTGGTCTTCCGCTTCATGACTCCATCGCCTACGCAAACCAGGTTTCTTCCGCAATCGTTGGTGTCAAGGGCGGTACTCTCCCCGCAGAGCTTCTTCCACCGCTCCCGGAAGCCCTTGCAAAACTAATTAAATAAAATCCAGTAACGTTAACCAGAATTCCCTATAAAAACAGGGGCTGTCGCTTGACAGAAGAACTTCATCCGGAAATTCCTCTGCAAGGCAACAGCCCCATATTTTTCTAAATCTAATCCAAAGGACCTAATCGATTTTAAACCACACTCTGAAGTCCCAACGTCTTCTCAATGATCAGCATAACGCCAAGCGTAATCACCATCATCAGCGTCGCAAGCGCTGCGATCGTCGGATCAAAGTGATACTCCACATATGCCATCATCTCAATCGGCAGTACCGATACACCGGCACTTGTGAGGAAGGCAGACAGGGATACGTTGTTGAAGGAGTTGATCACTGCCATGATGCAGGCAGAGACAATACCGGACTTGATGTTCGGAAGCAGGATGTGGAAAAAGGTGTATCCACTGCTTGCTCCGAGAATCCGCGCTGCCTCCTCCATCGAGAAGTCAAAGTTTGCAAGACTCGAGGTGATCACTCGCATCACATACGGAATCGAAAGGATCGTATGACCGATCAGAAGACTCGGCAGAGCCGGAAGGTGAAAACGATTCACGACATAGCGCAACATCACGAATCCGAGTACAATCACCGGAATCAGCACCGGAGAAAGGAACATACCCTTGATGACTTCCTTTCCCTTAAAACGGTAACGATTCAGTGCATAAGCTGCCGGAAGTCCCAGAATCAGGGCGATAAATGTAGCAACAAATGCAATGATGGTGCTGTATTTTGCCGCACTGCCGAAGGATTTCACTTTCAGGATCTGACGATACCACTCAAGTGTGAATCCTTCTCCCGGGAATTTCAGATAATTCGTCTCACTGAAGGACGCTGCCATGATGACAAGCAGGGGTCCGATCAGAAAGATGTAAACCAGGATCGTGACGGCCAACAGAGATTTACTCTTCTTCATGATGTATTTTGCTCCTCTTTTATAATTCCTAATGTTGTCTGTCAGCAGAGAGATAACTATCACTGTATTCAAGTCGACGCTCGCGGAGACTTGGCGCGTAATTCTGGTCAGCTTTGCCGACATTTTCCCAGCAGAATTACTGCGCATCTTCTGAACGTAAGATGCCTGCCCATATACAGTAAGAGATGGATTACTGTACAGAGAACAGCTCGTTCCAACGGTTTGTCCAGTCAGCCTTGTTCTCGTTGATGACTGCCCAATCCGGAATCTGAAGGCTGTTGATCATCTCTTCGCCGTAAGTAAAGTTTGCTGCCTGCTCCTCAGTCAGCTCTACATCCTTGCGAACCGGAGCATCTACACCGTCAAGTGCCTCTGCCTCCTGAACTTCCTTAGAGATGTAGAAATTTACAAATGCCTCTGCCAGCTCTTTGTTCTTGGTTCCCTTGATGATGTTGATTGTGTTGAAACCGCTGTAACTTCCCTCAGTCGGATCTACCCATACATAATCCTCAGAAGCGGACTTTGCGGAGGTGTAGGAGTAGTCAAGAAGAACTGCAACGGAGATCTCCCCCTGATTCAGCATTGTGATCGTGTCGTTTGCGCTGGTGTAGGTCTTCATTACGTTCGGCTTTAACTCTTCCATCTTTGCAAAGATTGCATCGTCATCCTTGCCCGGAGTCAGGTTCTCCATCTCTGCAACAGAGTAGTAGAACAGCGGACCTGTTGTCGTCGTAATATCCGGGATTGCAATCGAACCCTCAAGCTCCGGATTCCACAGATCTGCCCAGGACTTGATCTCGATCGGGCAGGTGGACTTATCATAAACGATTCCCAGACGGTTGAAGGTATAAGCCGGACCGTATTCCTCGCCAAATGGTGCCTTTGCAACGTCATACAGACCATCGAGATTCGTCAGCTTCGTGGAATCGATCGTATCGATCAGACCCTGATCCATCAAATCAGCGACAAAGGAATCACCGATCACAACGACATCGTAATTGTCCGGAGTCTCTTTGATCTTGGTTACACGCTCTGCGTTCTTTCCGCCCTCAACAATCAGCTTACAGCCGGTTGCCTTCTCAAACGGATCATAAACGTTCTTCTGAAGCAGTTCTGCATTGAAAGAGAAGGTGGAAACACGAAGCTCCTGACCCTCAAAATTTCCCAGATCTGCGGTATCAGCAGACTCACTGCCTGCCTCAGTTGCCTCACTCTGCTCCGCTTCCGTTGTCTTCTCTGCCTCGGATGCCGGTGCGGTGGTCTCCTCCTTTGCAGAACCGCCACATGCAGTCAGGGATGCGGTCATCAGTGCGACCATTGCAACGCTCATGATTTTCTTTTTCATAATCCTTTTCCTTCCTCTCCTTCGTTAAAACAAAATTTTAAAGCAAAATGATTTTATTTGGGGTCAGAGACAGTGCCACCTTGTCTCCTGCCTTGTAAACACTCTCCTGATCGGTGCTGACCTCGAACTCACCGATTGCGGTGCGCACGTTGTACTGATTGCGCTTTCCAAGGAATGTACTTACCAGAATCTCTCCTGAAATCTGATTTGGTGCCTCAGATCCCGCCGAAACCATCAGAATATCCTCCGGGCGGATACATCCGCGCAGATTCTCTCCCCCTTTTCTGTCCGCCACCTGAATCTTTGTACCGTCGTCCGCAAGATAAATGCCTGCGGTCTCGGTCTTTTTCAGATCAAGGAAATTCTCAAATCCAACGAAATGAGCGATAAACTCGGTCTTCGGATGATTGTAGATTGCAGACGGGGTATCCATCTGCTCGATCACACCGTGATTCATGATCGCAACCTTATCAGAGATTGCAAAGCACTCCTCCTGATCATGAGTAACATAGATTGCGGTAAATCCAAATTTCTGCTGAAGACGACGAATCTCCACACGCATCTTGACGCGCAGTTTCGCATCCAGGTTTGAGAGCGGCTCATCGAGAAGCAGAAGATCCGGCTTGATCACCAGCGCACGGGCAAGCGCAACTCGCTGACGCTGTCCACCGGACATCTCCTTCGGGAAACGATTCTCAAATCCCTTCAGATCTACGGTCTCAAGCATCTCAAGAACTTCCTTCTTGATCTGATCCTCCGGAGTCTTTCTCATTCTGAGTCCGAATGCCACGTTGTCAAACACCGTCATGTGCGGGAACAGAGCATAGCTCTGGAACACGAAGCCGAAGTTTCTCTTGTTCAACGGAACGTTCGTGTAGTCCTTTCCGTCAAAAATAAACTGTCCGTCAATCGGATTGGAAAATCCTGCAATCAGGCGAAGCGTCGTTGTCTTTCCACAGCCACTCGAGCCGAGCAGGGAGACGAGTTCTCCTTTCTCCACCTGAAAGTTTAAATCCTTCAGAATGATGTTTTTGTCATATCCAGCTGTAATATTCTGTAATTCCAGAAGTGCCATAATCTTCTCCTTTTATCAAATCGTCGGGTTTAACTTTCGGCTGATTGCGTTGATGCCACTCGAGACGAGAATCGTCACAACAATCATCACAACCGCAACTACGGAAGCCTGTGTCCAGTCGCCTAAAGACATCGCCTGCTGATAGATCATCGTCGCAAGCACTCGGGTATCGGTACCTCCCAAAAGCTGAGGGGTCGTGTACGCAGTCAGGCATCCGGTAAAGACGAGAACGCTTCCGGTCACAAGTCCCGGAATACTCAGTGGCAAAACCACATGGCGGAACGTCGCCATCTTGGAAGCTCCAAGGCTTCCCGCTGCCAGATTCAGATCCTCCGAAATGTTGTCCATCACACCGATCAGAGAGAGAATCATCAGCGGAAGGAAGAGCTGAATGAAACCAACGACCATCGAAAACTCATTATAGAGCAGGCTGATCGGCTTATGGATCAGACCAGTCGACACAAGCATCTGATTCACAATGCCCTTCTTACCGAGAATAACCATCCAGCTGAACGAGCGGATAACCGGACTCGTGAACATCGGGAAGACGGCAAGCGCCATCAGTACACCCTTGTTCTTGGAATACTTGGAAATGTAATAGGCGGTCGGAAATCCCAGACCGGCACAGACAATCGTGCTGATCAGGCTCAAGCGAATGCTTCGCCAAAATACCTGCTGAAAGTAAGTACTCTGAAGCAGGGTGAAATAATTCGCCAGGGAGAACGCTCCACTCTCATCGAAAAACGTCTTGAAAATGAGGGAGAACAGCGGAATCAGCATAAATACCGCAAGAAACAGACAGCCCGGCAGAATAAACAACAGATAAATCTTTGTCTTCTTCTCTAACAATGGTCTTCCCAACCTTTCTGCATGTAAATCATGATGACAGGACAAACCGAAGGCATCTTTGAAATCGCATCTTCCGAATCTTTTGAATGATATCGTTTGACTCTCATCCTTCTTTTCGACTCTAACGCCAATCAAAAAGAGACTCTTCATTTATAAGCAATTTTGCTTTCATTAAACAGTCCCTCTTATATTTGGTTTATCTCTTATCACGTTTTTTAATAAATATACCATATCATTATGTGATTCAAAAGTCAACCTTGTTTTTATAAATTCCCTTATGCAACTAAAAATAGGAGTCCTTTTACAGCACATCCGCGTAGGTCTCCGCCTGACGGACAAACGCCGGCATCTCATGCATCAGTGCCTCTCTCTCCGCATCAAGCGAGACATTCACGAGTTTGTGACCATCGACAAGAAGTCTTCCATTGACCCAGACTTTATCTACATTTGAGGCATTTGCCGAGTAGACGAGAGCTGAATATGGATTGTAGACCGGGAACATGTTCACTGATTTCGTCTCGACAAGAACAAGATCTGCGCACTTTCCAACCTCAATCGTTCCGATCTCTGTCTCCGCTCCGAGTGCACACGCACCGCCTTTCGTTCCCATTGCGACAATACTCTGCGTCGGCATCGCACTGCGGTCATGGTAGTGCGTCTTCTGAAGACCGGCAATCATCTTAAACTGTGTAAAGAGATCGAGGGTATTTCCAGAGGACGGTCCATCCGTTCCGACACCGACAACGACACCGGACTCAAGCATTTCCTTGACTGGTGCAACTCCCTTTCCCGCCTTGATATTTGCCCCGACACAATGTGCCACCTTTGTCCCCGTTTCAGCAAATAAGTGTACATCGTTCGGTGTCGCATGGATGCAGTGAACTGCAAGCGTATCCGGTCCGAGCACTCCGAGATCATAGAGAAACTCGATCGGAGTCTTTCCATATTTATCGCGGAACATCGTCATCTCATAGTCCATCTCGCTGACATGGAGGGTATAAAGTGTCTGATACTTCTTTGCAAGCTCATAGGCCTCTTTTAAAAGCTCCGGCGGGTTCGTGTTTGTCGCATGTGGAGCGACGATCGGATGAATCCGATCATGACCTGCCCACTCTTTCAAAAAATTCTCACAGCGCGCAAGCTCCTCTCTTCCGTCCTTCGCATCGCAGGTCGGCTGGTCAATAACCGTCTGACCGACCCATGCGCGGATTCCCATCTCCTCGCAGGCTCTCGCAGCCTCCTCTTCAAAATAGTACATGTCGGTGATTGTCGTCACCCCTGAAAGCAGAAGCTCACAGATCCCATAACGTGCCCCACGATACACAAGCTCTGGTGTCATCGCCTCAAGCTCAAGAGGGAAGAGAAACTTTCTCAAACGATCGGGACAGTCATCGCCCATCGAGCGAAACGGAATCATTGAGATATGGCTGTGCGTGTTGATCATGCCCGGCATCAGGATTCCGCCCTGTGCGTTCACGGTCTGATCCACATCACTCGGCCCCTCTCCGTCTCCTGTCTCAACAATCTTTTGATCCTCAATCACGACATACCCATCCCGGTACATCTGAAACTCCTGATTCATCGTCAAAATCCATGCATGGTTGATTTTCATTTTCATCTTGTTTGTCCTCCCTCTTTACAAAAATAAACTTCATGTAAAACATCCCAAAATACCTGAAACTGCCCAAACAGCCACTCATTTAATAAGATTTTAATGAGACTTCCGATTGATATACTCATTGCGAATCTTGGAATAAATAAACTTCTGACTGCTGTACAGACCATAATATCCCGAGAGTGTGAAGCTGACTGCAACCGCAATCGCAAAATACGGCATTGCCTCAAATCCAAACAGCTCAAATGCCATCAGAATCGTCGAGACCGGACAGTTCGTCACGCTCACGAACAAACAAGCCATTCCCATTGCAGTTCCAAGTGAAGACGGGAGCGGAAGCACACCTGTCAACAGGTAGCCGACACTCGCTCCAACCGTCAGCGTCGGCACAATCTCACCGCCCTTGAATCCAGCGCTGAGTGCAATCGAGGTAAACACAATCTTCATCAGAAACGCATAGACCGGAACGCTCTCGCCCTCAAAACAGCGCTCAATCAACTGCATGCCTCCGCCATTGTAATAACGCTCCTTAAAAATCAGCGTCAGCACAATAAAAATCGCACTTCCCGCAAGAACGCGAAGATAAGGATTCGGCACAAGTTTCTGAGCGAGCTTTCCACTGTTATGCAAGGAAACACACAGAAGAATTCCCGCGCACGCGCAGACCATCGCAAGAATCACCGCAAAGACTGCTCCGGAAATGCTCATCGCCGGAATCTCGCTGACCGGAAATGATTCCGGTGCAAGTCCAAGTTTTCCCGCAATCCCGGCTCCGATAAATGAGGCAAACAAGCACGGCACAAGAGCCGAATAATACATGACACCGATGCTCACAACCTCCATCGCAAAGACTCCCGCTGCAAGCGGTGTCCCAAACACGGCCGCAAAGCAGGCGCTCATTCCACACATAACCGCAATCTTCTTGTCCTTCTCATCAAGACGAAGCACACTTCCAAACAGATCGCCGAGCGCACCTCCAAGCTGTAAGGCAGCCCCCTCTCTTCCGACGGATGCACTGACACAGTGGCTCAAGATCGTCGAACAGAAAATCAACGGCGCTGTCGCCAGCGTAATCTTCTCATTTGAGGAGATCGAGGAGATCACCATGTTCGTTCCTCGGTTCTTCTCCTCCTTTGTAACGCGGTAGAGCCAGACAATGAAAAGTCCGACTACCGGCATCAGAAACAGACTCCAGTGATGACTCTGCCAGAACGTTGTTGCAAACGCGACGCCCTTTCCAAATGCAGTTCCCACCAGACCAACAATGCATCCCGTCACCACCGAGATCAGTGTCCATTTAATAAAATAATGAATATTTTCCCCGAGCGGGGTTTTCTCCTTGTATTCTTCCATCTTTCCCGTTTTCCCCTCTTTGTCCCTCTCAACAAACAGCCGGATATCCCATATCCCACTGAGACACCCGGCTGTCATGTTTCTTTTTCCTTAACTACATTTTCCTTAACTGCATTGACGATATTCAAGTTTCAAGTCAGCGCCTGCAAAATGTAATGTGTGAAGCGTATGACTTCTTCTTACTCATTACTCGTTGTAGCAACTTCCCTTGGACTTTACGAGTTTCGGACGATATCCTGCATCGCTGAGTGCCTGAACAATCTTGTTCTTGTGCTCGGTACCCTCCGCCTCAAGCGTGATGCGAAGCTCCACAGCTGCGTTTCGGTTGATGCTGACAAACTGGTTGTGCTCGAGCTTGATGACATTTCCGCGCTCACTCGCAAGAAGAGTTGCAACCTTTGCAAGCTCACCCGGCTTATCCGGAAGCAGAACAGAAACGGTGAAGATTCTGTCTCTCTGGATCAGACCATGCTGTACAACGGAAGACATCGTGATGACGTCCATGTTTCCTCCGCTGAGGATGGAAACGATCTTTTTCTTCTTCACATTCAGATGTTTGAGTGCTGCGACAGTCAGAAGACCGGAGTTCTCAACAACCATCTTGTGATTCTCTACAATGTCGAGGAAGGCTACGATCAGCTCGGAGTCCTCAACGGTGATGATGTCATCCACATACTTCTGGATGTACGGGAAGAGCTTCTCGCCCGGGCGCTTTACTGCGGTACCATCTGCGATCGTGTTGACCGTCGGCAGAGTCAGCACATGACCTGCTTTTAAGGATGCCTGCATGCAGTTTGCGCCAGCCGGCTCAACACCGATTACCTTGATGTTCGGATTGAGCAGTTTTGCCAGAGTGGAAACGCCGGTGCACAGACCGCCTCCACCAATCGGAACCAGGATGTAATCAACCGTCGGCAGTTCCTTGATGATTTCCATTGCGATCGAACCCTGACCGGTTGCCACATCAAGGTCATTAAACGGATGAACAAAGGTGTAGCCGTGCTCATCTGCCAGCTTGTATGCATACTCGCACGCCTCATCAAACACATCTCCGTAGAGCACAACCTCTGCACCGTAGCTTCTCGTGCGGTTAACCTTCATCAGAGGGGTCGTCGTCGGCATTACGATCGTTGCCGGGATTCCTGCGAGCTTTGCTGCATAGGCAACGCCCTGCGCATGGTTTCCTGCGGAAGCGGTGATCAGTCCCTTCTTCTTCTCATCCTCTGAGAGGGTGCTGATCTTGTAGTAAGCACCGCGCACCTTGTAAGCACCGGTGTACTGCATGTTCTCCGGCTTTAAGTATACCTTGTTTCCGGTAATGGAAGAAAAATACTCACTGTAAATCAGCTTCGTCTCGGAAGTTACCTCCTTGACGATCTCGGAAGCCTCCTCAAATTTTTCCAGTGTCAGCTCCTGCTCGTTGTTCTCTTCTACGATGCTCTTCTCGTTCTTTTCCTGATCCATGTCTTTTCCCTCTTTTCCCGCCATCATCCGCCCGATCCGATCAAAAAACAGATCCCTGACGTCTGACAGCTGTTCTTCATTCTGTCTGTCTAAAATTCCTACCTGTGTACGGTAATATTTTTTTCTATTCTGTCTTTGAGGTCTCGAAAAGTGCCTTTACAAAGTCCTCGGAATCAAATTTCTGAAGATCTTCAATCTTCTCTCCAACTCCCACATATTTCACCGGAATTCCCAGTTCTGACTGAATTGCCACGGCAATTCCGCCCTTTGCGGTTCCGTCCAACTTTGTCAGGATGATGCCGGTGATGTCCGCCACCTCCATAAACTGCTTTGCCTGTGCCATCGCATTCTGTCCGGTCGTTCCGTCGAGAACCACAAGCGTCTCGCGGTAAGCATCCGGATACTCCTTGTCAATGATCCGGTTGATCTTGCGAAGCTCCTCCATCAGGTTCTTCTTATTGTGAAGACGACCTGCGGTATCGCAGATCAGAACATCCGCATGGCGGGATTTCGCCGCTGCAACTGCATCATAGATGACAGCCGCCGGGTCCGATCCCTCCTGCTGGGCGATGATCTCGACTCCGGCACGATTCGCCCACTCCGTCAACTGCTCAATCGCTGCCGCACGGAAGGTATCTGCCGCTGCCAGGATGACTTTCTTGCCCTCATCCTTGAGCTGACCCGCAAGTTTGCCGACCGAAGTCGTCTTTCCCACTCCATTGACACCGATGACAAGGACAACGGATTTGCGATTCTCAAACTCGTAAGCATTCTCTCCGAGGTTCATCTGCTCGCGGATCGAATCGATCAGAAGCTGACGACACTCAGACGGCTCTTTGATATGCTGAGCCTTGACCTTTGCACGAAGATCCTCCATGATCGTCGTCGTGGTCTTGATTCCAAGATCGCCCATGATCAGAGTCTCCTCAAGCTCCTCATAGAAATCCTCATCAATCGAGGAAAATCCGCTGAAGATCGAGTCCATTCCGCTCACAATATTCTCTCTCGTCTTGTTCAGCCCCTCCACGAGACGGCTGAAAAATCCCTTTTTCTTCTTCTCTTCCACTCGTCCACCTCCATAAGTCGATTTTAATACATTCTGTCACAGAAATCCATGTTTTTCTTTTCAAACATGAATTCGTTCGTTATTTCCTTAATTTCTTCTATTCGTCCAACTTCTTCTATTCATCCAACTGGTCTTCAATCAGATTTACCGACACAAGTGTGGAGACACCCTTCTCCTGCATCGTGATTCCGTAGAGACGGTCGGATGCCATCATCGTACCTCTTCGATGTGTGATGACGATAAACTGCGTGTTCTTCGTCAACTTGCCGAGATACCCTGCAAAACGGTCGACATTCGAGTCATCGAGTGCCGCCTCAATCTCATCGAGCAGGCAGAACGGTGACGGCTTGAGATTCTGGATCGCAAACAGCAGAGAGATTGCGGTCAGTGCCTTCTCTCCTCCGGACAACTGCATCATATTCTGGAGTTTCTTGCCCGGTGGCTGTGCAATAATCTGGATGCCCGCCTCAAGGATATCCTCATCATCCTGAAGGTTCAGCGTTCCGTGACCTCCTCCGAAGAGTTCCTGGAACACCCGGTCAAACTCCTGCCGAATCTCCTTAAATTTTTCCTCAAACTGACGGCGCATTCCGAGATCAAGCTCCTCAATGATCTTTACAAGCGCTTCCTCCGCCTGCACAAGATCCTCGTGCTGTCCCTTCATAAACAGATAGCGCTCCGAGATTTCCCTGTACGCCTCAATTGCATTGACATTGACATTTCCGAGTGCCCGCATCTGCTGTTTGAGGGAATCTGCCCGAGCACGAAGATCTGAAAGATCATGAAGATCAGGGTCACGAAGATTCTTTGCGACGCTCGGCGTGAGCTCATACTCGTTCCAGAGATAATGAATCCGTCCGTCCTGCTTCTCCTCGAGTTTTTCTCTCTGGCTTTGCAGGCGGACAGCCTCGCGGTCAAGCTGGCTGATCTGACCGGAGAGGTCTTCCCTTTGATCAAAGAATTCTTTCTGGCGTTTTCCTTTTGCCTCGCGGTCAGCAAGTTTCTTTTCAAGAGAACTCGCAAGTTCTTCCTTCTCTTTCGCTGAATCCGAAATCCGCGCTTTCAGTGCCTCGATCTCCTGATTTTTCTGGTCAATGGCGTCCTCAGACCCCTCGCTCCCACCTCTGAGCGATTTGAGTTCTTCCTCGAGTTTGCCAATTTCCTCTTCTACACGGGAAATATTCTGCTGTGCAAATGCCTCATTCTGCTTGAGTGTCGATTCCTCCATACGGATCTGCTCAAGCTTTGCAGATGCAAGCTCACGTTCGCGCTTGGCTTTTTCCAGCTCGCTTCCCCGCTTTTCAATCTCCTCGTTGAAGTCCTGATTCTTCTTTGCGAGAATCCCCGTCTCCTCTCTGACCTTTCTCCGACTCGCCTCAATCTCCTTGATCTGGGTCTCGAGCTGTCCGTTTTCAAGCACAAGATCTCTTGAAGACTCGCGGATCTCCTCTCTTCTCGTCTCAATCTGTTTGAGAGCAAGCGTAGCGGTATTGTAGCGGATCGAAGCCTCCTGCACATTCTGATTCAGTTTTGTCCGCTCCCTCTGTACTTTTGCGAGAGCGTTTTCCTGCTCTTTCAGTTCCTGAGCAAGTCTCTGACTCTTCTCACCGGCACGCACACACTGCCCTTCAAGCTCATCAAGCTCTCGCTTTCTTCCGAGCAGATTGCTCGTGTTCTTGAACGCACCACCCGTCATCGAACCTCCGGCGCTCAAAAGCTCGCCCTCTAAGGTCACAATGCGAAGTGTGTAGCGGAATTTTCTTGCGAGTGCAATCGCATGATCGATCGTGTCGACGACGAGCACGCGACCGAGCAGATGAAGCGCAAGCACCTGATACTGTGCCTCCGTTGAGACGAGATCACTCGCAAGACCGATGACTCCCGGCTCAGAGAGCGCCTCAGGTCTTGAAAATCCCCCGCCCTGACCGATACTTGTGAGTGGAAGAAACGTCACACGACCAAAACGATTTTTCTTGAGGTACCCAATCAGCTCTTTTGCGGTCTCTTCGGAATCCGTCACTACATTCTGAATGCTTCCGCCGAGAGCCGTCTCGATCGCCGTCTCATACTTTTTCTTCGTCGTGATCAGATCGGCAACGACTCCGTGAATTCCGGAAACATGCGCTTTTTGTTCCATCACACGCCGTGTACTGCTTCCATAGCCCTCATAGCGCTCTGCAAGATTTCGCAGGGAATCAAGCTTTGCAGACGCAATCTTCTGCTCCTGCTGTGCCTCCGAGAGCGACTGGCGAAGTTTTCGACAGCTTTTCTCAAGCAGAGTCTGCTGACTCTCCGACTCCACCTGCGCGCTTTTCAGTGTTTCGAGTTTCTCCTTTGCGCGCCCAATCTCAACCTGTTGATTCTCGATCTGCTCATCCTGAACCGACTCATCACTCTTGATCTTTAAAAGTTTCTGGCTGACCTCCGAGCGACGCACCTGAACCTGCTCAAGCATCGCCTCATAGCGCTGTTCTCTCGCCGTGAGGGAGGCTTTCTCATTTAACGCTGTGATAATTCCATTCTTTGCCTCCTCGATCTTCTGCTCGAGAAATGCAAGATTCTCATCCTGTCTGCGAAGTTCATCCGTCTGTGCCGTCAGACGCTGACTGCTCTCTAATGCCTTCTCGGATGCTTCATCCTTTGTGATCCGGTAGGACTCCATCTGCTGATTGCGGTCTGTTAAATCGCGAAGCACCGTCTCCATGCGCGAGCGGATATGCTCTGCATTCATCTTCTCGGTATTGATCTGCTCGTGGAGGACATTGATCTGTCCCTCAAGGCTTCCCGCCTCCATCTCATGCTGATTTAAGAGCGTGCGCTTTTCCGAGATCTCAAGATCAAGCTCAGCAGTCTCCTGCTCAAGTTTTCCGTAAGACTCTTTCAGTGCATCCGACTGCGCCCTGACCTGCGAAAGATCTGCCTCCGCAATCTTTAATTTCTCATTGATCGCTTCCGCCTGAGCCTGAAACTCCTCGGTCTCCATCAAAAACTGGTTGACTTCACAGCGCTTCTGATCTTCTCTGAGTGCTAAATATCTCTTTGCGGTCTCCGCCTGTCGCTCAAGCGGTCCGACCTGTTTTTCCAGCTCCGCGAGAATATCCGTCACGCGGACAAGATTCTGTTTCTCATCCTCGAGTTTTTTCTGTGCGAGCGCCTTTCGTCTCTTAAACTTCACAATCCCGGCAGCCTCATCGAAAAGCTCACGCCTCTCCTCCGGCTTTCCGCTCAAAATCTTGTCGATCTGTCCCTGACCAATGATCGAGTATCCCTCTTTTCCGATACCCGTATCGTAGAACAGCTCATTGACATCCTTCAGACGACACGCCGTTCCATTGATCCGATACTCACTCTCACCGGAGCGGTACAGCCGTCTCGAGACCGTCACCTCATCAAAATCAACCGCCAGCTGGTGATCCGAGTTGTCCAGTGTGATTGCAACATAGGCAAATCCCTGCGGACGGCGCATCTGCGTTCCGGCAAAGATGACGTCCTGCATCGTCCCACCGCGCAATTGCTTGACTCTCTGCTCGCCCAAAACCCAGCGAACCGCATCTGCAACATTGCTCTTTCCGCTTCCGTTCGGTCCCACAATTCCGGTGATTCCGTTGTGAAACTCAAAGAGAATCCTGTTTGCAAATGATTTAAAGCCCTGAATCTCTATGCTTTTTAAATACATGCTCGATTATTCCTTATTATTTCTCAGCTTTAAAATTCCCCGATAGGCAGCGACTGCCTCTGCCGCCTTCTTTGTTCTTCCGGTTCCGCGACCGATCTCCTCGCCACCGAGAAGCGCTCTCACCTCAAATGTCTTGTTGTGGTCTGGTCCCTCCTCGCGCAGAACCTCATACTCCAGATGATCTTCCGTGGTAGCCTGCACCATCTCCTGAAGGATTGTCTTGCTATCATAAAAGAGCTGTTTGTGCTCAATGTCGTTCATAATAAAGCGATGTATGAACTCTTTTGCATTAGCAAAACCACCATCCAGATAAATGGCTCCGATCAATGCCTCCATCGCATCCGATACGACAGAATTGCGTCCTCGTCCACCGGTTGCCTCCTCGCCTCTTCCAAGAAGCAGATAGGAACCAAGATCAATATCCCCTGCACAGTATGCCAGAGTCGGCTCGCACACGATGCTCGCGCGGATCTTCGTCAGCTCACCCTCCGGCTTGTCCGGATACATGTGAAAAAGGAAGTCACTTGAGACAACCTCCAAAACGGCATCTCCAAGAAACTCCAGACGCTCGTTGCATCCGGCCTTGCTCAGACGGTGCTCATTTGCATAGGAGCTGTGTGTCATTGCCTGGGCAAATAACTTTTCATCCTGAAACTGATAACCTATTTTCTGTTCCAGTTCTTTCAATTCGCGATTCATGTTTTCTCCTTTTTACAAGCAAAAGGGGCGCACGGACACTCCCGACAGCCCCTTTTTGTTTCTCTGCTCATCTCTTTTTTGACTCTTCTGATTCGATTCGTCCAGAATTGTTCCGATTATTTACAATTAGTTCAGAACACTCTTGATCTGATCAACGGCATCTGCAACGCTCACGATCTGCTCTGCTGCCTCAGTCGGGATCTCGATGTCAAACTCCTCCTCGATTCCCATGATGATCTGGAAAATATCCAGAGAGTCTGCTCCCAGATCCTCAACAAAAGTGGTCTCCATGCTGATCTCATCTGCGCTTACGTTCATAACCTCCGCAATAATGTTCTGAAGCTTCTCGAATTCCATATTTTTTCTCTCCTCTTCCTATTTCTTTTTCTTCTTTTTTTGTTTTCTGTTGGTTTTTACTTACTTTTTGTTTTACTGTCTGTCTTGCTTTTACTTGATCTTTATTTAAAGATCCTGTTTTTCCGTCTTCAGGCTTTCCTGAATCTTCTCGTTGATCTTCTGTTCCTTGAAAGTCACACACTGTATGATGGAATTGCTCACTTCCACTGCCTTTGCGCTTCCGTGTGTCTTCACAACGAGTCCCTTGAGTCCCAGAAGCGGTGCTCCGCCATACTGGGTCGCATCAAACGACTTAAGCGTCTCCTTGAGTGCCGGCTTCACCAGCAAAGCTCCGATCTTGCTCCGAAGTGAACTCATCATTCCCTTTTTCACAATATGCATCAGCGTCGATGCCGTTCCCTCATAAAGTTTCAGGATGACATTTCCCGTGAATGCCTCGCAGACAATGACATCTGCTCCGCCATGCGGAATCTCTCTTGCCTCAATACTTCCGGTAAAGTTGATGTCGGAACACTCTTTCAAGAGAGGAAACGTCTCTTTTACGAGCGCATTGCCCTTCTCCTCCTCCACTCCGACATTCACAATGCCGACTCTCGGATGCGGGATGCCGACCACATGTTCCATGTAAATCGAACCCATCCGCGCGAACTGAAGCAGGTGAGACGGTCTTGCGTCCACATTTGCTCCGCTGTCAAGCAGAAGGGAAACGCCCTTCTCTGTCGGAATCAATGCACCAAATGGTGGTCTCTCGACTCCCTTGATTCTGCCGACGATGACCTGTCCGCCCACAAGAATCGCTCCTGAGCTTCCCGCAGACACAAAAGCATCAGCCTGCCCGTTCTTTACCAGATTCATGCCAACCACAATCGAGGAATCCTTCTTCTTACGGATCGCATTCACCGGCGGTTCTCCGGTCTCGATCACTTCCGATGCGGGAACAATCTGAATCTGCTCTCTTGGATACGAAAACTTGTTCAGCTCCGCCTCAAGCACCTCTTTGCGACCTGTCAGCAGAACCTGAATGTCATTTCTGCGACTCACCGCATCCACCGCACCTTTTATGATCTCGCCAGGGGCATTGTCTCCGCCCATCGCGTCTACTGCTACCTTAATCATGCCGATTCTCCTTTCCGGCTTTTGTCTTTCCATTCCTTAATTACTATACTAGATTATATTTTATAAATCAACATGAATTTCTCCAAATTTTTTGAGGAGCAAAATTGGAGTTTTGGGGACAAAAAAAGACTCCCGGACGTATACATCCGAAAGTCTTCTGATATTCATTCATATCGAGCTCGCAAATCGATCTGGGAATTAGTCCTCAACCTTAACGATCTCTTTCTTATTGTAAGACCCACAAGCCTTGCACACACGATGAGGCATCATCAGCGCGCCACACTTGCTGCACTTTACTAAATTTACAGCGCTCATTTTCCAGTTAGCTCTACGCTTGTCGCGTCTTGCTTTGGAAGTTTTATTCTTTGGGCAGATAGACATGGTTTACACCTCCTTAAACTTTTGAAATAAATCCTGGATTACTGACATTCTTGGGTCAGGCGAACTCTGGTCACAGGAGCAAGCCGTGTGATTCCGGTTCGCACCACATCTATTGCAAATCCCTTTGCAGTCTTCCCTGCACAATACCTTCATAGGCAGATTCAGCAATAGCTCGTTACTGAGCAACCGGTTTACATCCAGATTATAACCGCTTACATAGGGCTGTTCATTGAGATCCTCTGCACGCTCTTCCTCTGTCTTGCTCATATCCAGCTCGTCCTCAAGGGTAAGATCGAAAGGACAGTTCACCGGCTCCAGGCACCGGTCGCATGGGATCTGCAAAGTTACCTTTGTCTGACCCTCAAGCAATAACTTACGATCTCCGAGATTCCGAATATGAAGAGACACAGGCTCCTTTGACACGATCGGATATATCCCATTTCTGGTCTCAAGTCCACCCATGTCAATCTCGCATGTATAGTCTTTCTCTTTTCCATCTCTGGTAAACAGCTCTGTTAAATTAATCAGCATATTAATCTCCTAATACGCACCTTAAACATTATACATAGATGGTCTTGCTTTGTCAATAAAAAGTTTTATCTTTTTCTAAAATTTTCCGCAAAATGCGGGAAACAACGGCGGTCATTCCAAAGTCTCATTGCTTCGGATCACCGCCGTCTTCCAAAACCACTCTGCAATTCTGTCAGGAGTTCTGTTGATTACAATTAATTGCTTATATTACTTAAATTACTCGGTCAGACGCTTGGTCTCGCGTGCAATTGCCAACTCCTCATTGGTCGGGATCAGCATAACCTTAACCTTAGAATCAGCAGCGGAAATCACGGTGTTCTTACCTCTTACATCGTTTGCCTCATCGTCGATCTTAACGCCGAGGTAGCCAAGGTACTCACATACGTTCTTTCTGGTTGCCTTATCATTCTCACCAACACCTGCGGTAAATGCGATTGCATCTACGCCGTTCATTGCTGCGGTGTAAGCGCCGATGTATTTTGCCACGCGGTAAACAAATGCCTCGAGAGCAACCTCTGCAAGGTGATTGCCTTCCTTAGCTGCAGTCTCGATGTCACGGAAGTCGCTGGAAATGCCACCGCTCATGCCGAGTACACCAGACTTCTTGTTCAGGATGTTCAGAACCTCGTCTACGGTTTTGCCTTCCTTGTTGCAGATGAACTGAACAACGGTCGGGTCGATATCACCACTTCTGGTTCCCATGATCAGACCCTCAAGAGGAGTCAGACCCATGCTGGTGTCTACGCACTTACCACCGATGGAAGCAGAGATGCTTGCACCGTTTCCTAAGTGGCAAACGATAACCTTTGCGGTCTTCGGGTCAAGTCCACCGAACTTGATAGCCTCGCCAGATACGAACATATGGCTGGTTCCGTGGAAGCCATATCTGCGGATGCTGTACTTCTCATAGTACTCATGCGGGATTGCATACATATATGCCTTCTCCGGCATAGCCATACCGAAAGCGGTATCCCATACAGCTACGTTCTTCTTGCCTGGCATTGCCTTCTCACAAGCCTCGATACCCATCAGGTTTGCCGGGTTGTGCAGAGGTCCTAAATCGAAGCACTCACGAACAACGCGCTTTACATCCTCATTTACAACGCAAGACTCGCTGTAAACGGTACCAGCGTGCAGAACGCGGTGACCGATTGCGGAAATCTCGTCGGTGCTCTTGATTACACCGTGCTCCGGATCCTGCAGAGCATCCATAACCATCTGGATTGCTACGGTGTGATCCGGCATCGGATTCTCTACGACATACTTGTCTTTGCCAGCCGGCTGATGGGTCAGCTTAGAACCCTCGATACCGATTCTCTCGCATAATCCCTTTGCGATTACGCTCTCATCTGTCATATCGATCAGCTGATATTTCAGGGAAGAACTTCCGCAGTTGATGACTAAAATCTTCATTTCTATTTTCTCCTATTTTTCCTTAATGTGCTCTCCGAACCGCCATCCTGACAATCCAAAGAGCACCTAAACTCAAGTCTACGCTCGCGGAGACTTGGCGCGTGATTCTGGTCAGCTCTGCTGACATTTTTCAATCAGAATCACTGCGCACCCACGCGGAGCGTATAGCTCAGTAGGGGAAACAATCCCCTTCTGAGTTGTAAACGCTAATTCTTTTTATGATGATCGTGGGATCAAACATTTTTGATTCGACTCAAAGCTTTCGCTAATCGGTCTAATTAGTTCATCTGAGCCTGTACAGCAGTGATTGCTACAACGCCTACGATATCGTCAGCAGAGCATCCTCTGGACAGATCGTTAACCGGCTTTGCAATACCCTGGCACATCGGACCATAAGCCTCTGCCTTTGCCAGTCTCTGAACCAGCTTATAACCGATGTTACCTGCATCCAGGTTCGGGAAGATCAGAACATTTGCGTGACCTGCAACGGTGCTGCCCGGTGCCTTGGAAGCGCCAACAGACTCAACCAGAGCTGCATCAAGCTGCATCTCGCCGTCGAGCTGAAGCTCCGGAGCTGCCTCTTTTGCGATTCTGGTAGCTTCCTGTACTTTGGTTACATCGTCGTGCTTTGCACTTCCCTTGGTGGAGTAGGACAGCATAGCAACCTTCGGCTCCTTGCCAACCAGCATCTTGAAGCTCTCAGCAGAGCTCAGAGCGATTGCTGCTAACTCATCAGCAGTCGGGTTCTGGTTCAGACCGCAGTCAGAGAATACGAAAGTACCGTTCTCGCCGTACTCGCAGTTCGGAACTTCCATCAGGAAGAATGCGGATACCAGCTTGGTGCCCGGCTTGGTCTTGATGATCTGCAGGCACGGTCTTAAGGTGTTTGCGGTAGAATGGCAAGCGCCAGATACCATACCGTCAGCATCGCCGTTCTTGATCATCAGACAGCCATAGTAAGCGTAGTCCTTGAGCATGATCTCCTTAGCTTCCTCCGGAGTCAGACCCTTCTTCTTACGAAGCTCTACGAACAGGTCTACATACTCCTGAGTTTTCTCATAGGTGAACGGGTTGATGATGGTTGCTCCGGAGATATCCAGACCCTTGCTGTTAGCCTCAACCTCTTCCGGTGTACCGATAATGATTAAGTTTGCCAGATCCTCTTTCAGAATCTTCTCAGCAGCCTCAAAAGTTCTTCTGTCCATAGACTCCGGGAGAACGATGGTCTTCTTGTCAGCTTTTGCTTTTTCTTTGATTACATCAATAAATGCCATGGTGCAATACCCCTTTCATTTGTTTAGCGTTTGCTTTTGATACTATTATATAACACCTGTTTTTTGTATACAAGATGTTTTTCGGAAAAAAATGTTTTTTTTTCCATACTTTCATTCTATCCCAATCCTCTTCTTTCGTCAACGGGGCAGATGGGGGATTTACAGCAAAAAAAACAAACGATATAATAGGGAAAACCCTATATGCAGAAAGGATTTTTGTTATGAAGACAGCAGGAATTATTGCGGAGTACAATCCGTTTCACAATGGTCATCTCTATCAAATCGAGGAGGTGCGAAAACAGACCGGCGCCGACTATATTGTCGTTGTCATGAGCGGGGATTTTGTCCAGCGCGGAGAACCGGCAATCTTTGATAAATACACCCGAACGCGCATGGCACTCTCCGCCGGAGCTGACCTTGTTTTGGAGCTTCCGGTCTCCTTTGCGACTGCAAGTGCCGAACTCTTTGCACGGGGAGCCGTCTCACTCTTTAACCAGATCGGCATCGTTGATTTGCTCTGCTTTGGAAGCGAGAGCGGTTCTCTGAGTGATCTGCGCGCCACCGCCGAGATTCTTGTGCATGAGCCCGAGGAGTACACGCAAAGTCTGCGCGCGTTTTTAAAAGAGGGAAATACTTTTCCACTCGCCCGAAGCCTTGCCCTGCGTGCGTTTTTAGAGTCTCAGAATATCGAGGCATCTCCAGATTCTCTAACTTCCGGTTCAGAGTCTTCGGTTATGCTTTCTGCATCCTCATCCTCTTCAAGTTCAAGTCCTCAGATTCCACTCTCTTCTCCCAATGACATCCTTGGAGTCGAGTATCTCAAGGCGCTGATCCGAACCGGCAGTTCGATTGAACCATTCACGATCCGCAGGGAGGGACAAGGATACAATGACACGACAAATCCGGAGGCTTTAGGGGCTCTGCATTCGGCTTCTATGAGTTTTCCGTCTGCTTCTGCGCTCCGCGCAAGGATTCGTGAAAATAAGGAAAATATTGGAGATGGGGACACGCAAAGAGAGGAGGATACGGAAACTGCTAAAGTTGCCAACCTTATTCAAACACTCTCCCTCTGGATTCCACCCTCCGCACTCGACGCACTGAATGCAGAAGGTGCTCTTGCAGCTCCGATTTTTGCTGACGACTTTTCTCTGCTATTAAACAGCCGACTGCTTGAGCTGTCGCAGAATCAGATTCCTTTTGAGCAATTCGCTGATCTGTCGCCGGAGCTTGCCTCCCGCCTTCTGGCATCTGTGCTGAACTTTGATTCTTTTTCCGGTCGCATCAAAGCATTAAAGAGTCGTCAATACACTTACACGCGAATCAGCCGTGCCCTGCTTCATCTTCTGCTCGGAATCAAGACAGAAACTGTGGAAGAATACAAAAAATCCGAGCGTCTTCCATACGCCCGGATTCTCGGCTTCCGTAAGTCCGCCTCCCAGCTCCTCTCTAAGCTGAAGGCAAATTCTTCTATTCCGACTCTCACAAAGATCGCCGGTGCAGAAAGTAAATTGAGTGAAGAAGGAGTGCAGATGTTACGGGAAGAGCTGCTTGCATCTCATCTCTATCAGTCTGTCGTGTTCCAGAAAGGGAGACTGATGAAGAATGAGTATACACGCTCGATCGTTCTGCTTCCGTAAAACGCTATACTTTTTGATTTTTGTCAGAATCTTTCGTGAACTGCCCCGACTTAAATTCATTGCTTTATAAAAACGCAAATAACCTTACTCCCACAAAAGCTGTGCAAGTGTTGGCTTTAAAGAAAATTCCTTGCAGATCGCCTCGATCTCTGCACGGTTGTTTTTCTTTCGTCCACTTCGCACTGCGCGAATCAAAATATTCTTCGGCGTGTGCTCCATATCGATGAACTCCAGAATCTGCGTCCGATATCCCTGATTTTCAAGGAGTTCTGCGCGCAGAGCATCGGTGTAGAGCGCCGCCATTCTTTCCTTGATCAGCCCATATCCAAGCACCGGCTTTAAGAGATCATTTTTCATCTGACGATTCAGTTCATGCTGACAACACGGAACTGAGAGAATGACTTTTGCGCCCCAGCGCACGGCCTTTGCGAGTGCAAAATCTGTTGCCGTATCACACGCATGCAGAGTTACTACCATATCGACCTGGTTGACTCCCTCATAAGATGCGATGTCGCCACAGAGAAACTTGAGCTTCTCATACCCATAGCGTTGCGCAAGCTGATTGCAATGCTCAATAACTGTTTTCTTTAAATCAAGACCAATCACGCGGATCGGATAGCCCTGCACCTCATGAAGATAATAATACATCGCAAACGTCAGATACGATTTTCCACATCCGAAATCAATGATCGTATTCTCCCGCTCTTTTGAAAGCTCCGGAAGAATATCCTCAATAAATTCCAGGAAACGATTAATCTGGCGGAACTTGTCATAACGACTCTTGACAATCGCTCCCTGCTCCGTCATAACACCAAGATCAACGAGAAATGGAACCGGCACTCCCTCCGGAAGCAGATAACGCTTCTTACGGTTGTGATCAAGAACGGCATTTAAAGGATTCCTCTGTTTTGACAAGTTTGCATTGCCTGATGAGTTCGGCTGAATCTGTGCATATGCCTGCTTTGCGCCATTCTTTCGGCGGATCTTTACAGTCACTGTCCCACTCTTGCTCACAAGTACGGTTGCTTCACCAAGTGCAGAACTTACCTGCGCCTGCTTGAGCACACCAGAAAAAAGCCCGATCAGATACTCGGCAAGCTCCTCCGGCTTCAGATTTTTGTGAAATGCCTGCGTTCCAATCAATTCTTCCGCCTGCATCGTCAGCTCTCCCTTTAAAAGAACCGGGCGGATGCGCACTTTCTGCACACCCTCCCGGTTCACCGGATTGCTGACTACAATATGTTTTAAATACTCATTGGCAAATTCCTCTGCCAGCGAGCGGATCTTCTCCACCGATTCCGGTTCTATCCCGGATTTTTTTTTTGTAGTCTCTTCCATATTCATTTCTCCAAAACGCAATTAGTTCTTAAAGCTGTGAATCGGTGCCGGGATTCGTCCGCCACGAGTCACAAACTTCTCGCAGGAATAGCGATTCACTGGCATAACTGGCGCATATCCGAGCAGTCCGCCAAACTCTACGGTATCGCCCACACTCTTTCCGATAACCGGAATCACACGCACCGCAGTCGTCTTCTGGTTGATCATTCCGATTGCCGCCTCATCCGCGATGATACCGGAAATCGTTGTTGCCGGTGTATCTCCCGGAATTGCAATCATATCAAGTCCAACGGAGCAGACACAGGTCATCGCCTCAAGTTTCTCGATTGTCAAAGCGCCGAGAGAAACTGCATCGATCATTCCCTGATCCTCGCTGACCGGAATGAACGCACCGCTGAGTCCGCCGACGTAAGAGGAGGCCATGACACCGCCCTTCTTGACCTGATCGTTGAGCATTGCAAGCGCTGCCGTCGTTCCCGGTGCGCCGACACGCTCTAAGCCGATCTCCTCAAGAATCTCAGCGACACTGTCGCCAACTGCCGGAGTCGGAGCAAGAGAAAGATCAATGATTCCAAATGGAACACCGAGACGTTTCGATGCCTCCTGAGCGACGAGCTGACCTACACGGGTGATCTTGAATGCCGTCTTCTTGATCGTCTCGCACAGAACCTCAAAGTTTGCACCTCTTGCCTTCTCAAGCGCTACCTTTACCACACCAGGTCCGCTGACACCGACATTGATGATCGCATCTGCCTCAGTCACGCCGTGAAATGCACCTGCCATGAAGGGGTTATCATCTGGTGCATTGCAAAATACCACGAGTTTCGCACATCCGAGAGAATCATTCTCCTTTGTTGCCTCTGCCGTCTCGCGCACGATCTGCCCCATCAGATTGACAGCATCCATGTTCAGACCTGTCTTTGTGGAGCCGACATTGACGGAACTGCACACACGCTCCGTCTGTGCAAGTGCCTGTGGAATTGAGCGAATCAGATTTTCCTCCGCCGTCGTCATTCCCTTGCTCACAAGAGCGGAATATCCGCCGATGAAGTTAACGCCAACCTCTTTTGCCACACGGTCAAGTGTCTTCGCAATCGTTACGAAATCTTCCGGAGTCTTGCAGGCACATCCGCCGACAAGCGCAATCGGAGTTACGGAGATTCTCTTGTTGACAATCGGAACACCGAAGTCTCTTGCGATCTCCTCACCGGTCTTTACCAGATCTTTCGCATAGGAAGTGATTTTCTCATAGATCTTGCGGTTCAGCTCATCCAGATTTGCATCACAGCAGTCAAGAAGGCTGATTCCCATCGTGATCGTGCGCACATCGAGTTTCTCGTGCTCGATCATGTTATTTGTCTCAATAACTTCAAACATATTCAACATCGCTATTCACCTCAGTCATCTTTCATCTTTTCTCTTGTTCATTCAAAAAAATCTCATCTGTAATTGATAATCTGTAATTTCTGCATTTGTTATTTCATACAATCCCATACAAATAGGAGCAGATATTTAATATTAGATATTCGATCAGATACGATGCATCTTGGTAAAGATCTCTTCTCTCTGGCATTTGATTCTCACGCCGATCTCTTCTCCGAGCTTCTCAAGCTCCTCAGAAATCTGAGCAAATGAAGCATCTGCATGCTCCATATCAGCGATCATCATCATGTTGAAATACTCCTGAACAATTGTCTGGGAAATATCCAGAATGTTCACTTTCTTCTCTGCCAGATATGTGCAGACTTTTGCGATGATTCCTACGGTGTCCTTTCCTACTACGGTAATGATAATCTTGTCCATGTTCCTCTTCCGCCTTTCTGAAATGATGAAATGAGTAATATGTTACTGCATACAATCAGGACTTTTCTGAACTGAAAATTCCGTATGATACAGTAGTGGAGCTTGATTTTGCCGATTTAAAATGCGAAGCATCGGCAAAATCCGTTACAGTTTGTGCAGCGCATAAACTGTAATGATATTTCTTATTTCTTCTATGACAAAAAGAGCTGATTTTTCAGTCTCTTCTGCATACCTCAGCATTTTCCAGAGTGTGTCTGAACGTGCATTTTGCATACAATCTGTCACAATAAAAACAGACTAATAAATAGTCTAATAAAACAGGTTGTCCGGCTTATCCCTATTCTATCATAATCCTTATAAACTATAATAGTTCTTATAATTCAACAACCGGTGACAGACTTTCCCGCCCTGCTACGGCAATGGAAAAATCATCCGCCCGATAAGGCGTATCCCCCTCATTGATCTCCATGCACACAGTCTCATAGGCGAGCGCCTCATAATTATTCTCCTTGCTTAAATGGCCAAGCAACACCTGCTTCAAATTATCATGAAGAATCAGGCTGAGTAGCCGTCCCGCAGTCTCATTTGACAGATGACCGCGGTCCCCCAGAATTCTGCGTTTCAGATAATACGGATACGGACCTGTCTCCAACATGCGGATATCATGGTTGGCTTCCAGCAAAACCGCATCCAGCCCCTTGAGATGATCTGCCACATAGGAGTCAAAATGTCCCATGTCAGTCGCCACCGCAACAGACTTTCCGTCATGACTGACCCGATAAGCAACCGGATCCGCCGCGTCGTGATCTATAGAAAATGGGTCGATCATGAGATCTCCCACAGTAAAAGCAACATCCGGTTTGACCGGTTTTAAAAGCTCTTTCGGGTACTCCCCGAGATTTTTCATCTGGGAAATCTCATCGAGAGTCCCCTGTGTCGCGTAAATCGGGATATGACATCGCCTTGCAAGCACCCCAAGCCCCTTCACGTGGTCGGAATGTTCGTGCGTGATCACCACGCCTGCAAGTTCACTGCCCTTAATCCCCATTTCATTGAGTCCCTGCTCAATTCGTTTATTGCTGATTCCGGCATCGACGAGAATATGCGTCTTCTCAGAACCGACATAGACGCAATTTCCGCTACTGCCACTGGCTATACTCGCTAATCTCATTGTGCACCTTCCTGCCTGATTTTCTCATCCCGTCCATTGAGAGTGGGGTCAAAGCCGGAAATCGTCTCCATCATTCTTGCGATCTCCTGCTCCACCTCCTCAGGTGTTCCGTCATTGTGAATCACATAGTCGGACAATTGCATAAATGATTCGCGATCCTGCTGTTTCGCCATGATCTCGAGACATTTCTCTCTCGAATATCCGCGATTCTTCATCAGGCGTTCCATCCGAATCTGTGGATCGGTGTCCACGCAGACAAGAAAATCGCAGACACGTCGACTGTTCTCATCAAACAAAGCCGCCTCCACAACAATGAGATCTGCACTGCTCTCCCTGCTCATCTGACGAATACGCGCCCAGACGAGCGGATGAATCAGCGCATTCACTTTTTTGAGTGCATCCGGATTTCCAAAAATCAATTTAGAAAAAAGGTCTTTATTCAGCGTTCCATCCGAAGACAAAATCTTATCTCCAAAGATTTTCACCAGACCGTTCAGACCTTCCTGCCCCGGCTGTTCCAAGTCTTTTGCGACCTGGTCTGCCTCAATCACAAAGGCCTTATACTTGTCCTTCAAAATCTGGAGAACTCTGCTCTTTCCGGCTCCGATTCCGCCGGTCATTCCGATGATCATGACTGCCTCTTCCTCTTTTCTCTGTAAATCCATTCTATTTTTGAATAAATTTTAGTTTGCCTTGTGTGCGTTTCTCTTTGCCTCACGCTGTTTGAGCAGAGATAAGAGCAGATCCTTGGAAATGCTGATATTCTCTCCATACGGGTTGATGACAAATCCGCGCAGATCATTTAAGTTGCGGATCAGGATATTTCCGAAATCTTCCATCGTCATGATCAGTGCCTGATTGTGACGGTCATCCTCGTTCCATTTCTCATACTCATCGAGATCAGTAAATCCCATGTAGTACTTCTCGCCCTTATCGTTCTGAATAGACTCAAAACGAACTCGAACGGACGGACCATCTTTCTCAGTCAGAATCGTCTGACGCTGAATCGGAGAAAGCAGTCTCGACTCCATCAGAGCTGCTGCCATCTTTCCGCGCGTGTAAGCATTGTCATCCTTCAGCACTTCCTGCATCGCATCTACCAGTCTCTGATTCTTGATTGTCTCTGCGGACTCATTCTTCATATCAATAAATTCCTCGCTTTTCTTACTTTTATCTGCATTCATCAGTTGCACCTCTGTGTGCGCGCCCTCTTCTGAATGGGTTCTCTGAACGTTTGTTTTTGGCAACGATTTCCTTCTGCTGAATCGTTATCATTCTGTATCATATCATAAATCTGTGCGCTCATCCATAAAATTTTTCATTTCCGCACTTTTTTTTGAATGTCACAGTTCCTGCCTTCTCATTTTTTCCTATCTGCACAGTCCGGAAATCACTCTTCATCTAGCCCCGATTTTTTAAGTATATCAGGCACTCTTCTGTCTCGGATTCTCCAAAGACCGGAATGCCGTGTGCCAGCAACAGTTCCGCGGTCACTCCGTTTCCCGCTGTCAGTTTTCCGCTGTATGTGCCATCATAAATCTGACCATGACCACAGGAAGGGCTTCTCTCTTTTAGCACGGCGCAGGTGCAGGAAAACAGCTCGGCAAGTTTCCATGCCTCTCTGGCACCTTTCTGATACTGTGGTGTCACATCCGACCCGGCTTTCGTTTTTACCAGATCCCCGACCCGCTCGGACGGCACTCTCGGAGTCGAAAGACCGCCATAGATCTCCGGACAGATCGGAATCAAATCTGCGACTTTCATAAGTGACCGGACATTCTCATCGAGAACTCCTTTTTCGTTATAACGACAGTTAGAACCAAGCAGGCAGGCGCTCACAAGCACCGCAGGTCTCTTTTTTTGAATTGGATCTGTGACCGGCAACGATTGTGTGACCGTTTCACTCTTTTCTTTTTCTTCTACTGATTCAGTTCCTACGCTATTTTTTTCTTTTAAAAGAATGTGGCGGAGTGTGCCCCCGTATTTTTCTTTCGTCGCAATGATGCGGTAACCGTGTCTCTGCATCGAGTAAAGACTCGCGTGATTGTCCGGATGAACCGTACACATCCAAAACTTCTGTATCCGCCCAGAAAGCTCCCGCTCCGCTTTCTCGACAAGTCTCCCCTGCAAATGATGACCTCGAAATTCCGGATCAACTGCAACTGAATCTAAATGGGCGACAAGAAGACGTTTTTCCGCATCAAACCCGGCATCGATTCCGAGATTCACTCCCTGATCCGGATTTTGAATTCCGCCAGAAAGCTCCCGGACTCCCGGAAGATCCACGGTGAAGAAAGCAACAAGCCTTGGCTGTCCATTCTCGGATTCTCCACTGTCCTCCGACTTTACTTCCGCAAGAACCGTAAATCCCTCCGCCGACACATGGCGCAGAAGCCATGGCAATTCATCCGTGATATACCAGTCCGGATGCTCCATATTTTGTTTTACGCGGTCCATCAGTTCCTTGACCCGGACCATGTCTGTCTCCTGAGCCAGACGAAACGTTATCTGGTCATCTCTCATTGTTTGTCACTCACTCCCGCAATTTTCAAAATTTTCGCGATTTCCCAAATTTAAAATTTCCCCTACTATATCACATCTGCAAAGAAAAATACAAGTCCAAAAATGGAAGTCACTCTCCCTGATTTTATTTTTCTCCCAGATTATTTTATTTTGCATCGAACCAGGTTGTGCCCGCATGCGCCTCGACTTCGAGTGAAACGGAGAGTTCCACAGCATGACGCATCTTTTCCTCGAGAAGTGCTGTCACTTCCTCCTGCTCATCCACAAACGTCTCGACAAGAAGTTCATCGTGCACCTGAAGCACAATCCGGGATCTCAACTTTCTCGCCCGAAGTTCCCGATCAACCGCAATCATTGCAATCTTCATGATGTCCGCTGCCGTTCCCTGAATCGGAGAGTTCATCGCCACTCGCTCACCAAACGCTCTCTGCATGAAATTCGATGACTTGAGTTCCGGAATCGGACGACGTCTGCCAAAGAGTGTTGTCACATATCCCTGCTCCTTCCCCTCCTTTACGAGGTCGTCAAGAAACGTCTTTACACCCGGATACGTCTCAAAATACTTGTTGATATAGGCAAGCGCCTCCTTTCGGCTGATGCTCAAATCCTCACTCAAGCCGAACGCGCTGATTCCGTAGACGATTCCAAAGTTTACTGCCTTCGCATTTCGACGCTGAAGCGGGGTCACCTCCTCAAGCGGAGTGTGGAAGACCTGCGATGCCGTAATCGCATGAATGTCCTGTGCCTCCCGATATGCCTCAATCAGACGGTCATCCTTCGACATGTGAGCGAGAATACGAAGCTCAATCTGGGAGTAATCGGCATCCACAAAGACTGCCCCGTCCTCCGGCACAAAGACTTTGCGGATCTCCCGTCCAAGCTCCATCCGCACTGGAATATTCTGAAGGTTCGGCTCGGTACTGCTGATTCGTCCCGTCGCCGTGATCGTCTGGTTGAAGGTTCCATGAATTCTTCCATCCTCCTGAATAAATCCGGCAAGTCCCTCCGCATACGTCGAGTTGAGCTTTGTGAGCTGACGGTAATCGAGAATCATCCGCACGATCGGATACTCCGGCGCGAGCTTTTCAAGCACATCCGCTGCCGTCGAATATCCGGTCTTTGTCTTCTTTCCGTGAGGAAGCTCCATGCGCTCAAACAGAATCTCTCCAAGCTGTTTCGGAGAATTGATGTTGAACGTCTCACCCGCAGATGCATAGATTTCCTGCTCGAGCTTTGCAATCTTCTCTTTCAGTCTGTCGCCGTATGCCTCAAGCTGAGCACGGTCGATGCGCACTCCCGCCTTCTCCATGTGATCGAGACTGAAAATCAGAGGCATTTCTACTTCATGGAACAGCTTTTCCATTCCGGTATTCTGAAGATTTTCAAGAAGTTTCGGCATCGACTTCCACGCGATATATCCCATGTAGCAGGCGCAGGTGCATCCCTTCTCGTCCCCCGCACACATCGCTGATCCCGCACTCTTTTTCCCGAGCAGATCCGCTCTTGACGGAACGGTCATTCCGAGAGAATCTCTTGCCAAATCATCGTATTCGTAAGTATCCTTGAGCGGATTTAAGAGATAGCCCGCAATCGCCGTGTCAAAGACGACATTTGTCTCCTCAAGATCCATGACCTTGAGCTGATCCTTAAGTCCGATCGTGGCAACCGAATCCGGCTCTTTGCGATTTTCAATCAATGACTTCATCTTATCTGCGAGGTAGGCTCCGGTCAGAAATCCCTCCACCCGAATCGCATAGATCTCATCCTCCCCGAAACAGAGTGCGAGACCGACAACCGCCTTCTTCTGATCGAGAATCAATTCAAATCCGATCGTCCTCGCCTGCTCTGCCTTCTCAAAGATTGTCTCTGCCCCGGCAAAGTCTTCGATCGTCCAGAATTTCTCCTCGATCTGATTCTCCTCAGCCCCGATCTGCACAGCGTCAAACCGCGCAAGAATCGACTTAAACTCCAGGCGTTTCATATAATGATAGGCTTCCTGAGTATAAAGGTTCTCAATCCGTGCATCGTCATAGACAAAATCAACCGGACAGTCAAGACGAATCGTCGCGAGATCCTTGCTCATCTCTGCAAGATCATAGTGCTCCGTAAGCGCCTTCTGTGCGCGGGGCGGGCGCACCTCCTCCAAGTGATCCCGGACATTCTCAATACTTCCGTAAGTGACAATCAGGTTCGTCGCCGTCTTCTCTCCGATTGACGGAACGCCCGGAATGTTGTCGGAGGAATCCCCCATCAGCGCCTTCACATCGATGAACTCGGTCGGTGTTACCTGATACTCGCGCTTTACATCCTCCGGATAATAGTCATGGATCTCGGTCTTTCCCCGGCTTGTCTTCGGAATCCGGATCTTGATGTGCGTATCCGCAAGCTGTAAGAGATCCCGGTCACCCGAAACGACGGAGACCTCGATCCCATCTGCCTGACTGCTCTTTGCAACTGTTCCGAGAATATCATCCGCCTCATAGCCTGCAAGACTCAGGATCGGGATTCCCATCGAAGTCAACACTTCCTTCATAAGCGGAACCTGCTCCCTGAGTTCCTCCGGCATCGGCTTTCTCGTTCCCTTGTAATCCGGATATTTTTCATGGCGAAACGTCGGTGCACTCAAATCAAAGGCAACTGCAAGATGATCTGCCTGCTCCTCCTCGAGAATTTTAAACATGATATTTAAAAAACCGTAAACCGCATTCGTGTGAAGCCCCTCCGAGTTTGTAAGCTCCGGAACTCCGTAAAATGCACGGTTTAAAATGCTGTGTCCATCAATCAGTACGAGTTTTTCCACCTTGTTCTCCTTTATCTCAAAAATTCCTAATTTTCTAAAGTCTGATCGTTTTTTTGTCTGAGTTTGGCTGTTTTTTATCGCCAGTTTTTATTTTCTCTGAGCGCGTTAAGAGCGTACCCTTTCCCAAAGACAGACGAAAAAGTCTGCCCTCTTTCCTTTCTAGTCCGTTCTTTTAACCCATTTTATTTCTGTGCCATCAGAGAATTCCTGTCTCTGCCCAGATGCGAAATTGCATCACCAGAAGTGTCAGAACCCCTGCCACACAGAGCGTATTGACCGCATAGCAAATCACTTTTCGCAGACGGGCTGTGCGAACCTTAATCCACGCATCTTCAAGGCTTTCCTCCAAGGCTCCCGCAATGTCATATCCGCCTGCACCCGAATCAAGCTGGCGCAGTCCTAACGATACCGTATAATAGATTTCCAGTTCCTCCCGGCACTCCGGACAGGTGCTCACATGAGTCAGAAACGCTTCCAGCTCTTCCTCCTCCAGCTTCATATCAATAAATGGCATAATCAGTTTTTCCGCCTCCCGGCATGTCATCCCTGTCACCACCTTATTTTTTTATGTGCCCCCATCATACCACTGATTCCGTCCTCGAATCTACCCTATTTTATCATTTCTCTGTGTTTTTTTTGATTTTCTTATTCTTGACTTGATTTTTAATCTCTGCTAGAGTGTGTTTGTATTTTTTTATTTCATGTGCTCCCAGAATCTCTTTATGCCTGTTTTTTGAAAGAGAGACTTTGAGCGTTCATACTTACAGGAAGAGGGGATTTTTTATGCCAAAGCTGAATGAACATTATCAGGATTTAAAAGAAAGCTATCTTTTCTCCGAAATTGCACATCGTGTTTCCGCTTACTCGGAGGCACATCCGGATGCAAACATCATCCGTCTCGGAATCGGAGATGTTACCCTTCCACTCGGAAGCCTTGCCATCGGGGGACTTCACGAGGGTGTTAATGCAATGGCAAGCGCCGAGACCTTCAAGGGATATGGTCCGGAACAGGGATATGAATTTCTGCGCAAGGCAATTTCTGAATACTATGCAAGAAACGGTGCGGAGGTTGAACCAGCCGATATTTTCATCTCCGACGGTGCAAAGAGCGATACTGGAAACATCTCTGAGCTGTTTTCCAACGACAATGTGATTCTGATTCCAGACCCGGTTTACCCGGTTTATGTGGATTCCAACCTTATGGGCGGAAAGCACGTCACCTATATCTCCGGAAATGCGGAAAACGATTTTCTTCCGATGCCTGATCCATCTGTTCATGCGGATATTATTTACCTGTGCTCCCCGAACAACCCGACCGGTGCTGTCTATAACAAGGCTCAGCTCAAGGAGTGGGTGGACTACGCGCTCGCAAATGATGCAGTCATCCTGTTTGACTCCGCTTACGAGGCTTTCGTCAGCGATCCAGAACTTCCACGCAGTATCTACACGATCGAGGGTGCAAAGAAGTGTGCGATTGAGTTCTGCTCCCTCTCCAAGACCGCCGGTTTTACCGGAACCCGCTGTGGATACACCGTCGTTCCGAGAGAGCTTGTCTTCACCGCTTCCAACGGTAAGGAAATGTCTCTGCATGCAATGTGGAACCGTCGTCAGTGCACAAAGTTCAACGGTACTTCCTACATCATCCAGAAGGGTGCTTCTGCGGTCTTCTCTGAGGAAGGCATGAAACAGTGCCAGGAGAACATTCATTATTATCAGGAAAATGCAAGAATCATCGCTGAGACCTTAAAGAAAAAAAACATCCGTTTCTTTGGCGGTGTTCACTCTCCTTACATCTGGTTTGAGTGCCCGGATGGAATGGAGTCCTGGGAATTCTTTGACTACCTGCTAAACAATGCTCAGGTTGTCGGAACTCCGGGGGCTGGTTTCGGTGAGAACGGCAAAAACTACTTCCGCTTAACCTCATTTAACAATCACGAGAACACGATCGAGGCAATGAAGCGCTTTGAGAAGCTGTTCTAAGAGAAGCGGTTGTGTGAAATCAAATTTCAAATTCCAATTTTTGAAAAAATTGCTTGCAAACGCTCGGCACTTATGCTATAATTCTTTTGTTGCGTAAGTAAGCCGGCGTGGCGGAATGGCAGACGCATCAGACTCAAAATCTGACGGGGGCGACCTCGTGCCGGTTCGAGTCCGGCTGCCGGCATTCCTTGGCAGGGGCAGGGGCCAACAGAATTATCTCTCGATAATTCTGTTGGCTCTTTCTTTTTGCTCGATTATCGATTATAATAGGTTGCATAAATATATTGAATACATCAAATGTATGATTATACTTATTGGGAGGACTTTTCAGTATGATTACACATAAAAAAACATGGAAATGCATCCGGCGATCTGCCTGTGCATTCACAATCCTTTCTGTCGCTCTTCTCAGCTCTGCCTGCAAGCGCCAGCAGGAGGTCATTGATCTCTCCGGTGCCCGCTCAGTTCCCACTGAGACGGTTCAGTCAGCCTCAGCCCCGGAAAGCGTAGATTCTGCGGACAGTCTGACGCTCGACACTGCGGAAACGACTGCGGACGCTTCTTCTACCAAAAAGGGAATCCATGTGATGATGGAGACTTACATGAACAACAAAATCTTCATCCAATATCCGGTGATTCAGGACTTAAACGATGATGACCGTACCGCCTCTGCAAATGAATTATTAAAGAATAATGCTCTCTCTATTCTCGGCGGATGGGGAATCAATGAGGCAAAGGATACACTCGAGCTGACCTGCAAAGTCGTCTCTGCTGACCAGAGCCGGCTCACCGTGATCTACCGCGGATACTGCTATCCGAATCAGGCGTCGTATCCCTCAAATCTTTTTCTCACAAACACCGTTGATCTGACCGAAATCTCCGATGTTCGCCTGAGTGATTATGCAGATCCGGTTCAACTTGCAGATTATGTGATGTCCGATGGGGTTGTGCTCTCCGGTGTCAACCAGACAGATCAGCCAGCTATTCTTGAGTTTCTCAAAAATACCGACCGCGAACAGAACGTAGCCCTGCTTGCAAATGCGGATTTCGGCGGAACGAATGGATTCCCGGGATGTTTCAGTTATGAGTCAAACGGAGAGATCTATATCATGCTTTCTGTCACCCATGAGCTTGGAGATTATGTGACGGTGGTCTACACCCCGGAAGATAAATAAAAGGCTCTTATAAAAGAGACTTTCAAAACCTTGGCATGACTCTTGATCTTTGTCCTTAAATTTGATAAAATTTGGTTAGTTTTACAATACTGTATCGAGAAAGGAACTTTGATTTATGGAAAATGTTACCATTTTTGATCATCCGCTGATTCAGCACAAGATTTCAATTCTGAGAAATAAGAACACCGGAACCAACGAATTCCGCTCCCTGATCGAGGAGATCGCAATGTTGATGGGCTATGAAGCTCTGCGTGATCTTCCGCTCGAGGATGTTGAGGTTGAGACACCGATCGAGACCTGCATGACCCCGATGATCGCCGGCAAGAAGCTCGCTATCGTTCCGATCCTGCGCGCAGGACTTGGCATGGTCAATGGTATTCTCGCCCTCGTTCCGAGTGCAAAAGTTGGTCATATCGGACTGTACCGTGATGAGGAGACTCATGAGCCTCACGAATACTACTGCAAACTTCCGGACCCGATCGAACAGCGTACCATCGTTGTGACTGATCCGATGCTTGCTACCGGCGGTTCTGGCGTCGAGGCTGTCAACTTTATCAAACAGCATGGCGGAAAGAACATCAAGTTCATGTCGATCATCGCTGCTCCGGAAGGACTCAAGCGTCTCCATGAGGCTCATCCGGATATCCAGATCTATGTTGGACATCTTGATCGTTGCCTGAATGAGAATGCTTACATCTGCCCGGGTCTTGGAGATGCAGGTGACAGAATCTTCGGCACGAAGTGAGATGCAAAATACAAGAAAATTTAATAAATTTTAATTTAATGGGGATTCACTGCAGTAAAGAATCAAGATAATTAAAAGAATGAAGGGATTGTTATTTTATTTGATACAAATTCTTCATTGACAAATCGCGACAGATCAGGGTGTCTCCAACAAGTAAGGTCAGGAAAACTCGCTCTCGCTCCGGGTGAAAACGTAGCGGTTCATAAGAACGTAAAAAACACGTTCTAAGCACCGACGTTTCACACGGGTTTTCCTGACCTTCTTGTTTCCGACACCTATACAATACCAGCACCTATACGGGCATCATACAATATGCTCCTGTCAACGTTTATAAAAACCTGGCACATCATTCAACCAATGCATATACATCCTGGCGCGTTTTTAATCATTATGCTTCTCTGCAATCTCACCCTGTCTCTTGTAAATGGAATTTGCATCCACGCCACCGCGAACACTAGAGAGAGGGTAGATGTTACTGTTCTTTCCGATCACCGTACCCGGATTCAGCACGGAACCACAGCCGACCTCAACACAATCTCCGATCATTGCACCGACCTTCTTGCGTCCGGTCTCGATCTCCTCATCCTCTGCGTGGATCTTGACAAGCTCCTTGTCAGACTTTACATTTGAAGTGATCGAACCTGCACCCATGTGGGACTTGTATCCAAGAATCGAATCTCCCACATAATTGTAATGCGGAACCTGTACGTTGTCAAACAGGATCGAATTCTTTAACTCTGAGGAATTTCCGACAACACTGTTTGCGCCGATCAGGACTTTTCCGCGGATAAATGCACAGTGACGAATCTCTGCTCCCGTTCCGATTACAACCGGTCCCATGATGCCTGCGGTCGGGGCGACCTTTGCGGTGCGGTGAATCCAGACACCCGGAACCGGATTGTCATATTCCTCCTCGGAGAGCGTTTTTCCAAGGTTCTCCACAAACTCGCCGATGTGCTCAAGTGCCTGCCACGGATACTCAAACTGCTCAAGCAGGGATTTTGCCATCGTATGCTCAAGTGTATAAAGTTCTGCTGTCTTCATTTCTTCTTTCTTCATAATCTTCTTTACTCCTTTTCTTGTTTCTTTTTGCTTTTCGTACTACCTTCGGTGCGACCTGTCCCGTCACGATCCGCACGGCTCTTTGCCTTTTGGTCTTTCTGGTAAATCGCGCCGACTGCCTCAAAGTTTCCGCGCAGCTGCCAGCTGTTCTGAAGTTGCAGGACGCCGTAGGTTCTTCCGGCAACAAAGCGCGCCAATTTTTCCATGTACTCCTCTGACGTGATTGTTCCCTCTGCGACATAGGTCAGCCCCTTCTCCCAGCTCGCCGTCAACTCCGGATTTAAGAGCTGACGAATCGATGCGTGGACGACCTCGAAGACCAGTTCACCGAGAAGTGTCGGTGTGATGATCTGCGTCTTTCCGTTCAGGGCAAGATACTCGATGTTCACTAGTTTCTTTAAAATCTCTGCGCGGGTCGCACTCGTCCCGATTCCGCTTCCTCGGATCTGAGCGCGAAGCTCCTCGTCCTCGATCAGCTGACCAGCATTTTCCATCGCAAGAATCATTGATCCAGATGAATATCGCTTAGGCGGGGAAGTCTCGCCCTCCCGGATCGCAAGCCCCTTGACCGGAAACTGCATTCCTTTTTTGAGGGACGCAAGCATTGCGACAAATGCCGGATTTTCCAGATCCTTCTGGTTAACCTCTGACTCGTCCTTCTCGTCCCCGCTTCCAGATACCTCCTGAGAAGCCGTCTCTCTGGAACTTCCATCGTCTGTGCGTTTCTTCATTCGCGCCACATCTGCGACATTCAGGTATCCCGCTTCCGTGAGCACCTTGAAATTCGCAAAGAAATGCTCTGCTCCGATCACAAGCTCCAGCGCATACTTCTGATAAACAGCGGGCGGATAAAAAACGCTTAAGAAACGTCTCGCAATCACCTCATACACCTTCATCGCAAGCGGAGAGATACTGCGAATCGCCCCAAATCCCTGTCCGGTCGGAACAATCGCATAGTGGTCGGTGATCTGCTTGTCGTTGACATAACGCGTCTTTGCGATCGACTTATAGTTTCCCGCATCAAGCACATAAGATGCAAATTCCTTGACCGGGGCAAAATTGCGAAGTCCGCCGATATTACGGTGAATCTCCTTTGCAACCGCTGTGGAGAGCACGCGGGCATCCGTTCTCGGATAGGTGACGAGCTTTTTCTCATAAAGTTCCTGTACAATCTTGAGCGTCTCATCCGGACTGATCTTAAACATCTTGGAACAATCGTTCTGAAGCTCCGCAAGGTTGTAGAGAAGCGGAGGATTCTTCGTCTCCTTCTTCTTTTCAATTTTGACGAGATGTGCCTGGATTCCAGTTCCGTTTTCTCTACCGGCTGAATCTCCCGGCTCTCCCTGTTTTTGCATCTGCAAATTTGCAGAGCTAGAGGCTGACTGCCCCTGAAGCAGGTGAATCAACTCCTCGGCATGACGGCGCTCCTTAAATCCATTTTCCTTGTAGAGATACGGGGACTGGAAATACTTTGATCCCTCGACCGCGCGCCACTCTGCATCAAACTCCATCTCCTGACTCGAAAATCTGCCAACCACGCGGTAAAACGGTGTCTTCACAAATTCTCGAATCTCCCGCTCCCGTCGCACAACCATTCCAAGAACACAGGTCATCACTCGCCCAACCGAGAGAACGGTTCGATTCGTCCTCAGATACGAGGAAATCCCCGGACCGTACTTGAGTGTCAAGAGACGAGAAAAATTGATTCCCATCAGATAATCTTCCTTCGCACGCAAGTAGGCGGAGGAGGCGAGATTGTCATATTCTGACCAGTCCTTTGCCTCACGAATTCCTCGAAGAATCTCCTCCTCCGTCTGCGAGTCGATCCAGACACGTTTTCTCTTCTTTTCTTTGCTGACTCCCGCCATCTGATCTACAAGCCGGTAAATATACTCTCCCTCACGTCCGGAGTCGGTACAAATATAAATCGTCTCGACATCTGCCCGCTTCAAAAGACCAGAGACAATCTGAAACTGCTTTGCAACACCGCCGATAACCTCATACTTGAACTCTTTTGGCAAAAACGGCAGAGTTTCCAGACTCCAACGTTTAAATTTCGGATCATAGGCCTCCGGATAACTCATCGTCACTAAATGTCCGACACACCAAGTTACGATCGCTGTATCCGACTCGATATAGCCATCTGCCCGCTTTCCCGAGATCTTGAGTGCCGTCGCAAACTGCTGTGCCACACTCGGCTTCTCGGCTATGTACAATGATTTTCCCATTCAGTCTGAATTCCTCTCTTTTATCAATCAACCTTTGTACGTATCCATTTATTTCTTATCTTATCACTCGAAATCCATTGATCTGACTCACTTGATTGGATTGATTTACTTATTATTCTTGTAGCTTCTTACCTGATCTGATCTGCAATCTCGCTTTTTAATGTTGTCCAGGCATCCTCATGCTCCACATAATATTTCGGGCAATTCTTTCCGCTGACATCATAGTGACGAATCACATCTGAAGCCTTCAAATCCAACGAGCCACACAGCCACGAGACCAATTTGACAAGTGATTTTTGTGTCTCCTGCGTAAACTTTCCGGAATTATCCGGGTGACAACATTCAATCGAGATCGTATCTTCATTTCTTGGATAATTTGCATATGCCACTTCCTGAACCGGAACACAGCACAGAATCTCCCCCTCAAGTCCGATAATAAAATGACTGCTCACTGATCTGCGCTCTGACTCCGGTGCGTCTGCCATCCCCGCAAAATAATTTCGGTTTTCCCGTGCCGTCGTCCCCGGATTTGCAACATAATGCACCACAATGTTTTTGACCTTTGTGCGCTCTATCCCCGGTCTCGAATACGGATTGACCGGAAGATAGGCTTCCTGACACCAGTCTGGCAGAGATAAGGCTTGCAGATTTTCCCGCCTTCTCACTTTTAAGAGCGCACTTGTCATAAAAAGAATCGCCACTGCCAAAAGAATAAAAAGTGCCAGCCGTTCCACTGCTACTTTTATTCGCCGGCGTCGTCTCTGTCTCCGTCTTCTCTCCAGCTGTCTTTGACGCATCTTTTTTCTGCTTTCTTCTGACACTTCTATTCCTCTTTAAGCACACGCTTACACTTACTGTTTTATCTATACTTTACTAAGACCAATCTTCTGATATGCCAATGTCGTTGCAAGATCTGCATGACCGAGCATCGTCTGTACCACCTGCACATTCGCTCCACTGCTGAGTAGATGGACAGCAAATGAATGACGCAGAGTATGCGGAGTAATGTCCGCCTCAATTCCCGCCTGCTCTCCATAGCCCTTGACGATCTTCCAGAAGCCCTGTCGCGACATCTGACCCCCACTGCAATTCACAAAGAAATACTCAGATGACTTGCCATCTAAAAGCTTCTCCCGCGCCTGCTCAAGATAAGCGCGCAATGCCTGGCTCGCCTTGCGTCCAAACGGAACAATACGCTCCCGCGCTCCAGCCCGGCACACGATAAATCCGACCTGCATATTGACATCCTTCATGCAAAGTCCAATCAGCTCAGAAACTCGAATTCCAGTCGCATAGAGGAGCTCCAACATTGCCCGGTCTCGAATTGTCTTCGGCGTGCTTCCGTCCGGTTGACTTAAGAACCGGGTTATCTCCTCCACAGAAAGAACAACCGGAGGTTTCTTCTCGATCTTCGGCGCTTTGACAAACTCCGCCGGGTCCTGAGAAATCTTTCTATTTGAAAATTCATAATGAAAAAATGCCTTGATCGACGCCAGCATACGCGAGATCGTAGCCGTCGCCTTTCCCTGCTGTTCCAGATAAAGGATATAGGAATTCAAACTTGTCTTTGTCACTTTTCCGAGATCAAAAATTCCCTCCTTCTCCAGATACTCCTGCATCTGGCGCAAATCCCGGCGATAAGACACAATGGTATTTTGAGATGCTCTCTTCACATTTTCCAGATAGACGGAAAATTCCTCCAGCTCTGTTTGAATGTTCATAAATATTTCCCTCTGTCTCACAAAATTCCCAGTACTCACTTGACTCTCTGCAAATTTTTTAACTCTAATTCGCTCATCTATATCAACGTTTTTTGTACGTTTTCATTTGTCTTTGATTCCCTTACCTTGCCACGCTCTCACATGACAACTCGTTATCATTATAGCCGTTCTGCCCTGCAAAATCAAACGATTCTTTTTTCCTTCAGTCGCTCCTTGCCCTCCATCTTCCCATAAAAAGAATGATTTTCCAGACAAAAAAACAAGATGTTGAGCGTCAACGGTAAACACTTTCAACATCTTGGCACAATCTTTTAAAAATGAAAAAACTCTTAATTTTGTGAACTACTCGGTCATTGAATGGCCGAGCATCTGAAAATGCAAAACCAATCAATTACGATCTATTGGAAATAAGAC
>JAJEPU010000060.1 GCA_020686985.1 Brotaphodocola catenula
AATCGGCAAAATCTGCTACCACCACTGTATCATACGGCATTTTCAGTTCAGAAAATGCCTACCCGTGTACAGTAACCAAAAATTCCCTCTCGGCATCAAGAAAATGCCAGAGAGGGAGTCTCGTCCTAACGTTTACAACTCTTAACCTTTACAACATCAAATTAAGCTCAAATTCTTCTTACTCGTCCCAGTTGTGGTAAACAGCCTGAACATCGTCATCTGCATCCAGGAGATCCAGGATACGGTTCATGCGCTTGATGTCATCCTCAGCACTCAGCTCAACCCAGGTCTGCGGGATCATCGTTACGTCTGCTTCCATCATTGGGATGCCCTCTTTCTCAAGAGCCTCGCGAACTGCACTGAAGTCCTCCGGAGCGGTGATCACCTCGTAGCTGTCCTCCTCCTCGGAGAAGTCCTCTGCGCCTGCATCCAAAGCCAGCATCATCAGCTCATCCGGATCCATCTCGCACTCTTCCTTATCGATCACGATCTGACCCTTCTTGTCGAACATGAAGGATACGCTTCCCTGTGCGCCTACGTTTCCGCCACCTTTGGTAAATGCGCTTCTTACATTTGCTGCGGTACGGTTCTTGTTGTCGGTCAGGGTATCTACGATGATTGCAACACCGTTCGGGCCGTAACCTTCGTAGGTCAGTACCTCATAGTTTACAGAGTTTGCATCGCCGGCAGCCTTCTTGATTCCGCGGTCGATGGTATCGTTGGGCATGTTGTTTGCCTTTGCCTTCGCAATTACATCACGCAGTTTGCTGTTGTTAGCCGGGTCCGGACCGCCCTCTTTTACAGCTACAGCGATCTCACGTCCGATTACGGTAAATACTTTACCCTTAGCAGCGTCGTTTCTCTCTTTTTTGTGCTTGATATTGGCAAATTTAGAATGTCCTGACATAAAATAACAGCTCCTTATCTATCTTTCTCTTCTCGTCCTTGTCCGCATTCTGCGGAAACTGTCGTGATCTCACGACAAAACATCTTTGTTATTTTAACACCAAAAAGACGTAAGATCAATACTCCTGCTGAAATTTTGTCGGCGATTTTGATGTATATTTCTTAAATACCGCGCAGAAATGCTTGTAATCCGAGAATCCCGTCGCCTCCGAGATCTCCGAGATCCGGTATCTTCCCGTCTCCAAAAGTGCCGTCGCCTGCTGGACCCGGTAGCGATTTAAGAAGTCCAAAAACGTCTGTCCCGTCGCTTCCTTGAACTTTCGGCTCAAGTAACTCGCACTGACTCCAAGCTCCATTGCGATCTGCTCCACACTCAGACGCTTCTGGTAATCCTTCTGAATCCGGCGAATACACTCTGCGACGTAGCCATTCTCCATCACACGGACATTCTTCGTCGCCGTCTCCACACTCTCCTCCTCCGTCTTTCGGAGTGCCCGCTCTGCCCGCCTCTCTAAATCGATCTCCTTTTGAATCTGCACAATCACACGCGCCAGCTCTTCCTCATCAACCGGTTTCAGGAGATAGGCACTGACCTTTGCCTCAATCGCCCGCTTTGCAAACTCAAAATCCTCATAGCTCGTCAGAAGAATGCTCTTAAACCGCAAAGTCTCCTCTGCTTGACGGATCATCTCAATCCCATCAAGACAGGGCATACAGATATCCGCAATCACAACATCCGGACGACTCTCAAGAATCTTTTCGAGTCCCTCCTGACCATCCGAAGCCTCCGCAACGACAACGCAGTCCATCGAAAGCCAGTCGGTCGTACAGACGAGTCCCTTTCGGATCACCTCTTCATCCTCTGCGATCAGAATCCGTAGCATCTTTCTCTTCCCCCTCGTGCACCGGAATCGTCACGACGAGAGCGGTTCCCTCGCCCTCCAAGCTCCGAATCTTCACTCCATACGGACGCCCGTAGAGCAGACCTATTCTCCGGTGAATGTTATAAAGACCAGAATGACGGCTGGTATTCTCCCTCTGTTCGAGAAGAGCCGCCAGATTCTTGAGTGCACTCTGGCTCATCCCCATGCCGTCATCCCTGCAAAGTAAAAACAATGTTCCCTCATGGCAGTACGCCTTCAAATTGACATGAATCTCTTTTTTCTTTCCGCCAAATCCATACTTGACCGCATTCTCGATCATCGGCTGAAGCACAAGTTTCGGAATCCAACACGAGAGCGCCTGCTCGCTGATCTCGGTCGTAAACTGAAACCGCTCCCCAAACCTGCATTTCAAGATCGCAAGATAACGAGACAGATGGTCAAGATCTTCCGAGAGAATCACTTCTCCCCCGCTGTTCTCCAGGCTGTAACGCATCAGCCCGGACAGATCTCGAACCATCTGCTCTGCCGACGAAGGATCGAGACGACACATGTAGCGGATGTTCTCAAGCGTGTTATAGAGGAAATGCGGATTAAACTGGGACTCGAGCTGTTTGTTCTGCGCTGCCGCGACAAGCTCTGCCATCTGACGCGCAGACTCCCGCTCCCGGCGCAGGCTCTCAATCATCTCGTTGCAGGCATCCGCGATCTCGGCAAGATCCGGATCGGAATCCGCCCGGATCTCCGTCTCAAGATTCCCGTCCTGAACCTGTCTAAGCCCCCTTAAAATCCGTTCACAATCTTCCCGTCTCTGCACTTCCCTCTTTCTTCCAAACCATGACCACATGACGCCTCATTCCTCTCCAGCTTTTTCAATTCGACTCTGTGTCGACGCGATATTCGGCATCAGTATTTTAGCCGATATTCCGGTCGACGCCATGTCGATATCATCCTCTCGATGTTATAAAATATAAACACCTCTCGGGTCAAAGTCAAGGAAAGCTCTCTCGCCAGTCTCATAAATCCGGCGATTGACCGGATTGTAATCGGTGATCTGGATCTCCATCCCCCCCACACTCAACTGATAATACTGGTAAGAACCCATGAACGTCGAGAGCGTCACGGTTCCCTCAATCACACCACTCTCAGAAAGGCTGACTGCCTCCGGTCGAAGAACGAGCTCACTCTTGTCTCCGGCTTTGGCATGGGCAAAATTGTTGACCTCAAGCGTTTCCCCTGCGACGAGAATCTTTGCCTTCTCCTCCCCTGCCTCGAGAACCTGTGCGTCGAGGAAGTTCGCCTCGCCGATGAAGTCTGCGACAAAGCGTGAATTCGGATGGTAGTAGATCTCTCTCGGCGTTCCGATCTGCTCGACCTTGCCCTTGCTCATGATGATGATCTTATCGGAAATGCTCATCGCCTCCGACTGATCATGAGTAACGTAGATCGCAGTGATTCCGACCTTCTGCTGAATCTTTCGGATCTCCGTTCTCATCGTCACACGAAGTTTTGCGTCGAGGTTTGAAAGCGGTTCATCAAAGAGGAGCACGCCCGGCTCAAGCACAAGCGCACGCGCAAGTGCAACTCGCTGCTGCTGACCTCCGGAAAGCTGGTTCGTCATTCGGGACTCCATGCCCTCCATCTCCACAAGTTTGAGGATGTTGAGCACCTTCTCGCGTATTTCATCCTTCGGAACCTTTCGTATTTTCAGACCGTAAGCCACATTGTCAAAGACGTTGTAGTGCGGAAGAAGTGCATAGCTCTGGAATACCATTGCGGTATCTCGCTTGTTCGGCGTCAGACCGTTGATCGGCTGATTGTCAAGGTAGATCTCTCCCTCATCCGGACTCTCAAATCCGGCGATCATTCTGAGGATTGTCGTCTTTCCACATCCGGACGGGCCAAGCAGAGTCACGAAGGTTCCCGGCTCAATGTTCAAATCTGCGTCGTGAACGGCATAGAACTCTTTTCCTGTCTTCGGGTCATTATAAATTTTAGAGATATGTTCCAGACGGACACCTTTTTTCTTTTTTTCCATCCTGTTTTCCTCCTGCCTGATTCTATATTCCATATTTCATTCGAGTTTCTCTGACGACCTTACTCCTCTTTCATCTTCCGGCTGACTCCGAAGAACTTCATCATCAGATTCATCAGAAGAACGGCTCCGTAGGTGATCGCGATCAGCACGGTTGCATACGCACATGCGACACCATAGTTTCCTTTCTCTGCCTGCTCATTGATCTGACAGGTGATCAGCAGGAAATCCGGAGTCACGAGAAGAATAATTGCGGAGATTGCAGTGATGCTTCGCACAAATGCAGTTACAAGTCCACTGAAGAACGAATCCTTGATCAGTGGAAGCGTCACAGTCATGAAAACTCGTGCGGAGTTTGCACCCATATCATAGGCAGACTCCTCAATCGACTTATCAATCTGGCGAAGAGCGGAGATTCCGCTTCGTGTTCCGGTCGGAAGGCTTCGCACAACGAAAACGATGACGAGGATCACTCCGGTTCCGTAGAGACTGCTTAAAACTCCACTCCGGAACAGTCCGTTTGCATAACCGCGAATATATCCAATACCGAGAACGGTTCCCGGAACTGCCATCGCAAGCATCGAGACAAACTCAATGAAACTGCGTCCGCGGAAGCGTTTCTTTACCACGAGATAGGAAATCACCATCGACAAAAAGGCGGTGATCGGTGCGGAGATCAGGGAGAGCACGAAGGAATCCTTGAACGCCTTGAGTCCGCTCGTTTTAAACATATACTGGAACCACTTGAGGCTCAGAGTATAATCACGTCCCCACAGCGTAAACAGAGCACCGAACGGAACCATGATGTACATCAAAAGAACGAAGGCTGCCACGATTCCACAGAAGATTGTCAGCGGAGTCGTCACACTCTTGTCCTCGATCAGCATACGCATTCTCGATGCCTTTCCGGTCAGGGTTGCCGCGGTCTTCTTCTCGAGGTAATACTTCTGAATCAGGAAAAGAATCACGGTCAGGGACAGAAGGACAACGGACATCGCCGCTGCACCCGTCGAGTCGTAAGCTCCGGTTACCTGCAGGTAGATCGTTGTCGCAAGCGTATCATACGAACCACCGATCAGCATCGGGTTTGCAAAGTCTGCAACCGACTCGATAAACGTTACGAGAAACGCATTTCCAAGTCCCGGAAGAAGAAGCGGAAATGTCACACTCGTAAATACCTTCCATCTCGTCGCACCCATATCACGGGTTGCCTCCTCGAGAGAAGGATCGATGTTCTTTAAAAGTCCCTTGAGCATCAGATAGCAGACCGGGAAGAACGTCAGCGTCTGCACGATCGCGATTCCCTTTAAGCCGTACACGTTGGAATCATAGATGTGAAGCATGGATCGCGTGATGATACCGCTTCGTCCAAAAAGCATGATCATCGACAGTGAGAGCACAAACGGCGGGGAAACAACCGGAAGCATCGACACAAGACCAAAGAGCTTTTCAAGGATCTTCGTCTTGAGCTTTACATAGACTTCCACATAGGCGAACAGAAGTCCGATCGCCGTCGAAGCTAAACCGGTGATCACGCCGAGCACCAGGGTGTTGCGAAATGCATTCCGAAACCGCTCGAGACTCAACACACGCTTAAATACATCCAATGTAAGATGTCCCTCTGCATAAAAGCTGTCCACCAGAAGCATCAGAAGCGGATACAGAATAAACAGGGACAAAAAGATCAACAATACCACAATCATACTGATCAAAATCGGATCTGAGAAAAATTTTTTACGCTCAAGGTCAGCGCTTTGTCTTCTGGCCACAGCCAGTCCCCCTTTCTAACAAGAAACACACCTGATTGTTATCCTTACGGTCATCTCTCACAAGCATCAGACGGACGCAAAAACCGCGCGGAACCGCTTTCGCAGTACCGCGCGGCAGACATTCCGTCACACTTTCCAATCAGAAAAACCGATCGGACTCTCTATGACTGACGATTACCGATGATTGCTGACCGGCCGTTCCATGAACAAGAACCTTACTCAGTCAGGAATCTGCTCGAATCTGCACTGTCAGCAGAGCTTCCAAGTGCATTGAAGAAATCTTCTACATATTTCGCACTGTTTGCCTTTGCATCTGCGAAATCATAATCGATCGTGTTGTTCATATCCAGACCGAACTCTTCTGCCTCCTTCGGCTGTTCTGCATTGCTCAGAACGAGGAACTGATAGGAACCATTGTCCTTCGCCATGTCTACACAATCCGGAGACAGTGCATACTCAATCCACAACTTCGCTGCGTTCGGATGGGTGCATCCCTCGAAGATTGCGGTTGCACCAACTTCGTAGGAAGTTCCATCTTCCGGAACGATGAGCTGAATATTGTCATAGCCCTGAAGAATCTGATAGATACCATCATGCAGGAATCCGATTGCGATGACACACTCGCCAGGTCCTACCATCTTGGACGGACCGGAACCAGACTTCGTGTACTGAGCGATGTTCTTATCGAGTGCCTTGAAGTACTCCATCGCCTCGTCATGACCCTTCATCTGAACCATCGTGTTGATCACGAGTTTTGCAGTACCTGCGGTATTCGGGTTCGACATCATGATCAGACCCTTATACTCTTCCTTCGTCAGATCATCCCAGGTCTTCGGTGCCTCCAGTTTCAAGCGCTCAATCTCCTCAGTGTTTACCATGAATCCGAGAATGCCCTTGTAGATTCCGTACCAGCAGTTTGTCGGGTCCTTGTACTGATCGCTGATGAGGTTCTTCGCATTGATCGCCTCATACGGCATCAGCAAGTTTGCTGCAACTGCCTCGTTGTAAGGATCTGTCGTACCGCCGAACCATACGTCCGCTGACGGTTTTCCTGCCTCCTCGGAGACCTTGGTGTAAACTTCGGAGGTGGACAGACGCTGGAATTTCGTCTTGATTCCGTAGAGTTTCTCGAAGTTCTGGCAGGCAGCGGAGAGATACTCCTCCTCACAGGAGCCATACACGGTCAGTTCTCCTTCTGCCTTTGCTGCCTCGATCAGAGCATCGAGATCTCCACTCTCGCCTGTCTCTGCGGAGGCTTCGGAAGATTCTGCAACGGTCGTCTCTTCCGTCTTCGGTGCCTCAGTCGGAGCTGTGGTTGAACCGGTACTGCTGTTTCCGCATCCGGTCAGTCCAAACAACATCGAACATGCCAGCAACAATGCCAATTTTTTCCTCATAATAAAACCCCTCCTTTTTTCTGATAGCTTGATTCTATCACAAAAAAGAAGGGGCGAAAACCCTTTTTTTAGTATGATTGTCTGATTTTCTGAACTCTTTTTATCATTTTTTGTATATATTAACAGGTTCTATTTTGTTTTTTATAAATTGTGCAAGAAAGATGTCGAAATTTTATCCTTTTTTCGCATTCTCACATGTGATCTGACTATTTTCAGGTATGATCTTCCAGTTCTGCCTCACTCTGTGAATCTGTCGCAATCCTCGTCACGCGGACAGAGTGAAGGATTCTTCCCTCCACCTTCAAAACTGAGAACAGGAAACCGAGATACGGGATCTCTGGATGCTCGTCCTCCTTCGGAATCCGGTCAAGGCGGGAAATCAACAGGCCGTTGAGCGTGTCGTAATTGTTGCGATCCTCCTCCGTGAAGGAGATCCCAAGCTCCTCCTCCGCATCCTCGAGCGGGGTCATTCCACTCATAATCAGGGCATCGCCCTCTCCGCGGACAATATACTGCTCATCCACATCATACTCATCCATGATATTTCCGACAATCTCCTCGAGAATATCCTCAATCGTCACAAGACCGGCAGTCTGTCCGTACTCATCCACCACAATCTCCATGTGAATCTTCTGCGACTGCATGTCCTTAAACAGAGAAGATATATTGCGCGTCTCCGGGATAAAATGAGCAGTTCGCATCACTCCCGGCACATTCGCAACCGCCATCCTCGCCTCATGAGGATTCTGCACATGCACCATCACATCGCGCAGATGCACGGTTCCGAGAATGTCATCGAGATCCTGTCCATAAACAGGGAAGCGACTGTTGTTGCACTCCTTGAGCATGAAATCCGCAGCCTCTTTCAACGTCTGGGAACCATCGATCGCCACAATGTTCTTGCGGTTCGTCATAATGTCCCATGCCTGCTTATCACTCATCTCAAAAATATTGGAGATCATCTCTGCCTCTCCGCTCTCTAACACCCCCTGCTCCTGTCCTTCGCTCACCATCGTCCGAATATCTTCTTCTGTCACATTTTCACGTCTGTGGTTCCGGTAGATACGAATTGCCAGAATTGTCACTCCCGCCAGAATCGCGACAAACGCCACGACAACCAGGATTGGCAACGACAAACTGCCTTCGTCCATAAGACTCTAAACTCCCTTTCTTTTACAGAGATGTCGCAAAACACAAAAAGCAGGAACCCCTGTCTTTTTCTGCTCTGCGACATCTCTTTTTGCCGTAATTGTACCTGATTTCTCCTGATTCGTCAATGGCGAAGCGATGTGAACCTCCCTCCTGAGAAGAGTTGTGATACCCCACACCTAAAGAGGAAGGGGACATCCACTCTGAGTTATAAGTTTGCGCTGACAGACATTCACCTTCTCTTTCTTTATGTAGAAAGAAAAAATCTTATTGCAAATGCTCCCCCTCAATCGGCAGTTCCAGACTCACCATCAGCGCCCGGTTGACCTTTCCAAGAAGTTCCTCATCTATATGACAGATTCTCTCACGAAGTCTCTGTTTGTCAATCGTCCGCAGTTGTTCTAAGAGAATCACGGAATCGCGAACCATATCACAGCGTCGCGTGGACAATTCCACATGGGTCGGAAGTTTCGCCTTGTTCATCTTTGAGGTAATCGCCGCGCAGATCACGGTCGGGCTGTGCCGGTTTCCCACATCGTTCTGGATGATGAGAACCGGTCGGACTCCGCCCTGCTCCGATCCAATCACCGGGCGCAGATCTGCATAATAAATGTCTCCTCGTCTGATAATCACTGATTTCACTCCATCTCTGTCCCGCTTCTCTCTTTTCTCTCTTCCACCCGTTTTCTTATGTATTTTTTACATGTTTCCAAAAGAAAACATGTAAAACAAACGACTCAGAGAAAAATCAAAAGAAAAGAATATGGACAGCTGTTTTAGAGCTATTATTGCCTTTCTGTGATTATTTTATGCAGGAAAACCGTGTCTCGTCACATTGTAAAGCCCTCATAGTGATCATCAAAATAGTCCTTCGTTCCGATCACTTTTCCATCTTTTAAGTAGACACGCGGAATGCGCTTTCCGAGGTCACAGCTGATCTCATAGTGGAAGCCTCCGCACCAGTCTGCAACCTCCTCCATCGAGATCCGATCATTTCCGTCCTCTCCGATCAGAGTCACCTCGGTGTCCACCTTCGCCTCCGGAATCTCACTCACATCGACCATAAATTGATCCATGCAAATACGTCCGAGAATCGGAACACGCTTTCCCGCGATCAGCACCATTCCTTTTCCGGTCAGAGATCTCGGATAGCCATCGCCGTAACCGACCGGAACCGTCGCAACGCGCATCGGCTTTGTGACCTTGTAAAGTCCGCCATAGCTGATCTCCTGTCCCGGAACCATCTCCTTGACATAAGTAATCCGGCTCTTCAAGCTCATTACCGGACGCAGAGGAACGGCATCCTTGTTCACCTCATCCGACGGATACATGCCATAGATCGAGATACCCGCGCGCACAAGTCCCATATGCATCTCCTTAAAGTCAATGATCGCCGCACTGTTCGAGCAGTGTCGAAGCGGAATCTCGACTCCCCGCTCCTTAAGCAGATCACAGAAATGCTGATAGCGCTCATACTGGCGGATGGTCGCTTCCCGATCTGCCTCATCGGCGCGCGCAAAATGCGTAAACAAGCCCTCTGTCTCGATTCCCGGAAGATCCGCAATCGCTTTTGCAAGGTCTGCCCCCTTTTCATCCGGCGTCATTCCGATGCGTCCCATTCCGGTGTCTAACGCGAAATGGATCGGTGCCTTGACGCCGAGGCGCTGTGCCGTCTCAGAGAACGGTTTTGCCTGTTCCATCGTAAAGATCGACGGGCGAACCTGCTGGCGAATCATCTCCTCATACTGGCTCTCATGGGAGACTCCGAGAACGAGAATCCACTTTGCAATCCCGTGACGGCGAAGTACATAGGCCTCCTCCGGAGTTGCAACTGCATATCCTGCTACAAACGGATCAATCACCTTTGCGATCGGAACGGCACCGTGACCATATCCATCCGTCTTCACGACACCGACCATCTCTGTGCCGGGATTCAGATTTTTCTTCATAGATTCCATATTATAAACAACCGCATCCAGATCAATCGGTGCCCAGACCCGTGTATACATCTTCATTTTTCTGTATATTCTCCTTTTGTTTCCTGTATCTGTTATCTTTTTTCTTTCTTTTATATTTAATATATCGAAATGGTCTTTTTGTCAAATTTTTCTTTTCATCAAATTTCTCTTCTCTGCTTGCAATTTTGGCGCTTATCGCAAAATTTACGCAAGCTTTGCAATCTCATCCGCAAGATTGCTCGCAAGCACACCATTTTCTCCAAATTTCGCCGATCCACTCTCACCGGCAAGACCGTGAAGGTAAACGCCAAATGCCGATGCACGGTCGCAGTCCATGCCACGTGCAAGCAGACCGGCAATAATTCCCGTCAGTACATCTCCGGAACCGCCCTTCGCCATCGCACTGCATCCGCTCGTGTTCAACCAGACCGTTCCATCCTTATCCGCAATCAGCGTCGAAGCATCCTTCATCACACAGGTTACCCCATAGCGACTGCTGTACGCCTTGACCGTCTGAACCGGATCTTCCCTGAGTTCCGAGATCGGGCAGGAACAAAGTCTTGCCATCTCGCCCATATGAGGAGTCAGGATGATGTTTTCCGTAAAATACCGCGTCAGATACGGGTGGGACGCCACGGTATTGAGTCCGTCGGCATCTAAGACCATCGGCACATACGCGTGCTCGAGAACTGCCTCGACAAGGTACTCCACATACGGTTCCTGACCAAGTCCGGGGCCGAGCACAATCACATCTGCCCAGTCACACGCCTCCCTCAGAAAATCCGTCGAGTGCTCCTCCGCCGTGATCTGATCCGGATCATAGACGGAGACAACCGCCTCCGGAAGTTGCGTCTGAATCACTGCCCGATTTTCGGAAACCGTCAAGACTTTCACCAGCCCTGCACCCGTCCGGTATGCGGAAAGCGCACTAAAATACGCTGCCCCGCTCATTCCCCGGCTTCCTGCGATCACGAGAACTTTGCCAAACGTTCCCTTATTTCCGTCCGACTGGCGCACCGGCAGATCAGCAAGATCAGACTCCTCCAGCGACTTGCAGTCCCAGCCGACTCTCTCCAGGCTGACATCGGAAAATCCGACGTCCGCGACACGCACCTTGCCGGCATAGTTTCGCCCCGGATAGAGGAAAAGTCCCGTCTTTCCATAGCCAAATGTCACAGTGAGATCAGCCCTCAGTGCTGTTCCCATCACATGACCGGTCTGGGAATGAATTCCCGACGGCGTGTCCGTGGCAACCACCTTGGCGCCGTCGCGCTTTGCAATCTCAGAGAGCTGTTCCAGAATATTCTTCCACTCCCCGGTGATCTCCCGCGCAAGTCCAATGCCAAACACCGCATCCACAATCACATCCCAGTTACCGGACAGATCTTCCGTTTTCCGCATCATCGTCACGCCAAGTGCTTCGGCAATCTTTTGCTGTCTGCGGTGCTCCTCCGTCTCGTGTTCCGGATTTCCGCCAAGAAACACCACTGCCTCATATCCTCGCCCGTGAAGGATTCTTCCGACAACAATGCCATCGGCTCCATTGTTTCCCGTTCCGCAGGCAATCAAAATCCGTACATTCTTTTTATTTTTATCTCGGGCAGACAAGTCCGGATGACCGGAAGTTATGATCTCTTCCACTGCATCCGCAACAGCTAACCCTGCCCTCTCCACCAGGACAAGTGACGGAATCCCAATCCGCTCTATCGTGTCCTGATCAATCTGTTTCATCTGTTTACCGGTCACAAAGTACCTCATCCGTCCGCCTCCTGTCCTCGATCATACAAGCAAAACCGGCAGGCGAAATGAGACATGCTCTTTCTCCTGCCGGTATCCGCCACATCATGTGCAAAACAATTCCGGGGATATTCCCGAATCGTCTCTCTTTATGTCTTTATTTCCTTTCCTTCTCTTTCTTCTCCTTAGCGCGTCTCTCCTGCTCCTCTTTCTGATCCTGAAGACGGCACACACGATAAGAAAGTCGCATCAGACTCTCAGACAGATGCACATTTTCTACCACAACATCATCCGGCACATTCAAGTCCACATGCGCAAAGTTCCAGATTGCCTTGATTCCCGCACTTACCAGCCGGTCTGCAATCTCTGGAGCCTTTGTCTTAGGAATCGTGAGTGCTGCCATCTGCACGTTGTTGTCACGGATAAACTGCTCAAGATCATCCACTCCGCGAATCTCAATGCCACGAACAACAAGTCCAATCAGACGCGGATTGATATCAAACATTCCCTTGATAATAAATCCACGTTTTTCGAAATTGGCATAGTTTGCAATCGCCTGTCCCAGATTACCGGCACCAATGATAATCAGGTTGTGTTTCCGGTCAATTCCAAGAATTTTTCCGATCTCGTTATATAGATATTTTACATTATATCCATATCCCTGCTGACCAAATCCACCGAAATTATTCAAATCCTGACGGATCTGTGA
>JAJEPU010000061.1 GCA_020686985.1 Brotaphodocola catenula
GAGGCAGGTTACCCACGCGTTACTCACCCGTCCGCCGCTCAGTCACTAATGAAATCCTCCGAAAAGTCAATCATAAGCGCTTCGCTCGACTTGCATGTGTTAAGCACGCCGCCAGCGTTCATCCTGAGCCAGGATCAAACTCTCAAATTAAAGTTTGTTTCCCGATCCAATAGATTAACCACTAGCTAATTATTAAACCGTTCTACTGTTGTTTGGTTTGTTTCTTCGCAGAACTTCGTTCTGCTCATCGCGTTCGGTTTTCTCATTCCTGCAAGCAGGACTGCGTAAACCTTGTATCGCGAATGTTCTGAATTTCTCATTATATAAGAATTTTCAGGGTTTTAAACACTGTTCAATCTTTCATTTTCAAGGTTCAGTTTGTTACTCATTTGCTTTTCTTTTGAAACAGCTTGTTTATTTTATCAAGTCATTCCGTTTTTGTCAAGCACTTTTTTCACTTTTTGATTTCTTTTTTTAATCAACGCCCTTGTTTTTCAAGGACGCTGATTATAATATCAAATCTTTTTCTATCTGTCAACCACTTTTTTCATCTTTTTCTATTTTTTTCCAAATTTCTTTCATTTTCTCTATAACTTCCCTACCATCTCCCAATCAGCGCTTAATCCCTTCTCATTTATTCCCTAATTTTTCTTTTTTAATCTCTCTTAATCGCCTATCTTCTTCCCTTTTTCTTTTCCGATCACCTTCATGCCAGCTAATCCTGTCAAATCTGCCAGAATCCAACCAATCGGGATCGCCATCCAGATTCCGATCTCACCAATCCGAGCAGACAGCACATATGCCAGAACCACTCTCATACCGAGAGAGATCACGGTAAGGACAACCGACATCTCCGCCCGCTTGATTGCGCGATAATAACCATAGAACAGGAAGAGACAGCCGATTCCACAGTAGCAGGCTCCCTCAATCCTCAGATAACGGATTCCCGCTGTGATGACCTCCGTCTCACTTCGACTCACAAAAATCCGCATCAGAGGTTCTGCAAACACAAATACAACCGCCGAGATCACAAGACAAAACAGAATGCTCAACAGAAATGCCTGTCTTGTTCCTTTTCGAATCCGCTCCTTCTCTCCCGCTCCATAGTTCTGTGCGACAAACGTTGAGTAGGCATTTCCAAAATCCTGAACAGGAAGATATGCAAACGTATCGATCTTGACTGCCGCTGCAAAAGCCGCCATGACTACAGCGCCAAAGCTGTTTACCAGTCCCTGCACCATCAGAATACCAAAATTCATCACCGACTGCTGAACACAGGTCATCGAAGACAGATTCAAGATTTCATTAAAGATATGTCCGTTAAAATGCTGTCCCTTCCAGGACGGAGACAGATCCGGGCATTTCACTGCCGTGTAGATCCAGATTCCAATTCCAGAAACATACTGGGCAAACACTGTCGCGATTCCTGCTCCTGCAATCCCCCACCGAAAGCCTGCGACAAACAGCAAATCAAGTCCAATATTGAGCAGAGCTGAAATCGCAAGAAAAACAAGCGGAGTCACCGAATTTCCGACTGCACGCAACAGACAGGCAAAAAAATTATAGAGTGAGACCCCTGCAATTCCCGCAAAAATGATCAACAGATACTGGCGAATTCCCGCCCACACTTCATCCGGAATCCTAAGAAAAATCAGAATCGGATCAATCGCGACATAGACAAGCACACTAAAGATCAGCGTGACCGCCAAAATCAGCGTGCAGGCATGGGTAATCGAAGTCTTCAACGCTTTCTCATCTTTTCTTCCCTGATAGATCGAAAACAGGGTTCCCGCTCCCATGCTGAGTCCCAGAAAAATCGATGTCAGAAATGTCATCAGCGTGTACGCCGAACCAACCGCTGCAAGCGCATCTCGTCCAAGCACTCGCCCCACAATCAGCGTATCCGCAATGTTGTAAAACTGTTGCATCAGGTTTCCCGCCATCATCGGCAGGGCAAACAAAATCAGGGAAGAGGAAATTCTTCCCTTCGTCAAATCGCGATTCATCTGTATTCCTCCAAAAAACATTCTTTTTCTTTTATTTTTCTGTATTCTTTTCTCTATCGCATCCTTTTTCCTGCATCCACTTCATCGTACTCTCTTCTTCAGGCAGAGTCAAGCAATCATTTTTTCTAATTTTCGCTAAAACAATATTTCGATATTCCGTCGGGCTCTGTCCCGCAATTCTCTTAAACACTTTTATGAAATAGTTGGCAGGCAAATTCTTCGTGCAATATTGTGAAGTCCCAGATTATCTGCAGTGTGTGTCATATCCTGCAACGATGCCAAGAGCTGATCGAGTTTTTTCTGATCCATCCCAGGTCCATCCTTTTCCGCACGGATCGTCAAAATATTGTGTTAAAACAGTTGAACAGATACTCAAAGTCTGTCGACTTCGGATCTTTCCACCTATCCAAATAAGCCTGCAAAAGTATGATAGGACGCAATTTCCTGTCATAAAAAGTGCGCGGGGTCAATGTCTGACATTCACCTCGCGCACTCGTTACTATTTATGTTACTGTTCATGCTCACATGTCCAGTAACGGAATTTTTATTTCCTACATTTTTTCTGCTTACAAGCTATATGTAAGCTAATTGAATTTCATTTTGGCAAGCTCTTACTTGATACTTGACCTTATTTGAACGCAGATACAAGCTCTTCTGCGTCGTTATAACCCTGCTTTTTAAGCTCGTTAATATACCACTCCTCCACCGGCTCAGTTGCCTTCTTGAAGGACTCGATGTCAAGCTCCTCAAACGGGATAACTTCCACGCCGTTCTTATTCTGCCAACGCCTCAAAATCTCGTCGTCTCCGGCACGGTTGATCTCTCGCTCATAGCGAACGGCGAGCTGACCGCACTCATCGACAACTGCCTGCTGTTCCGGTGTCAGGGAATCATAGAGATCCTGATTGATGCAGAAGAACAGACAGTCATAGTTTGCATTCCACATGGATACATATTTCTGTACTTCCTGTACACTTGCCGCATCGATTGCCGGAAGCGGGTTTTCCTGTCCGTCAACGGTCTTCTGCTGAAGGGCAGTGTAGGTCTCGGACCAGTTCATATTCGTCGCATCTGCACCCCAGAGCTCATAGCACTTCATCAACAGGTTCGAACCTGCAACTCTGAGTTTCAGGTTCTTCATATCGTCCACGCTCTTGACCGGGCGCACACTGTTTGTCAACTCACGGAAACCATTCTCCGCAAGACCCATACAGTGCAGACCATAGGAAGAGAGAATCTCTTTCATCTTCTCTCCGCCCTCGCCGTCGAGGATACGGTCAGCATCCTCCGTTGAATCAAACAGATACGGCAGGGAAACCACATTAAATCTCGGGTCAAATGCCGAGTAGATCAGGTTGCTGTGCATCGAGATCTGCACCGGGTCACCGTTCATCAGCGCCTGAATACCCTCGGACTGGTTTCCGTTTGTCAGCTGATCCGCTGCATAGACATCAACCTTGATCTTTCCACCGGTTGCCTGCTCCATCAGCTTTCCAAACATTCTACCGCCCTCAGCCCAGGTACTTGTCTCTGTCGTCGAGCAGGTAAAGTTCCATGTCATCTCCGGCCAGTCAAGATCGCTGTGATCCTCAACAGTGTAAGCACTTGTGGAGACACCGCCGTTTGCACCGGAATCTGCACCTTCTGCATTCGTAAATGCATGAACAAGTGTCTCTGCGTCCTCATAGCCCTGAGACTGGAGTTCCTTGATGTACCAGTCAGTTACCGGTTCTACGGCCTTCTTGAAGGACTCGATGTCGAGCTCCTCAGTCGGAACGACCTCAACGCCGTTCTCGCTCTGCCAACGACTCAGAATCTCCTCATCGCCGGCACGGTTGATATGACGCTCGTAGGCAACTGCCTTGCGACCCGCCTCATCGACAACCGCCTGCTGTTCCGGTGTCAAAGAATCATAGAGATCCTGATTGATACAGAAGAACAAGCAGTCATAGTTTGCATTCCAGAGAGAAACGTACTTCTGTACTTCCTGTACGCTTGCTGCGTCGATTGCCGGAAGCGGGTTCTCCTGTCCGTCAACCGTCTTCTGCTGAAGGGCGGTGTAAGTCTCCGACCAGTTCATGTTCGTCGCATCTGCGCCCCAAAGCTCATAGCACTTCATTAACAGGTTCGATCCTGCAACTCTGAGCTTGAGGTTCTTGATGTCGTCTACACTCTTAACCGGACGCACACTGTTTGTCAGCTGGCGGAATCCATTCTCTGCCATACCCATGCAGTGCAGACCGTAAGACTCAAGAATCTCCACAAGTTTCTCACCTGCCGGTCCATCCAGAACAGCATCGGCATCCTCAACCGAATCAAACAGATACGGCAGGGAAACCACGTTAAATCTCGGGTCAAATGCCGAGTAGATCAGGTTGCTGTGCATCGAGATCTGTACCGGATCACCGTTCATCAGTGCCTGAATACCCTCAGACTGGTTTCCGTTTGTCAGCTGGTCCGCTGCGTAGACGTCAACCTTGATCTTTCCACCAGTTGCCTTCTCCATCAGCTCGCCAAACTTTCTACCGCCCTCAGCCCAGGTACTTGTCTCTGTCGTCGAGCAGGTAAAGTTCCACGTCATCTCCGGCCAATCGAGATCGCTGTAATCCTCAATCGTGTTAAAGTCCTCACCGTCCACAGAATCGCTATTTCCAGCTACGCCAGAACCACTTTCATTCTCTGCACCGTTTGAGGAATCAGTTCCTGCTGTGCCACTGCTGCTCATTGCTGCCTGGCTTCCAAGCAGAGCCGGAAGACCAGTAGAAATCACCGGAACATAGGTAATCAGAAGCAGAACTGCAACTGAGGCTCCGACCATCGGCATAACCGCGCGGGAAATCTGCTGAAGGCTGACCTCCATACCTTTCTTGAGCTTGACACCGATTGCGACAAACAGGTTTACACCAACCGGAGGGGTTACCTGACCGATTGCAAGGTTTACGGTTGCCATTACACCGAATGCGATCACATTGTATCCGAGTGCCTTGCAGACCGGAAGCATGATCGGGATGAAAATGTACATTGCAGAGTTTGCATCGATGAAGCAACCTGCAATCAGGAAGATCACGTTACAGATCAAAAGGAAGGTAAACTGGTTCTTTGCAAGGCCTCCTAAAAGCTCCGATGCAGCGGTGGAAATTCCAAAACGCGTGCAGACAAAAGAGAACAGGGATGCACAGGATACAATCAGCATGATTCCGCCGGTTGTCTTTGCAGAGTCAATCAGAATATCCCAGAGATCTGTCCATTTTACCTCGCGGTAGATCACCATGCCGACAAACAGACCATAGACAACGGAAACCGCTGCCGCCTCAGTCGGGGTGAAGAATCCACCGTAAATACCGCCAAGAATAATCAACGGCATCAAAAATCCCCAGAATGCATCCTTAAATGCATCCCAGCGCTCTTTTGCAGACGCCTTCTTAACATTTGCCGGAACAACACGGTTGTGACGAACCTCCCACATAACGACAAGCACAAGCGCAAGTCCCATGAGGATTCCCGGAACGATACCTGCCACAAACATATCTCCGATCGACGCACCCGTGATCGACGCGTAAACGACGAACGCGATACTCGGCGGAATGACGATTGCGATCGAGCTTGATGTTGCCATCAGAGCCGTTGCAAACGGTGCAGAGAAACCACCACGCTCCACCATTGCCGGAATCAGAACAGCGCCCAGTGCTGCCACGGTTGCCGGACCGGAACCGGAGATTGCTCCAAAGAAACATGCCACGATAACACATACATTTGCGATACCACCTTTGCGGTGACCCACACAGGTATCTACAAAGTGAATCAGTCTCGTGGAGATTCCGGCTTTTGCCATGATGTTTCCGGACAGAACAAAGAACGGAATTGCAAGAAGCAGGAATTTACTGATACCAGAATAAATATTTGTTGCCACAATCGTCAGCGAAGTTCCTGAATAGAGGATTGCACACGCTGAGGAGAGTCCCAAGCATACCGAAATCGGCACATTTAAAAGCAGAAGCAAGAAAAAGGAAACAAACAATACGGCACTGACCATTTAGCGCACCTCCTTTTTCTCGTCTGCATCATCTTTCTTCATGCAGGTATCGATACAGAACTCAATAAAATGAAGACTTAAGCATACCGCACCGATCGGGATGAAGGACCAGAAAATCCACTCCGGCCAGTTCAGCACGAAGGTTCTCTTCTGGTTCGCCAGCTGTGCGAACACCTTGTCCATTCCATAGTAAAACAAAATTGCCATAAACATCACACTGAAAAAGGTGATCAGACAAACCACCGGTTTTTTTGTGCATTTCGGCAGACGCTCTGTCACAAGATTCAGTCCGACAAGACCGCCCTCTCTTGCAGACAGCGCTGCACCCAAAAGTGTAATCAATACAAACACCGCAACGACCAGTTCCTCCGTAAAGGACCAGGAGCGATGAATCACTTTCCGCGAAAATACATTACCCACGGTAAGCACAAGAATCAGGATCATGGTGATAACAAGAACTGCCTTTTCCACCACAGCTACTGCATTCATCAGCTTCTTATAGCCTTTCATAATTCTTCCTCCTAAAACGTACCTGCCAGCCTTCTTCCGCCTCTCCTGCAACCTGTTTTCAAGTTTCCGTGTCACTGCACATCCAGCCTAAAAAACATTCCAGGGAAAATGCGCAAAAAAATCCCGCCCCGGCTCCTGCTCTCAGTCAGTTGAACCTGTGCGGATTCTATTGCATCATTGCGGATTCCTTTGTGTTACAAAGATACGATTTACTGGCATATCTTTATTTTACAAAATTTTAATAATTGCGTCAAGTATGATCGAAAAATATCAAAAAAAATATAAAACCATCGCAATTTCATCAGTCGTCCCGAATAGAAGTTCTCGCGGATTGCCGTCCGGTTCCGGATCAGATCATGCGCCGTATTTTTCGCAATCCACTCTGCATAATCGCGGTAGCTCTCCCCGTGTTTCTCAAACGAATGAACAAAAAGAGACTCAAAGCACAGCCTTTCACGCAAATGCTCCCTGAGTCTCTTTTTATTTCTTGTTTTTTATTTCTTTATTTTTTGATTTTTACTTTCTCATCGCATTAGAGATGGCTCATCCAGTTTCCCGCAAGCTCTATCCAGTTCTGGCACTGTGGCTCTACGCGATTTTCCTGTCCAACTGCTGTCTCCTCCGTCGCAAGCGAAAGTCCATGACAGCCGACCGGATAGAGATGCATTTCAAGATTTACCCCACTCTGTACAAGCGCATTCGCAAGCAGAAGAGAATTCTGTACAGGAACAGTCTGATCCGTCACTGTATGCCAGAGAAACGTCTTTGGCGTGTGCGCTCCCACCTGAAACTCTAAAGAAAACTGATCCTGAGCCTCCTTCTCGTCTGCGCGGTCTCCAAGCAGATTTTCCACGGAACCTCGATGGCAGTACTCGCCCGCCGTCACTACCGGATAGCACAGAATCATTCCATTCGGGCGAATCTCCTCATTTTCCGCACCAACTGCCTGTGCCAGCCATTCCTGATTCCAGAACGCTCCAAGGCTTCCCGCAAGATGACCACCTGCCGAAAATCCCGAGACCACAATTCCATCTTCCTGAATCTTCCACTCCTCGGCATGTCTGCGGATATGAACCGTCAACCACGCAAGTTCTTCAATTGCCTGTGGAAAACGACTCGGCGCTACACTATAAGACAGCACAAACGCATGGTATCCCATTGCGAGATACTCAAGCGCAATCGGCTCTGCCTCACGCGGGGAGACGAAACGATATCCGCCACCTGGACAGATGATGATCGCTTTTCGCTTTTTTTCCGCCTCCTCAGGATTGTTATCAATCAGATAGGCCGTGTACGATGCCTTTACAGTCTGTTCATTTTCCTCTCCATTTGCACCAATTCCCTCAATTCTTTCTGTCCACACCTTCATGCTTGTCTCTCTCCTTCTCTCCGTCTTGCTACTTTCTTTATTCGGGAACCACTCCCCGCCTAAGCTCGCAAGCAAGCTATGGACGAGGACTTTCCTGTTACGGATTGCACTGTTTGCACGGGGAATATCCCTGCTCAATCATGTGAGTCCGTGTGTCTTTCACCTGCTTTTTGTTCTCTTCCTTTGTTCTCTGTGCAGAAGAGCAATCTGGCTTGTGGAAAGTTCCCGTATTGACATTTAAAACATATGTCTGCTTTTTTTCATTCTTCGTGTTCGACTTTTCCGAAGTCTTTGTCTCTGCACCCGTATCTTTCTTGCTTCCGTTTGTCTTTGCCTCCGTCTTCGCAGTCGAATTCTTATCCGCTTTTGTCGTCACACCTGCAAGCGCCTGACCGGAAATGGCACTCTCACCCGTCGCATAATCAATCGTGATTCCCGGCTGAACATCATACGCATATACGCAGAACAAAACTCCCTCGCCCTGATCTTCGACGGACTCTGCCTCCATCAGAACTCCGGATGCCACAAGGTTATCGCCCTCAAAAACCGGTGTCACGCGATAGAGTACATGGTTTTTTGTTTCTTTTACATAGTCCGCAACCATGTTTTCAAACGGAAGCATGCCATCAACATTTAAGTATCTTGTACCCGTGATCAGATTCTGCTTGTTGGCGTTCTCCGCGGTCAGCTGATAACCGATCAGATGACAACGGTTATAGAGACTCTTTCCATCGACATTATCGTATTTCACAGAATGCCAGCCTGTCGGCTTCACACTGCTGATGTCACCTCGTTTCTCTGTCGGCATCGTTTCCGTGCTGACCGACGCATAGGCAACACCACAGCGCCCAATCTCATCAAGCTCACTGTAAAATTCAAAAGAATCCCTTGCCGCGTTCAACTCTTCCTCTGTAAAGTACGGAATATTGTCGTGAACTGCCACATATGGATCTCCAGAATACTCCGACACTTCTGCAAGACTGAATGTCGCACTCGACGAATCCCCTGATTCCGAGGAAACATTCGCCCCTGCCTGTGTCTCCGTCGTTGTCTGGATACTTCCCGATATTTCCAGCTCCGGCATTTGCTCGCATGCAGAAAGAACCAGTGACGTTGCCATCACCAGACCCGCAATCCATATTTTCAGTTTTCTCATAATTCTAAACTCCCTAACTCTCTGTTATCGTAATTCTCTCAATTTTATCAATTTTTTGTAAATCTTGTAAAATTCTTTATGCCGTCAAATCGATGCCTATGGGGACTCCGTGCGCGATTTCCATCAACTTCGCTGACCATTCTCAGACAGTCACTCCTTCGCCTCTCCATTTGACTGTGATCCCTGTGAATGAGAACGATAGAATTCCATCGTAATTTTTTCATGGGAAGAACCTTCAAATTCCTCACTCTCAGTCAACTTCCACTCTTCTCCACTCAAATCAAGATCAAAAAAGCGGTCGGACGGATAAACGCGGTTCCACTTATAGAGAATGACTCCCTCTATTTTCTCTGTATATTCCGAAACGCTCTGATTCTCGACAAAACAGATCTCATTTTCCCCAGCCCGATCTAAAAAGTCCTCATCCACACAGATATTCGGCTGTGCAAAATCCTCCTGCGCTCCTGATTCCAATCCTGCATTTAACTGCTCGCTGTCTTTCAAAAAAAGAACTGCACTGTACGAATTCATCCAGATCATTCTTCCCTCTGCCAATTTCCGCAAATGCTGTCTCTGAATGCGATCCTGACTCTGTCTGCGTTTATTAAACATCATTCCATTTTTATCGTCCACACAAACTGCAACAATCATATCCTCACACTCCTTCCCCCAAACTTTCTCTCATCACAATTATTTTCTTATCCCAGCTTATCCTTTATTTTAAAATAAACCTCCACCACATGCTTTGGCATGACCGTAATTACATAAAAGACAGGAAAAACAAGCATCGTTGCAAACGCAAATCCAAACGCAAGAGGTGCATACGGATGATGTATAAGACCAAGAACGATGCTGACAATCAAACTAATTGGCAGAATCAACACCATGATAAGTGCTATTACTCGTCTCAAAATTCTCACTCCTTTTTCTAAATTTCATATACTTCTCTCAGATACAACTTTCTCAGCTTCCCATTTTCCATCAGACAAACAAACTCCTCAGCTAAACCTTCCTAAGAGAATACTCTCCGATTATACCATAAAACTCAAAGAAAAGATATGAATTTGATTTTGCTCTTTCTTCGTGCTAAAATAAAGCTAATAACATTATCTTTTTTCAAGGAGGACTTGATTTATGGATAGCATTTTTCACAGAATCAGTGTCAGAAAATATGCGGATAAACCCGTAGAAAAAGAAAAAATCATGCAGATCCTAAGATCCGGCATGCAGGCTCCGAGTGCCTGCAACCAGCAACCCTGGGAATTCTATGTGGTCACGGATAAGAAAAAAATTCAGGAGCTCGCTTCTGTCACCCCATATTCCGGCTGTGCCGGCGGTGCACCTGTTATCATCGTTCCAGTTTACCGTACCGAAGGTCTGATCCGGGCGGATTTCGCACAGATTGATCTCTCGATCTGTCAGCAGAATATCTGGCTCGAGACGGACTCTCTCGGTCTTGGCGGTGTCTGGATCGGAATTGCCCCGATCGCAGATCGCATGAAGGCTGTCCATGACATTTTGAATCTTCCGGAAAATGTGGCTGTCTTCTCCCTCTTCCCGCTCGGCTATCCGGCAGAGAGCCGTCCGCAGGAAGATCGCTTCCATCCGGAGCGAATTCATTTTATTAAGGATTGATTGCATTAAATACAACACCATATTAGACAACAAAAAGGCTTCTCCTTCAATTTTTTCGATTTTCAGAAAAACGGAATTTTGATTGCTGTTTCGATTTCTGAAATCTTTAACTTGAACGAGAAGCCTTTTCTTTTTTATAATCTTGGAATTTATTTGATCGGAACGAACCCTCACAACACATGAGGATAAAAAGAATACGAATTTAGAAAATAAGTAAAAAATTTAGAATTAACCTGAATTATTCACAGCAAAGCCGTGAGTGTGGCTGAAAGCCACATAGTTACTGTATTTTAATTGCATATT